>NZ_JBIARB010000010.1:0-269017 GCF_042889545.1 Streptomyces sp. NPDC002574
GAGCGGTTGACGGGTGGTGCGCCGGGTCCTGAGGCGGATCTGTGGGCGTTGGGGGCGACGTTGTTCCAGGCGGTGGAGGGGCGTTCGCCGTTCCGCCGGGACACGGCGATCGAGACGGCGTATGCGATTGCCACGGATGAGGTGCCGGTGGCGGGTCGTGCGGGTGCGCTGGCTCCGGTGATCGCGGGGTTGCTGGTGCGTGAGCCGGAGCGGCGGTTGTCGTCGCCGGAGGCGGAGCGGATGCTGCGGGCGGTGGCCGCCGAGACCACCACCGCCAACGTCCCCCGCGACGCCCTGACACACCCGCAGCCGCTGACCGGGCCGACCGCGGTCGTCCGTCCCCCGGCCGGTGGCGTGACCGCGCCCGTCACCGCCGCCGCGATGTCGCGGTACCAGCCGCAGGCTCCCGCCCCGGCACCTGCCCCGACTCCGCCGCCCGTCCGCCGTCGGCGCGCCCCGCTGTGGATCACCGTCGGTGTCCTGGTGGCGGCCCTCGCCGCGGGCGGCGTGTACGCGGGCCGGCACTTCGGCGGCGCGGACGACGCCGCGGCGGACTCGCCCGGACCGACGTCCCCCTCGGCGCCGCCGAGCACGCCGTCCACCTCCGCGCCCTCCTCGCCGTCCCCCTCGTACAGCCCGTCCCCCGTCCCGGACGGCTACCACCTCGCCGAGGAACCGGACCGCGGCTTCTCCGTGCCCATCCCCGACGGGTGGACGCGCCAGGTCAGCGACGACGGCCAGCAGATCATCTACGTCGACCCGACCCAGCTGGTCGGACTGCGCATCGGCACGCTGGACTTCGCCGGGCCCAGCCCGCTGCAGCACTTCAAGGACGAAGAGGCGCAGACGATCCCGAAGCTGGACGGCTACGAGCAGCTGCGCATGCAGAGCACGCAGTGGCGCGGACGGCCCGCCGCCATATGGGAGTTCACCTTCGAGGGCAAGGCGCGCACCTTCCGCGCGATCGACCTCGGATTCGGCGATCCCGGACAGCGGGAGTTCGCCGTCTACCTCTCCGCCCCGGCAGCCCAATGGGCCTCTGACCGGCGCGTGTTCGAGAACGCCGTTGCCGGACTCGTCCTGAACGACTAGCACAGGGTCAGGCCGGGGTGGGACCACGGGGCATTGTCAGGGATGATGGAGCTCTCCATCCCGCGGTCGCCGAAAGCAGGCGATGAGGGAGCTTCATCTTCAGCGACTGCAGAGGGAATTCATGGGTCAGGCGCATGACACCGACACCGACCACCGTCTCCTCGCCGGCCGCTACCGGCTGGGTGCCGTGCTCGGCAAGGGCGGCATGGGCACGGTCTGGCGGGCTGTCGACGAGACCCTGGGCCGTACCGTCGCCGTCAAGGAGCTCCGCTTCCCGGGCAATGTCGACGAGGACGAGAAGCGCCGCCTGATCACCCGCACCCTGCGGGAGGCCAAGGCGACCGCCCGCATCCGCAACACCGGCGCGATCACCGTCTTCGACGTCGTCGAGGAGGACGAGCGCCCCTGGATCGTGATGGAGCTGGTCGAGGGCCGCTCGCTGTCCGACGCGATCCGCGAGGACGGCCCGCTGACGCCCAAGCGCGCCGCCGAGGTGGGCCTGACCGTGCTGGACGTGCTGCGTGCCGCGCACAAGGAGGGCATCCTCCACCGCGACGTCAAGCCGTCCAACGTGCTGCTCGCCCAGGACGGCCGGGTCGTGCTGAGCGACTTCGGCATCGCCCAGATCGACGGCGACCCGTCGGTCACCTCCACCGGCATGCTCGTCGGAGCCCCCTCCTACATCTCGCCCGAGCGGGCCCGCGGCCAGAAGCCCGGCCCGCCGGCCGACCTGTGGTCTCTGGGTGCGCTGCTGTACGCGTGCGTGGAGGGCAGGCCGCCGTACGACAAGGGCTCCGCCATCGCGACCCTGACCGCCGTGATGACCGAGCAGCTCAAGACCCCCAGGAACGCGGGCCCGCTGGCCGGCGCGATCCAGGGGCTGCTCGCCAAGGACCCCGAGGAGCGCCTCGACGACGCGGCCGTGCGGCCGATGCTGACCGAGGTCGCCAACGCCCCGGTCGTCCCCGTCGCACCGGCCCCCGACGTCACCCGCGCCATGGCGGTGCCCACCGACCCGCAGCCGACGCCCACCGACGCGCCGCCCGCGACCCGCGAGGCCGCCGCCGACCAGGCCGCGCTGCGTGCCGCGAAGACCACGCCGGAGCCGGTGCCGGCTCCCGCGGCCGCCCCGGCCCCGGCGGCGGTCGCCTCGGTGCCCTTCACCCTGCCGCCCTTCCTGCAGGACGAGCGGCGCCGCCGGATCCTGCTGATCGTGGCGGGCGTGGTCGTGCTCGCCGTGCTCGGCACGCTCATCGGCGTCTGGGCGGCCGGCGGCGGCGAGGGCACGGGCTCCGGGGCGTCCCCCGGTCCCTCGGCCTCGTCCACGTCCTCGTCGAGCACCAAGTCCGGTGACAACGGCGGCGTCAAGGGCGACGACACGTCCGGTGACGGCAAGGGCAAGAACGAGGACGACGACAACTCCGGCTCGGGCAAGGGGTCCGGCGACTCCGGGTCCACCACCGAGCCTTCGTCCGGCGACACCTCGGGTTCCGGCAAGGGGTCCGACGACTCCGCCGGCTCGGTGCCGTCGGGATGGAAGCCCTACACCTCCGATGAGGGCGGCTTCTCGATCGCGCTGCCCGCCGGCTGGGCGGCGGACAGCAAGGGCAACGGCTACGGCAGCGGCCGGATATTCAACGCGAGCCACAGCCCGCGCGTCCAGGTCGACTGGACGACCACGCCCCGCAAGGACGCGGCGAAGGCCTGGCGCGACCAGGAGCCGAGCACGCGGGGCGCTTACCCCGGTTACGAGCGCATCGCCATCGCCCCGGTGTCCTGGCGCGGTTACCGCACCGTCGCCGACTGGACGTTCACCTTCACCTCCCACGGCACCAAGATGCGGGCGGTCAACCGCGGTTTCGTCACCGACGACACGCACGGGTACGCCATCCTTTTCACGGCCCCGGACGCCGACTGGAACAGCGCGCAGACCAAGGCGATGCTCGCCGCTCTGTACAACACCTTCAAACCGGCCAAGTGACGCCGCTCGAGCACGTATCGTGAATCATTGCGGACTGTCCGCATCCAGATCGGATCGGATCTGACGCTTTGGGGAGGCGTCGTGGACGACTACGCGGGACGGGTACTGGCCGACCGCTACCGCCTGCCGCGGCCGCCCGCCGATGAGTACGAACTGGTGGAGACCCGGGCCTTCGACACCTACAGCGGCCAGGAGGTGCTGATACGCCAGGTGCTGCTGCCGGAGGTCGTCGGTGCCGAGCCGGAGCCGTACCGAGGTGACGGCGGGGACACCGCGCGCCGGGCGCTGGAGGCCGCCCGCGCGGCGGCCGCGATACCCGACCACCCCAGGCTGGTGCAGGTCTTCGACATCTTCGTCGAGGACGGCAGCGTCTGGATAGTGAGCGAGCTGGTCTCCGCCCGCCCGCTCGCCGCGCTCCTGGCCGACAAGAAGCTGAGCCCGTACCGCGCCGCCGAGGTCGGCAACGACGTGCTGACCGCGCTGCGCGTGCTGCACGCCCACGGCTGGACCCACCGCAATGTCACCGCCGGCACCGTGCTGGTCTGCGACGACGGCCGCGCGATGCTCTCCGGCCTCGCGGTCGGCGCCGCCCAGGAGGCGCTGTGCGGCTACAACACGCTGCCGGTGCCCGCGCTCGCGGGCGGCGGCGAGGAGGAGGCGGGCGGCGCCGGCTGGGAGGGCCCGCACTCGGTGCTGGAGCTGGAGCGCGCCCGGCAGGCCCGGCTCACCGTGGTCGGCCCGGTCACCGAACGCTGGGCCCCGGAGCAGGCCACCGAGGTCCACGAGAACTGGCAGCTGGCACCTCCGGTCGGCCCCGCCGCCGACCTGTGGGCGCTGGGCTCGCTGCTCTTCCGCAGTGTGCAGGGCCATCCGCCGTTCCCGGAGGAGTCCACGAACGAGCTGGTGCAGCTCGTCGTCGCCGAGCCCCCCGCGTTCGCCGAGGAGTGCGGCCCGCTGCGGCCCGTCGTGGAGTCCCTGCTGCGGCAGGACCCCGAGGAGCGGCCGGACGTGGAGGAACTGCGCGGCTGGCTGCGCTCCCTGGTGCGCTCCGCTCCTGAGCCGGATCTCGGGCTGCGCACCGTGCCGGTGCCCGCCGACGACGCGCACAAACTGCCCATCGTGCGGCGCCGGGGCGAGCTCGTCCGCCGCCGCAGGGCCGCCGCCGATCCGGTGCCGGTACCCATGGCCCACGGCCGCCACAAGCGGTCAAAGGATCGCAAGCGGGGCGGGCGGGGGCCGCGCACGCTCGGGCTGATGCTCGTCGCGCTGGTCCTGGCGCTGCTGGCCGCGGCCGTGGTCTACGCCGTGGTCTTCCTGCCCCGCGCCGGTGGCACGGCCGACGAGGGCGGATCGAGCCCGTCCCGCACCCTGCCCGCACAGGTGCCCGGTGGCGACGACAAGCCGCAGGGTTCGCAGGGCCCTTCCGCCCCGTCGTCCAGGACCTCGCCGTCGCGGACGCCGACGAGCAGGGCGCCCGCGAGCAGCGTGCCGCCCACCCGGTCCGCGCCCCCCGGCAACACGGTGACCACCGGTCTCGGCGGCGACTTCCAGCTGCGCACCGACCCGGAGGGCTTCCACCTGGCCGTGCCCAACGGCTGGCAGCGCAGCGGCAGGAACGGCGACGGCCAGGTCCGCTACACCGGCGGGGACTACCAGCTGCTCGTCGTCCCCGGCCGCGACTCGGCCGCCGCCAAGGGCGGCGATCCCATGGCGTACCAGAACGACGAGCCGGAGCTGGCGGGCTTCCGCGCCTCCGGCTGGTCCTCGGCCTCCGGGCTGCGCCGCCTCGACATGGGCGGCATCCCCGCGGCGGAGGGGGAGTTCAGCTGGAGCGACGCCTCCGGGCAGCAGCTCTTCGCGCGCAACCTGGTGATGATCCGGGACGGCAAGTACCACGTCGTGCTGGTCGTCGGTCCGGACAACCGCCGCTCGGACGTCAAGCGGTACTTCGAGAAGGCGGCCGAGACCTACGGCACCTGACCCGTCCCACGCAGGTCCCGCGCCGGTCCCGTGCGCGGAACGGGACCGGAACCGGAACGGACGGTCGCGGCGTCGAACAGCCCGTGGGGGCAGCGGAATGATCGGAAGCGCGAGCGGCAGCGGCAGCGTGGTGGCCGGACGGTACCGGCTGGGCGACCTGATCGGCAGCGGTGGCATGGGCCGGGTCTGGGAGGCCCAGGACGTCGTGCTGCGCCGCACCGTCGCGATCAAGGAGCTGACCCTCGGCGCCCATCTCGCCGAGGAGGACCGGGCACTGCTGCAGACCCGCATGCAGCAGGAGGCCCGCGCGGCGGCCCGGATCAACCACCCGGGCGTGGTCACCGTCCACGACGTGGTCGAGCAGGACGGCCGCCCGTGGATCGTCATGGAGCTCGTGGACGGCCGCTCCCTGGAGGAGACGGTCCGCGAGCAGGGCCCGCTCGCCCCGCGCGAGGCCGCCCGGGTCGGCGCCGCCGTGCTCGACGCGCTGCGCGCCGCGCACGCCGCGGGCGTCCTGCACCGCGACGTCAAACCGGCCAACGTGCTGCTCGCCCGCGACGGCCGGGTGCTGCTGTCGGACTTCGGCATCGCCGTCGTCGAGGGTGATTCGGCCATCACACGCACCGGCGAACTCGTCGGCTCCGTCGACTACCTGGCCCCCGAGCGGGCCCGTGGCGGCCGGCCGGGGCCCGAGTCCGACCTGTGGTCGCTGGGCGCGACGCTCTACGCCGCGGTCGAGGGCCGCTCCCCGTTCCGCCGTACCTCGCCGATCGGCACGCTGCAGGCGGTGGTGTACGAGGAGCCGCCCGAGCCCCGCACCGCGGGACCGCTGCGGCCGGTGATCACCGGCCTGCTGCAGAAGGAGCCGGCCGCCCGGACGCCCGCGGGGCAGCTCGCCACCACGCTGGCGGTCGTGGCCGCGGGCGGGTCGCACCACGGCGGGCCGCGGGTGCGGCGCAGGGTCCTCGCGGCGGTCGCCGTGCCGGTGGCGGCTGCGCTGCTCGCGGCCGCCGTCGTCGTGGCCGTGCTGCACGACGGGGGCGGCGACACCGCGGCCGGTGCGACCGGCGGGGTGCCCGCCGGGTACGTGCGCGTCACGGACCCGGCCGGGTTCAGCGTGGCCGTACCGCGCGGCTGGAAGCGGCAGTTGGACGGCGACCAGATCGACTACACGCCCGACAACGGCGCGCACCGGCTGCGCATCGGGATCGAGAGCCGCCCGGCGGACCCCAATCCGTACATGCACCTGCTCGCGCTCGAGAAGGACGTCCGCGCGCTGCCCCGCTACACCCGCGTGCGGCTGCACCAGAACACCTTCCGCGAGGGCGACGGCGCGCTGTGGGAGTTCACCTGGACCGCCGGGAAGGAGAACCCCGGGCCGCGCCGCGCGGTCGACCAGGCGTACCGCGCCCCCGACGGCACCGAGTACGCGATCTACATGGGCGCCCCGGCCGCCGACTGGCCCGCGTCCCTCGCCCGGTTCCAGGTCGCGCTCCAGACCTGGCGGGCCGAACCGCGGTCCTGACGGCGCCCTTTTCCGCCCCTGGCGTCCCGGCCGGGACGGCCCTGCGGCGTTCTTGCCAGCTTTTGCTGGCGTAATTGTGAAAAGTAGCTACTGACGGGTATGCACGCGGTGCCGTCCCGCCGTACTCTCCCGCCATGACGGACTTCCCCCCAAGTGGTCCCGCCGGTCCGGCCGGCGACGGCAACCCGGTCGCCCCCGCCGGTACCAGGACGGCCGCCGACGTGGTGACCCCCGAACTGGTCGCACGGCTCACCCGGGGCGTGGGCGGCAGCGGCCGCACCGCGAACCACTCGCCCATGACCGGCGAGACGCTGGCGGAGCTGCCCGAGTCGACGCCGGACGACGTGGCGGCGGCGTACGAGCGGGCCCGGGAGGCGCAGCGGGCCTGGGCGGCGACCCCGGTCCGCAAGCGCGCCGCGGTGCTGCTGCGGTTCCACGACCTGGTCCTGCGCCGGCAGGCCGAGGTGCTGGACCTCATCCAGCTGGAGACCGGCAAGACGCGGCTGCACGCGCACGAGGAGGTGCAGGCCGTCGCCGTCGCCGCCCGCCACTACGGGCTGAAGGCCCCGTCGTACCTGCGGCCCAAGCGGCACACCGGCGCGATCCCGGTGCTGACCAAGGTCGGCGAACTGCGCCACCCGCGCGGTGTGGTCGGGCAGATCGCCCCCTGGAACTACCCCCTGGAGCTGTCCATCGGCGACGCGCTGCCCGCCTTCGTCGCGGGCAACGCCGTGGTCATGAAGCCCGACACCGAGACCGCGCTGACCGCCCTGTGGGCGCGCGAGCAGCTGATCGAGGCCGGGCTGCCGGCCGACGTCTGGCAGATCGTGATCGGCGAGGGCCCGGTCGTCGGCCCCGCCGTGGTCGAGCACGCCGACTACGTGTCGTTCACCGGCTCGACCCGCACCGGCCGCGACGTCGCGACCCGCGCCGCCGCCCGCCTGATCGGCGTTTCCCTCGAACTGGGCGGCAAGAACGCCCTGTTGGTGCTGGAGGACGCCGACCTGGACAAGGCAGCCGAGGGCGCGGTCCGCGCCTGCTTCTCCTCCGCCGGGCAGCTGTGCATCTCCATCGAGCGGCTCTTCGTCCACGCGTCGGTCGCCGACGCCTTCCTGGAGCGCTTCACCGCCCGCACCCGGGCCCTCAAGCTCGGCACCGCCCTCGCCTACGGCGCCGGGATGGGCTCGCTGGCCGGCGAGCGCCAGCTGGAGACCGTCACCCGGCACGTGGAGGAGGCCGTCGCCAAGGGCGCGACCGTCCTCACCGGCGGCCGGCCGCGCCCCGACGTCGGCCCGTTCTTCTTCGAGCCGACGGTCCTGGACGGTGTGGAGGCCCCGATGGCGGTCTGCACCGAGGAGACCTTCGGCCCGGTCGTCTCCGTCTACCGCTTCACCGACGAGGACGAGGCCGTCGAGCGCGCCAACGCCACGCCCTACGGCCTCAACTCCAGCGTGTGGACCAAGGACGCCCGCCGTGGCGCCCGCGTCGCCGCCCGCCTGCGCAGCGGCACCGTCAACGTCAACGAGGGCTACTCGTCCGCCTACGGCAGCGTGCGCTCCCCGATGGGCGGCATGAAGGACTCCGGCCTCGGCCGCCGGCACGGCTCCGAGGGCATCCTGAAGTACACCGAGGCGCAGACCGTGGCCACGCAGCGACTGCTGCCGATGGCCCCGTCACTGGGCATGGACGACGCGGCGTACGCGGCCTTCATGAGCCGCAGCCTCCGCGTGATGAAGGCACTGAGGCTCCGCTGATGGGGGACGAGCCGATGGCACAGACCCGGGACGACGGACAGGACCACCACCACGACCAGCACCAGGACCTCGACTACGACGTGATCGTGGTCGGGTCCGGCTTCGGCGGGGCCGTCTCCGCGCTGCGCCTGACCGAGAAGGGCTGGAAGGTCGGCGTCATGGAGGCGGGCCGCCGCTGGACCCGCGAGTCCCTGCCGAAGAACTCCTGGCACGTCAAGGACTACCTGTGGGCCCCGGCCCTCGGGTTGTACGGGATCCAGCGCATCCACCTGCTCGACAACGTCATGATCCTGGCCGGCGCCGGCGTCGGCGGCGGCTCGCTCAACTACGCCAACACCCTCTATGTGCCGCCGAAGGCGTTCTTCGAGGACCGCCAGTGGGGCCGCATCACCGACTGGCGGGAAGAGCTCGCGCCCTACTACGACCAGGCCAAGCGGATGCTGGGCGTGCGCCTCAACCCGACCATGACCCCCTCCGACGTCCACCTCAAGGCCACCGCCGAGAAGATGGGCGTCGGCGACTCCTTCCACATGGCCCCGGTCGGCGTGTTCTTCGGCGACGGCCAGGACGCCGGGGGCGACGCCAAGGCCGCGCCCGGCGGCGAGGTGCCCGACCCGTACTTCGGTGGCGAGGGGCCGTCCCGGCGGGCCTGCACCGAGTGCGGGGAGTGCATGACCGGCTGCCGGCACGGCGCCAAGAACACCCTCAACGAGAACTACCTGCACCTCGCCGAGAAAGCGGGCGCGGTGATCCACCCGATGACCACGGTCACCGCGCTGGAGGAGAACCCCGGCGGCGGCTATGACGTCTCCGTCGTCCCCACCGACCGCCGCAAGGCCGCCCCCCGCGTGCTGCGCGCCCGGTACGTGATCGTCGCGGCCGGCACCTACGGCACGCAGACGCTGCTGCACCGCATGCGCGACGCGGGCCGGCTGCCCGGTGTCTCGGCCCGGCTCGGTGAGCTGACCCGCACCAACTCCGAGGCCCTGGTGGGCGCGCAGACCGACAGCCGCCGCTACCGCAGGCGGACGGGCGAGCAGACGGTGGACTTCACGCGGGGCGTGGCCATCACGTCCTCGATCCACCCGAACGACAACACCCACATCGAGCCGGTCCGCTACGGCAAGGGCTCCAACTCGATGGGCGGCCTGTCCATCCTGCAGGTCCCGCACGGCACGAAACTGCCCCGCGGCCTGGCCTACCTGGCGCACTGCGTCCGCCACCCGGTGCTGCTGATGCGCTCGCTGTCCAACCGCCGCTGGTCCGAGCGCACCATCATCGGCCTGGTCATGCAGTCCCTGGACAACTCGCTGACCACCTACCGCAAGCCCAAGGGCCTGGGGAAGGGCCTGCTCACCGCCCGCCAGGGCCATGGCGCGCCCAACCCGGACTTCATCCCCGAGGGCGCGGAGGCGGCCCGGCTGCTGGCCGAGGAGATCAACGGCTTCGCGGGCAGCAATGTCGGCGAGTTGATGGGCACCCCGCTCACGGCGCACTTCCTGGGCGGCTGCGCGATCGGCGAGGACGCGGAGCACGGCGTCATCGACCCGTACCACCGGCTGTTCGGGCACCCCGGCATCCATGTGGTGGACGGTGCGGCCGTGTCGGCCAACCTCGGCGTCAACCCGTCGCTGACCATCACCGCGCAGGCGGAACGGGCGATGTCGCTGTGGCCCAACAAGGGTGAGGCGGATCCGCGTCCGGCCCAGGGCGAGGCCTATCGCCGGGTCACGCCGGTCGAGCCGAAGCAGCCGGTCGTCCCGCAGGACGCCTTCGGCGCCCTGCGCCTGCCGCTGCTCCCGGTCCCGCCGGTGCCCCCGAAGTCGTGACGGACGGCGACTCACTCGATCGTGGGCCGGATGTCTGCCCAAGTGCCGCGAAATGAGTAGTGTGTTCCTCGCAGAGCGGCCGGCCCCCGGCGTCCCCGGAGCCGACCGCCACTTTCGAGTCGTGACCGGGCTGCTGTCCCCTGCCGTCCGGTCACATCCACCGGAACGAGGTCCCACGGCGGGCCCGCGGTGCTTCCACTAGGCGCGGGCGCGCCTCATCGTTCCGATGCCACCCCGCCCAGCTGCGTCTGAGCGGTGTCCACGCGTGGTGTCCTGCTTTTCGACGTCTTGTTGTCCTGCTGTCCCTGCTACCCCTGGCCCGGGGTGACCGCGCCTGGCTGGCACGGACACCGGATTCAACGAAGGCACCCGGAGGCGGTCACGTGCCGTACGGGTGATGCCCCCCGAACGGGTCACACGGCCCGTCCGGGGGCGGCCTCCGCCCACGGCGCCCGAACGTCTCAGACGCGGCCGCGGCACAGCTCCAGCAGGGTCATCGCCAGCGCGGTGCCGGGCCTGCCCAGCTCACCGCGGAAGCGGCCGAGGACCTGCATCTCGCGGGCCAGGTGCACCCGGCGGCCGCCGGAGGCGATCCGGGCCCGCTGGATGCCGGCCGAGACCGTCATCCGTTCCCGGATCAGCGCGATGAGCCGGGCGTCGAGGTCGTCGATGCGCTGCCGGGCGCCGGCGATCACGGTCTCGGCGTCCGGGGTGCGCTCCTGCTCGGGCCGTTCCCGACCGGTGGGTGCTGCCGTGCCGCTCATGGTCTCTCCTCGGGGGTCTGGGCGCCTGACCTGCCCGGGGAGGCATACGCCAAGCACCCCGGGCCGTGTGGCCCGGGGCGCCTGGTGACGTCTGGAATGCGTTTCCGCGATCAGACAGCACGACCATGGCAGCCGGACCAGTCGGTGCCATAGGTAAACGCGAAGTGCGTGCTGCTGAACATGGCGGACAGTGTGACTCCTCGGGGCGGGGAAGTAAAGCCGTGGGCCCCGGTAGAATCGGCAGGGACCCCACGTTCGACCCGCCGGAAGGCCCACCGTGGCATCAGCGACCCCAGCCGCCCCCGACACCGTTCTCGTCGTCGACTTCGGGGCGCAGTACGCGCAGCTCATCGCCCGTCGTGTCCGCGAGGCCCGGGTCTACAGCGAGATCGTGCCGAGCACCATGCCGGTGCAGGAGATGCTGGCCAAGCGGCCCGCCGCGATCATCCTGTCCGGCGGACCGTCCTCGGTCTACGCCGAGCACGCCCCGCGGCTGGACCGCGCCCTCTTCGAGGCCGGCGTCCCGGTCTTCGGCATGTGCTACGGCTTCCAGCTGATGGCGATCACCCTCGGCGGCACCGTCGACAACACCGGTGCCCGTGAGTACGGGCGCACGCCGCTGCACGTCGGCAAGACCGGCTCGACGCTCTTCGAGGGCACCCCGGCCGAGCACTCGGTGTGGATGTCGCACGGCGACACCTGCTCCGCCGCCCCCGAGGGCTTCGCGGTCACCGCGACCACCGACCTCGTGCCCGTCGCCGCCTTCGAGGACGACGAGAAGAAGCTCTACGGCGTCCAGTACCACCCCGAGGTGCTGCACTCCGAGCACGGCCAGCAGGTGCTGGAGCACTTCCTGTACCGGGGCGCGGGCATCGCGCCGAACTGGACCACGCACAACGTGGTCGAGGAGCAGGTCGCCGCGATCCGCGCCCAGGTCGGCGACAAGCGCGCGATCTGCGGCCTGTCCGGCGGGGTGGACTCCGCGGTCGCCGCCGCCCTGGTCAACAAGGCCATCGGGGAGAAGCTGACCTGCGTCTACGTGGACCACGGCCTGATGCGCAAGGGCGAGTCCGAGCAGGTCGAGAAGGACTTCGTCGCGGCCACCGGCGTGCAGCTGAAGGTCGTCGACGCCGAGGAGCGCTTCCTCGCCGCGCTCGCCGGGGTCTCCGACCCCGAGGAGAAGCGCAAGATCATCGGCCGGGAGTTCATCCGGGTCTTCGAGCAGGCCGCGAGCGAGATCGTCGCCGAGGCGGGCGCGCACGGCGAGTCGGTGGAGTTCCTGGTCCAGGGCACGCTCTACCCGGACGTCGTGGAGTCCGGCGGCGGCACCGGCACCGCCAACATCAAGTCCCACCACAACGTGGGCGGCCTCCCCGAGGACCTGCAGTTCCAGCTCGTCGAGCCGCTGCGCAAGCTGTTCAAGGACGAGGTCCGCATGGTCGGCCAGGAGCTCGGCCTGCCGGAGGAGATCGTCCAGCGCCAGCCCTTCCCGGGCCCGGGCCTCGGCATCCGCATCGTCGGCGAGGTCACCAAGGAGCGGCTGGACCTGCTGCGCGACGCCGACGCCATCGCCCGCGAGGAGCTCACCGCGGCCGGTCTGGACCGCGACATCTGGCAGTGCCCGGTGGTCCTCCTCGCCGACGTCCGCTCGGTCGGTGTCCAGGGCGACGGCCGCACCTACGGTCACCCGATCGTGCTGCGCCCGGTCTCCAGCGAGGACGCCATGACCGCCGACTGGTCGCGGCTGCCCTACGAGGTGCTGGCCCGCATCTCCACCCGCATCACCAACGAGGTCGCGGACGTCAACCGGGTCGTGCTGGACGTCACCAGCAAGCCGCCGGGCACCATCGAATGGGAGTGAGCCCCTGAGTGGGGCCGGCTTGGGGCGGTACGGGGGAAACCTCGTATCGCCCCTGTTCATCTGCCGTACCTCCAGGTAACTTCCGCGCCATGACCGACACCGCGCCGCAGCCCGTACCGCCCGACCAGTTGCATTTCGCCCTGCCGCCGACGTTCGAGGACCCGGCCGAGGAGCGGCGGCACCGCAAGGAGCGACTGGCGGCGGCGTTGCGGGCGTTCGGCCGGATGGGGTTCGAGGAGGGCGTGTCGGGCCACATCACGGTCCGCGACCCGGAGTTGACCGACCACTTCTGGGTCAACCCCTTCGGGGTGCCCTTCGCGCACGTCGCCGTCGGCGAGTTGATCCTGGTCAACCAGCAGGGTGCGGTGGTCGAGGGGCGTCACCACGTCAACCAGGCCGCGTTCACCATCCACGCGCATGTGCACCTGGCGCGTCCCGACGCGGTGGCCGTCGTCCACAGCCACTCCACGTACGGCAGGGCGCTGGCGGCGCTCGGCGAGCGGCTGGAGCCGATCAGCCAGGAGGCGTGCGCCTTCTACGAGGACCACGCGGTGTACGACTCCTACACCGGCGTGGTGGTCGACGACGCCGAGGCGCGGCGCATCGCCGTGGTGCTCGGCACCCACAAGGGAGTGATCCTCCGCAACCACGGGCTGCTGACGGTCGGGGAGACGGTGGACGCCGCCGCATGGTGGTTCATGACCATGGAGAAGGCCTGCGAGGTGCAGCTCAGCGCCAAGGCGGCGGGCACGCCGGTGCTCATCGGCCACGACGACGCGGTGGCCACCCGCGAGCAACTGGGACACGATCTGGTCGCCTGGATCAACTATCAGCCGACATATGAGCGGATAGCCCGCCAGGATTCCGAGCTTTTTGATTGAACGATTGACCGTTGGCGTACGTATCCGGCTATGGCGCTCCCGGAGAATCGTCCGGGAGGGGGCATCGGGCCGGGCGTGGACGTGAGAGGGCGGACGTCATGAGTGTGACGGGTACAGCGGGAATGAGCGGAACACGAGACTCGGGGACGGATCCCTCACAGGGACCGTGGCGGGACACCGCCCGGCGCTACGCGCTGCTGCCCCTGCGCATCTTCCTCGGCGTGACCTTCGTCTACGCCGGCTTCGACAAACTGCTGTCGGACACCTTCTTCACCGACTCCGCGCCGGGCTCCCTGGTCGGCACCCTCAACGGGGTGCGCGGCAGCGCCGCCATCCCAGCGATGATCGACCTGGCCCTGAAGAGCCCGCACGGCTTCGGCTACGCCATCGCCTTCGGCGAGGTCGCGGCGGGCGTCGGCATCCTCATCGGACTGCTGAGCCGCATCGCCGCCCTCGGCGGCGCCCTCATCTCGCTGAGCCTGTGGCTCACGGTCAGCTGGGCCACCCAGCCCTACTACTACGGCAACGACCTGATCTACCTGATGGCGTGGCTCCCCCTGATACTCGCCGGGGCGCCGCAGTTGTCGGTGGACGCGGCCATCGCCCGCCGCAGGGGACGCGGGGGGCGCCGGCTCTACGGCTGAACCGTACGGACCGGTGCGCAGCGGCCAGTGAGGGGCGGGGCGCCCCTTGCCGGCCCCTGCGCGTCTACCGGCGGCCGCCGTGGTGACGGCCCGGGGAGTCCGAGAGCTCCGGGGGCGGCCCGCCGCGGCGCGCACGGGCCGAACGGGCGATGAACGCACCGAGCGCCGCCAGCCCGAGGCCGGCGGAGGTCATGGGGACGGCGACGCGCGGCGGCAGGACGAGCGTGCCTGCGGCGTCCAGCAGGAACACCGTGGCCAGGGCCAGCAGCACCAGCGCGGTGAAGAGGGCCGAAGGGCGGAAGCGGTGCCGGTTCACTGGATCACCTGTACCTGACCGACACCCATCTCGACCTCCAGTTCCAGCGTCCCGGCGGACTTCTTCCCGTCCGCCGGCTCCAGCCTGACCGTCTTGTCCACTCCGGGCTGCACGTCGACGTCCTCCTCCGCGTCACCCGGCAGTCGGACGTCGCCGAGGCCCACGCTCACGTGCAGCGCCAGGGTGACGTCCGCCGGGACCTTGACGACGATCTGTCCCGCGCCGACCTGGGCGCGGGTCGAGACGGTGCGTCCCCCGGGTTCGAGCCGGGACAGGTCCAACGTCGCCTGACCCGTGCCCAGTTCGTAGGAGTCCTGTACGGAGGCGACCGTGGAGGGAGTCCAGGTGCGGTGCTCCCACTCGTGACCGACGGACTTCGGCAGCACCGACGCGCCGACCAGCAGGGCCGCGGTGAGCACGACCGCGAAGACCGTGCCGCCGCCGAGCCGTCCCCACCATCCGCTCACCGCGAAGCCGAGGCCGAAGACGGCCAGCGCGGCGGCGAGTCCGATCTGCAGGGCGGTACCGAGCGGCTGCGAGTTCCAGGTCGCGGCGACGCAGGCGGTGGCGGCCGCCACCGCGAGGAAGAACACCGGCACCCCCAGCCAGGCCCCCTCGCGACGGACCGCCTGCCGGCGCCGCCGCCACTCGTGGCGGTCGCGCTCGTCGTCCGCGGGTCCGTCGTCCGGCCCCCACAGATAGCCCCCGCCGCCCGCCGCGCCCGCGGCGGAGACGGAGTCCTCGAAGGGGCCGTCCTTCCACCACGCCGAGGTGACCGGGGCGGGCGGCGGCTGGGTGGGCGGCGGCGGGGCGGTGCCCGGTACCGGGGCCTGGGCCGTCCGCTGCCGGTGCTGCGACCAGTACACGGCGCCGGCGAACGCGGCCACCAGCCCCAGGGAGAACGCCAGGTTGCCCCCGCTGCCGAGCAGCGACAGGAACAGCCCGCAGCCCACCAGGGCCATCAGCACGGCGGTCAGGGCGGCGCCCTCCACACGGCCGGACAGCAGCCGGTGCGCCTCGCTCTCGGCCGGCTCGCCGTTCTCACCGGCCCCCTCGGCCGGGATCAGCAGCCAGCCCAGGCCGTACGCCACCAGCCCGAGGCCGCCGGTGAGCGCGAGCACGCCGAGCACGATCCGGAAGACCACCGGGTCGATGTCGAAGTACCGCCCCGCCCCCTCGCAGACGCCCGCGATCACCTTCCGCCCGCGGCTGCGGGTGAGCCTGCGCCGCTGCGGGGCCGCCTCGGGCGTGCCTTGCGTGTACTGCTCCGTCATGGCTCCATGGTGGCGGCCCGCGGGCCCCGCCGGTATCCGGAACGACCCTGACCGGGCATGGGGGCCAACCCTGATACCCACCGTCCGCGAAACGTGTGACGATCGGGGCATGTCACCCGCCGGCCCGCAGACACCCCCGTCCACCGGGGCGTCGTACTTCGCCCCGCCGGACCCGGCCGAGCCGCAGGTCCGCAAGCTGTACCGCAGCTCCGAGGGACGCATGATCGGCGGTGTGGCCCGCGGTCTGGCCGGGCACCTCGGGCTGCCGGTGGCGTGGGTGCGGGTGGTCTTCGTCGTGCTGGCCACCATCCAGGGTCTGGGCATCCTGCTGTACGCGGTCTTCTGGTTCGTCGTGCCGCTCGGCGTCGGCGGGGTCGTGGAGGCCAAGGAGCCGCGAGACGCCCGCTCGTGGCTCGCCGGGCGGCGGCCCGACCGGGGCCAGATCGTCGCGCTGCTCGCGCTCGCCGTGGGCCTCGGCATCCTGCTGGACAACCTCGACCTCGGCGCCGCCAACGCCTACGTCTGGCCGCTGCTGCTGATCGGCCTCGGCGTCGCGCTGGTGTGGCGGCAGGCGGACAACGCCCGCCGCGCCCGCTGGGCCGAACTCAGCCGCGGCAAGCGGCTGCTGCCCGTCGCGCGCGGCGCGGCCGGGGTGATCCTGGTGGGCGTCGGGGTGACCGGTTTCCTCGTCGTGCAGGGCTCGGTCAGCCACCTCGGCACCATCCTGCAGGCCGCGCTCGCCGTGCTCGTCGGCGTCGCGCTCATCGCCGGCCCCTACCTCGTGCGCATGACGCAGGACCTGTCGGCGGAGCGCCTCGCGCGCATCCGGGCCCAGGAACGGGCCGAGGTCGCCGCGCACGTCCACGACTCGGTCCTGCACACCCTGACCCTGATCCAGCGGCACGCCGACGACCCGCGCGAGGTGGCCCGGCTGGCCCGCGCGCAGGAACGCGAGCTGCGAGCCTGGCTCTACCGTCCCGAGGGCAACGGCCGGGAGGACGAGCCGACCACCGTGGCCGACGCGGTGCGCCGCGCCGCGGCGGAGGTGGAGGACGCGCACGGCGTTCAGGTCGAGGTGGTGTGCGTCGGCGACTGCCCGCTGGACGAGCGGCTGGTCGCGCAGATGCAGGCGGCCCGCGAGGCCATGGTCAACGCCGCCAAGTACGGTGGCGACGAGCCGGTGCAGGTGTACGCGGAGGTCGAGGGGGACAGGGTCTTCGTGTCCGTGCGCGACCGGGGCCCCGGCTTCGACCTGGACGACGTACCGTCGGACAGGATGGGCGTACGCGAGTCCATCATCGGCCGGATGAGGCGAAACGGCGGCGAGGCGCGGCTGCGCCCCGCGCCGGGCGGGGGGACGGAAGTGGAGCTGGAGATGGAGCGGCAGCAGGACTCGGGAGCAGGGAGGCCGTCATGACCGACGATCGGCGCGTGAGGGTCGTCCTCGTCGACGACCACCGGATGTTCCGCACCGGGGTCCAGGCCGAGATCGGCGAGACCGAGCGGACCGGCGTGGACGTGGTCGGCGAGGCCGCCGACGTCGACCAGGCGGTCGCGGTCATCACCGCGACCCGGCCCGACGTGGTGCTGCTCGACGTCCACCTGCCGGGCGGCGGCGGGGTCGAGGTGCTCAAGCGCTGCGCGGGACTGAGCGCGGACCCCGAACACCCCGTGCGTTTCCTGGCGCTGTCGGTCTCCGACGCCGCCGAGGACGTCATCGGCGTGATCCGCGGCGGTGCCCGCGGCTACGTCACCAAGACCATCACCGGTCCCGACCTGGTCAATTCGGTCTTCCGGGTCGCCGACGGCGACGCGGTTTTCTCGCCCCGGCTGGCCGGCTTCGTCCTGGACGCCTTCGCCTCCACCGACGCCCCTCCGGTCGACGAGGACCTGGACCGGCTCACCCAGCGCGAGCGCGAGGTGCTGCGGCTGATCGCCCGCGGCTACGCCTACAAGGAAGTGGCCAAGCAGCTCTACATCTCCGTCAAGACGGTCGAGTCGCACGTCTCGGCGGTGCTGCGCAAGCTCCAGCTCTCCAACCGGCACGAGCTCACCCGCTGGGCCACCGCGCGCCGGCTGGTCTGAGCGAGGGGCATCAAGCGGGGGACCACGCGGGGATCACGCCGGGCGGGTGGCCCCCGCGAAGGGCATCTGGTCGACGGGGGCGATCTTCACCACGTCGCCGGTGCGCGGGGCGTGGATCATCATGCCGTTGCCGATGTACAGGCCGACGTGGCTGATCCCGGAGTAGAAGAAGACCAGGTCGCCGGGGGCCAGTTCGGAGCGGGAGATCCGGCTGCCGGCGTTGATCTGCGTGTACGTCGTGCGCGGCAGCTCCACCCCGGCGGACCGCCAGGCGGCCTGCGTGAAGCCCGAGCAGTCGTACGAGGACGGGCCGGTGGCGCCCCAGACGTAGGGCAGGCCGAGGGAGTCGTACGCGAAGGAGACGGCGCGCGCGGCGCGGGCGTTGGGGGCCACCGCGGGCGCCAGCGCCGACCGTGAGCCCGCGGCGACCGCGCGGCCGGCCCGCCCGCCGGAACGGGTCGCGCCCTGGCCACCGTCCGCCAGGACGGCGGCCCGCTGGCCCGCCGTGAGCCCGTCCAGCAGGCGCTGCGCGGAGGCCAGGCGCTCCTGCACGGTGCGCTTGTGGCGGGCCAGTTCGGCGCGGGAGCGGCGCAGCTCGTCGAGTTCGGTCCCGGCCTCGGTGCGCAACTGCTCGATCTCGCGCCGCTGGGAGCCGAGGGCGTGCAGCGCGGCGTTCTGACGGCTGCTCATGCGGTCCAGCAGTCCGGCCCGTTCGAGGTACTGGTCGGGCGAGGAGGCCAGGGCGAGCTGCATGGCAGGATCCACGCCGCCGCTGCGGTACTGGGCGGTGGCGATCGAACCGAGTCCGTCGCGGGTGCGGTTGAGGCGCTCGGTCCTGCGGGCGAGTTCGTCCTGCAGGTCGTCGATCCGGTGCTGGACCGTGTCGGCCTTCTCCTTCGCCCCGTTGTACCGCTCGGTGGCCTGCTCGGCCTCCTGGTAGAGCCGGTCCACCCGGGCCTTGGCCTCGGAGGTGGTCAGCCGTGGTTCGGCGTGCCCGGTCTCACCGAACACCGTCACCGAGGCCGCTCCCGCGATGGCGAGGGTGGCGGCCGTGCGCGCGGTGGAGCCGGTGAGAGTGCGCTCCTTGGGCTTTCTGTGCGACGCCACGCGCCGTCACTCCTTCCGAGCTGCCGGACTTGCTGCCCGCGGTCCGGCGGCGGACGGACGGGGAGCCGCGCCGCCGCCGGACCTTCGGCGGGGGTGGCCGATGCCGACGACGAGTCCCGCCGGCAGTGGGGATCGGCCACCTGGGGCAGGACGCTAAACCTGTGCGTCGGCAGCCGGCGGTGGAGTGTGCGGGACTGGTCCGATTCGGCCACTACCTGATCCCCGATGACCGCTGTTCGACGGGTGACCTGGTCATTCGCGGTCCAGCCGTGACCGATGCGCCGGAAGGGGCCCACCTCGGTGCCGAATGCTGATACGGGCGTGGTTAGGGTCCTGAGCCATGGACGTACTCATCAACCTCGTCGTCGGCCTGCACATCATCGGCATCGCCGCCCTGCTCGGCGGCTTCCTCACCCAGATGAAGGCCATGGGCCGCGGCGACGCGCGCTTCGTGCCGGGCATGCTGCACGGGGCGCTCACCATGCTGGTCACCGGGGCGCTGCTGGTCGGGCTCAACCAGGCCGACGACCAGCCGGTGAACAACGTCAAGATCGGCGTGAAGCTGGCCGTCCTGGTGGTCGTCCTCGGCCTCGTCTACGTCAAGCGCGACGACGAGAAGGTGTCGGCGGCGGCCTTCGGCGCCGTGGGCGCGCTGACCACCGCCAACATCTTCATCGCCGTGCTCTGGACCTGAGCCCCTCAGCGGGGAGGCGGGGGACTCAGGCCATCCGGGCGTAGCCGTAGATCGGCATCTCGGTGATCGGGGCGATCTTCACCACGGTTCCCGTGTGGGGCGCGTGGATCATCTGGCCGCCGCCGATGTAGAGGCCGACGTGGGTCACGTCCGAGTAGAAGAAGACCAGGTCGCCCGGTTGCAGCTGGTCCGCGGTGACGCGGGAGCCGAAGTCGACCTGGTCGTAGGTGGTGCGGGGGATGGAGACGCCCGCGGCGGCCCAGGCGCCCTGGGTCAGGCCGGAGCAGTCGAAGGAGTTGGGGCCGGTGGCCCCGTACACGTAGGGCTTGCCGATCTGGGCACGGGCGAAGTCGATCGCCTTCTCCGCCTTGGCGGCGTAGGTGCCCGACGCCGTCGAGGTCGTGGTCGAACCGCCTCCCGCGACCGACGTGCCCCCGGCCGCCTTCCGCGCCGCCTCCTCCTTGGCGGCGATGGCACGGGCCTTGTCCGCGGCCTCCTGCTCGCGCTTCTTCTCCAGTGCGGCCAGCCGCGCCTTCTCCTGGGCCGTCAGGGTGTTGAGCAGTTGCTGCGCGGCGGCCAGCTTCTGCTTGACCGCCCGCTTCTCCGTCGCCAGCCGCGTCTGCGCCTCGGTGAGCTTCTGCAGGCTCTGGACGGCCTCCGTGCGCTTCTGCGTGGTCGCCTCCTGCTGCGTGCGGAAGGCCTCCATCGCGTGCTCCTGGCGGTCGGACAGGCGGTTCATCAGGTGCGCCTGGTCCAGGAACTGCTGCGGGTCGGAGGTGAGCAGGAAGGTCGTCGTGCCGTCCAGACCGCCGCCGCGGTACTGGGCCGAGGCGTACTCGCCGATCGTGCGGCGGGCGTCGTTGAGCGTCTGCGTCCTGCGGGCCACCTGGTCGAGCAGTTGGTCGGCCTGCGTCCGCTGCCTGTCGGTCTGCTCCTTGGCGCCGTTGTAGCGCTCGGTGGCCGCCTCGGCCTGGTGGTAGAGCGCGTCCACCTTGGCCTTGACCTCGGTGATGGACGGCTTGTCGGGGGAGGCGGGCGCCGCGCTGGCGCTCTCGCCGAGGAGGGTGACGGTCGCCAGTGCGGCGGTCGTGAGCCCCACGGCCGTGCGCGGGCCGGGGACGGTGAGCATGCGGGGGCGCGGCTTGCGGTGCGTCGCCAAGTCGGACGGCTCCTTCCGTGGACCGCCTACCGGGTTAGCTGTCGGGTTCGGGCTTCGGAAGGCCGCCCTACGGTCGTCCGGGCGCACGCGCGGTGCGCCCGTACGGACCGATTCACCCCAAAGTGGTGGGTCCCCGGCTCCGGCGGTCGCCGGACTCAGCGGAGGCGGCCGTGACGGCTCGGTCGCCGCCGTTCGGTGCGGACCGCCTGAGGGGGCACGCTAGTCAACTGGGGTGGCTCCTGGGAAGGCTGGTGTTCGAATTGTCCGCAATCATTTCGTGACCTTTACGCATCCGGGCCGTTGCCCGCCCCTCCGGTGGTACTACGGCGGCCCTCTCGCACCCCTCCGGCGGCTGCCCGGCGTCCCTCCGGCCGCTCTCCGGCACGCGCCGCCGCGGGCCCCGCGTCCGCCGGGCTCCTCGAAGCGGCGCACCGGTGTCGGTCCCACCGCCTAGACTCGGGAGGCGATGAGCAGCCTCTTTGACGACAGCTTCCTGGCCGGCTTCGAACCGCGGGAGGAGCACCCGCCGCCCCCCGAGGAGGAGGCCGAAGCGGTTCCGCACGACCTCTTCGAGGGGCGCTTCGACGCGCCCGCGGACCGGGACGCCTACTACCGGGACGGCGCGCCGCGCCCCGCCGTCGACCCCGCCGCGCTGCTGGACGGGCTCAACGAGCAGCAGCGCGCCGCCGTCGAGCACACCGGCTCCCCGCTGCTCATCGTCGCGGGCGCCGGCTCCGGCAAGACCCGGGTGCTCACCCACCGCATCGCCCATCTGCTGGGCGCCCGCAAGGTGCACCCCGGTCAGATCCTGGCGATCACCTTCACCAACAAGGCCGCCGGCGAGATGAAGGAGCGCGTCGAGCAACTCGTCGGCCCGCGCGCCAATGTGATGTGGGTCTCCACCTTCCACAGCGCCTGCGTCCGCATCCTGCGCCGGGAGTCCAAGAAGCTCGGCTTCACCTCCAGCTTCTCCATCTACGACGCGGCCGACTCCAAGCGCCTGATGGCGCTGGTCTGCCGCGACCTGGACCTGGACCCCAAGCAGTTCCCGCCGAAGTCCTTCAGCGCCAAGGTCTCCAACCTCAAGAACGAGCTCATCGACGAGGAGACCTTCGCCGACCAGGCGGAGAACCCCTTCGAGAAGAAGCTCGCCGAGGCCTACGCGATGTACCAGTCGCGGCTGCGCGAGGCCAACGCGCTCGACTTCGACGACATCATCATGACCACGGTCAACCTGCTCCAGGTCTTCCCGGACGTCGCCGAGCACTACCGGCGCCGCTTCCGGCACGTCCTGGTCGACGAGTACCAGGACACCAACCACGCGCAGTACACCCTGGTGCGCGAACTGGTCGGCACGGCGAGCGGAGACGCGCAGGAGGGCGGCGAGGGGCCGGCCGAGCTGTGCGTGGTCGGCGACGCCGACCAGAGCATCTACGCCTTCCGCGGCGCCACCATCCGCAACATCCTCCAGTTCGAGGAGGATTACCCCCAGGCGCGCACGATCCTGCTGGAGCAGAACTACCGCTCCACCCAGAACATCCTGACCGCCGCCAACGCCGTCATCGAGCGCAACGCCTCCCGCCGCCCCAAGAACCTGTGGACGGAGGCCGGCCAGGGTCCGGTCATCACCGGCTACGTCGCCGACCAGGAGCACGACGAGGCGCAGTTCATCGCCGACGAGATCGACCGGCTGACCGACGCGGGCGACGCGCGGCCCGGCGAGGTCGCGGTCTTCTACCGCACCAACGCGCAGTCCCGTGTCTTCGAAGAGGTCTTCATCCGCGTCGGCCTGCCGTACAAGGTCGTCGGCGGAGTCCGCTTCTACGAGCGCAAGGAGGTCCGGGACGTCCTGGCCTACCTGCGCGTGCTCGCCAACCCCGAGGACACCGTCCCGCTGCGCCGCATCCTCAACGTGCCCAAGCGCGGCATCGGCGAGCGCGCCGAGGCGATGATCGACGCCCTGGCCTCGCGCGAGCGGATCTCCTTCCCCGCGGCGCTGCGCCGGGTCGACGAGGCCTACGGCATGGCCGCCCGCTCGTCCAACGCCGTCAAGCGCTTCAACGAGCTGCTGGAGGAACTGCGCACGGTCGTCGACTCCGGCGCCGGCCCCGCCACTGTCCTGGAGGCGGTGCTGGAGCGCACGGGCTACCTGGCCGAGCTCCAGGCCTCCACCGACCCGCAGGACGAGACCCGCGTCGAGAACCTCCAGGAACTCGCGGCGGTGGCCCTGGAGTTCGAGCAGGAGCGCACCGAGGAGGAGCCCGGCACGCTCGCCGAGTTCCTGGAGCGCGTCGCGCTGGTCGCCGACTCCGACCAGATCCCGGACGACGAGGAGGGGGGCGGCGTCATAACGCTGATGACCCTCCACACCGCCAAGGGCCTGGAGTTCCCCGTGGTCTTCCTGACCGGCATGGAGGACGGGGTCTTCCCCCACATGCGCGCGCTCGGCCAGACCAAGGAGCTGGAGGAGGAGCGCCGGCTCGCCTACGTCGGCATCACGCGGGCGCGGCAGCGGCTGTACGTGACGCGGGCGAGCATGCGCAGCGCGTGGGGCCAGCCGTCGTACAACCCGCCCTCCCGCTTCCTGGAGGAGATCCCGGAATCGCTCATCGAGTGGCGGCGCACGGGGTCCTCCCCGACACCGTCCGCCTCGGTGTCGGCGGCGGCCTCGATGCTGTCGCGGTCCTCGTCCAAGGGCGGCCCGTCCGGCTTCGCCACCCGGCGTACCCAGGACCGGCCGGTCATCGCGCTGACGGTGGGGGACCGGGTCAACCACGACACCTTCGGGCTGGGCACGGTCGTCTCCGTCGACGGCAGCGGTGAGAAGGCCAAGGCCACCATCGACTTCGGCGACGAGCGGCCGAAGGTGCTGCTGCTGCGCTACGCGCCGGTGGAGAAGCTCTAGCGGACCGGGATTGCCGGTGCGGCTTCCCGTGGGGGAGCCGCACGGGCGCCTGGACGTACTCTGCAGGAGGGGCTCAGCGCGGGTCGAGGCCGTGCTTGAGCAGCCACGGCAGCGGGTCGATCGCCGAGCCACCGGCCGGGCGGACCTCGAAGTGCAGGTGCGGTCCGGTGGAGTTGCCCGAATTGCCGGAATAGGCGATGACCTCGCCGGCCTTGACGCTGCCCCAGCGGATCTTGGTGCTGCTCAGATGGCAGTACCAGGTCTCCGTGCCGTCGGGCGCGGTCACTATGGCCATGTTGCCGTAGGCGCTGTTCCACTGCGTGCGGACGGTGCCGTCGGTCGCGGCCATCACGGGCGTGCCGTAACTGACCGGGAAGTCGATGCCCGTGTGGACCGACATCCAGTTGACGCCCGCCTGACCGAAGTACGCGCTCAGGCCGTGCTCGGTCACCGGGAGCAGGAACTTCGGGCGCAGCGCCTCCTTGCGGGCGGCCTCCTGCGCCTTCTTCTTCCGCTCCGCTGCCTGGCGCTCCTTGATGTCCAGGCGCTCCTGGGTGCGGCTGGCGCGGGAGGCGAAGTCGTCGACGTCCCGGTTCACCCCGGCCAGCTGCTGGTCGAGCTTGGTGGTGGGCGTCTTGGCGCCGCCGACGATGCCGTCCGCCTGCGTCGTGCTGGTGTCGCCCTCCTCCGTGTTGACGGTCACGGCGGCGGCGCAGGCCGCGACGCCCATGACGGCGACGGAGGGGACGGCGACGGTCAGCAGCGCCGAGCGGCGGGCCGGGCGGCGCCGGCGGCTGCCGGCGCGGGGGCGCGGGAGGACGGGCGCGCCGTCCGGGTCCCCGTCGTATCCGGTGTCGTCGGCGCGGTGCGCGGAGTCGTACTCCTCTTCCGGCTCGGCGGGGTGCGGGTCCTCGGCGTCGTGCTCGTCGAACGGGTAGGCGTCCTCGCCGTCCGCCCAGTCCTCCGCGGCGGTCCCGTGGGGACCGGCCTCCGGCTCGCGGGCGTGGGGCACGTACGCCTGGGGTTCGTGCGGGAGGTGTTCATGGGGGAGCGGCTCGTGCGGGAGGGCGGGCTCCGGCTCCTGGTACTCGTACACCGGGGCGTGCTCGTACGCCGTGTAGTCGTACGTCTCGGCCGCGGGCTGCGCGTACCAGGTGCCCGTGGCCGCGCCGGCGGGGTCGCCGTAACCGGCCGTGGGGTCCTGGGGCTGCCAGTAGGCGGTCGCGGTGGTGTCCCACGAGCCGGTGGCCTGGGTGCCGGTGTCGTACGCGGGGTACCCCTGGCACGAGCCGAACAGCGGGTCGTCATCCGTGTGGACAGCGCCTGCGGACGGGTACGAGGCGCTGGAATAGCCCTCGTGCCCGTAGGCGTTGTACTCGGGGGCATACCCCGACGGGTGACGGTCGTTCACCGCTTCTCTTTCGCCTCGGCAGCAGGAGAATTAGCGGCGACTGTATCCCCCTGCGGCCGACGGCGACAATCTTCGGCGGGATCCCGGCAGGGACGATGCGTTGTGTTCGATGGCGTTTCGATGCTTATGGGGGCAGGTCCGTCAGGCGGCGTCGACGGCGCCGGACGCCCGTTCCTCCCCGAGCAGCGCCTGCCGGATGCCGGCCGCGATGGCCGCGTGCACCGGCATGGTCAGATGCCCGACGCCCGCGACGTGCACATTGCGGGCGATGAGATCCGGGTGGTCCAGGCGGGCCGCCTCGACCGGGCTCATCATCTCGTCCCAGTCGCTCCAGAACGCCACGTAACGGGTACGGCAGCCGGGCGCGGGCTCGGCCAGTTCCTCGATCAGGTCGGAGTTGGGCCGCATCTGCCGGACGATGGGGTGCGGGTTCAGCAGCGGCGCGGCACGGGTGCCGGAGTGCGGGGTACCGAGGGTGATCACGGTGCGGACCCGGCTGTCCCCGCCCAGTCGCTGTGTGTAGTAGCGCGCGATGAGCCCGCCGAGGCTGTGGCCCACGATGTCCACCTGGCTGTGCCCCGTCTGCTCGCAGATCTGCTCCACATGACGGCCGAGCAACGCCGCGGCCGTACGGATGTCGCAGGTCAGCGGGGAGTAGTTGACCGCCTGTACATGCGGCCAGCCGTGCCGCCGCAGGGACCGGCGGAGCATCGCGAACACCGAACGGTTGTCCACGAAGCCGTGCAGCAGCAGCACCGGTGGGTGGCTGCGGCCCGCGGTGGGGATGCGGGTCGGTTCCTCCGTCTCGCCGACCGGGGGTTCCGGCCCGCGCTCCTGGAAGATGCCGGTCGGGTACAGGAAAACGTGACCGGTCAGGATGGCGATCTCGATCGCCGCGGCTCGTACGTAGGCCGCCTGACGCACCAGACGGTCTCCGACACCGAAAGACAGGACGCCCATGGCCTACCTCCCGTGCGGCACACGGAGACGGCTCTGTCCCCCGTGCGCCGAGAACGCGAAAGCCCGCGTCGCCTGCTCAACCGATGACGACCACGGGCCGAACGCGTTTCTAACGTGAACGTGTCCCAATAGGTAATTTCCCCCTCCGGGGCCTTCGCGAAACTGTCCGGTCGGGGGATGCTGGCGATAACGTTCGTTCACAGAAGTGCCCGCTGAGCGCAGTAATCGTGTTGGAGGCAGTGATGGGAGTGTCCGGTCCGATCCGGGTCGTGGTGGCCAAGCCGGGGCTCGACGGCCACGACCGCGGGGCCAAGGTCATCGCCCGCGCCCTGCGCGACGCCGGTATGGAGGTCATCTACACCGGCCTGCACCAGACGCCCGAACAGATCGTCGACACCGCGATCCAGGAGGACGCCGACGCGATCGGGCTGTCCATCCTGTCCGGCGCCCACATGACGCTGTTCGCCAAGGTGCTGGAGCTGCTCAAGGAGCGCGAGGCGAGCGACATCAAGGTCTTCGGCGGCGGCATCATCCCCGAGGACGACATGGCCCCGCTGCGGGATCTGGGCGTCGCCGCGATCTTCACCCCCGGTGCGACGACGACCGAGGTCGTGGACTGGGTCAACGCCAACATCCGGCAGCCCGCCGGCGCCTGATCGCCGCCCGGGCGGCGGGACCGGCCTGAGCCGCGGACTGCCGCGGCTCAGGCCAGTTCCTCGCTCATCGTGGCGCGCAGCCGCAGGGTGCCCACCAGGCGCTGGAAGGCCTCGGCCCAGTAGGCGCCCGCGCCCGGTGAGGTGTCGGCCGATTCGGCGGGCACCGCGGTGAGCGGGGTCGCGCGATCGGCCTCCGCGGGGTCCAGGCAGCGCTCGGCGAGGCCCATGACCCCGCTGAAGCTCCACGGATAGCTGCCGGCGTCACGGGCGATGTCCAGCGCGTCCACGACCGCCCGGCCCAGGGGCTCCGCCCAGGGAACGGCGCACACCGCGAGCATCTGGAACGCCTCCGACAAGCCGTGCGAGGCGATGAAGCGCGCCACCCATTCGGCCCTCTCGCCGGCCGGGAGCACTGCCAGCAGCTTCGCCGGGTCGCCCACCGGGGCGACCGCCGTCGCCGTGGTCGGTATCGGCCCGAGCAGCGCCCGGGCCCAGGCCGCGTCGCGCTGGCGGACCGCCGCCCGGCACCAGGCCGCGTGCAGGTCGCCCTGCCAGTCGTCGGCGACCGGCAGGGTGATGATCTCCTGCGGCGTACGGCCGCCGAACCGCTCCGGCCATGTCCCGAGCGGCGCCGCGTCCACCACCTGGCCGAACCACCACGACCGCTCACCCCGGCCGGCCGGGGGTGTCGCCACCACGCCGTCGCGCTCCATCGCCGCGTCGCACTCGTACGGCGCCTCCACCACGATCCGGCTGTCCCCGGCGTCCCAGGCCACGCAGGTCCGGGCCCTGGCCGCCATCCGCCCGGCCAGCGCGGAGCCGGGCAGGGCGGAGAGCAGCTCGGCGGCGGTGGCCCGCACATTGCGGCTGCGGTCGGCGAGCGCCTGCTCCAGGAAGGGCTCGTCGGCGGAGGACAGTCCCTCGCGCAGGGAGTCCAGGAACATCAGACGGTCCTCGGCGCGCTCACCGCTCCACCCGGAACGCAGCAGTTCGAGCGCGCCCCCAGGGTCGCGGGACCGCAGGCGCGTCAGCAGCGCCACCCGCTCGGCGAACAGGCCCTCCTCCCACAGCTGCCGCACCTCGGGGCCGTCCGACGCCTCCCCGGCCGCCGGCGCGGCACCGGAGGCGCTCGCCCGCAGCGCGAACCGCCAGTCCGTGTTCAGCTCCGCCAGCCAGAGGCCGCGCGGGCCCGCCAGGGCGAGCGCGTCCGGTCTCAGGTCGGTGCGGGCACGGGCGGCGTCCAGCAGGGCGGGCAGCAGCTCCGGCGGGGCCGCGTAACCGCGCGCGGTGGCCTCGCCCAGCCACTGCGGCAGCAGCTCGGCGAGATGGGGCGCCGCGCCCCGCCGGCCGCCGCTCCCGCCGGACCGGTCCGCCAGCAGCAGCCCGAGCCGCCGCCGTGCGGCGGCCGGCAGGGCGGGGCGTGGATCGTGCGGGGCCGTGGCCGGCCGCTTCCCCGCGGCGGCCGGCCGCAGCCCCGCACGACGTCGCAGGACGGCGACGGCGGCGGCATCGAGCAGTTCGGCGGGCGTCCCGCCCTTGCGTTCGGTGCCCATCAGGGCGGTCCCGACCAGATCGGCCCAGGTCGCCGTCTCCATGCGTCCCCCTTCGGTGTCGTTCGCGTCCGTCCGTGGTGCGGCCGTCGGCGGCCGCGGGCGCTAGGGCGCCAGTGCCACCGCTTCCGTGCGGCCCTCGCGCCAGACCGTGTACGGCCGGAACCCGCGGTGTCCCAGCTCGCCGAAGACCGTCACGGGCCGGCCCCCCGAGACCGCCGCCAGGCGCCACAGCCCACCGGCGCCGTTGCCGCCCCCGGTGGCCACCGGCACCGCGTCGGTCCCCTCCCCGTCGGCGAGCTGCCAGCCCGCCTCGCCCGGTACGGGCACGACCCCGGAGAGGACGGCGGGCCAGGCGTCCAGCCACGGGTCGTCCGCCAGGGCCTGTCCGTACACCGCCAGTGCCGTGCCGACGGGCAGCCCGGGCGGCACGGAGCCGGGGCCGGGCGCGGCATGCCGGGTGCCGAGTACGGCCCGCAGCGGCCGCGCCCCCGGGTGGTACGCCAGCTCGGCGTCGACCCCGAGGCCGACCGGCAGGGCGAGCTCGGGGGCCCGGCCGGCCGCGCCGAAGGACAGCAGCAGCGCGGGGCGCCCGGTGTCGCGGCCGTGCAGCCATATACGGCGGGTCGTCAGCCGGTCGTCGGCCGAGTCCTGCTGGGCCAGCACCAGCCAGTGGTCCCGGACGGTGGGGCCGGCCAGCAGTTCCGCCGAGTCCACCGTGAAACCCACCCGGCCGCGCACCGTCGCGGCCAGTGCCCCGGGGAGCCGGTCGTGCCCAAGAATGCCCTGGGCCAGCAGATGCAGCAGCGCGGTCTCCTCCAGCAACCGGGACGGCCAGTCGCCGCCCGAGGCGGCGACCGCGCCCAGCTCGCGCACCCGCGACGCGAGCCCGGGGGCCTGGGCGTCGACCATCCGGGCCGCCGTCTCCTCCCAGCGCTGGTAGCCCTCGCGGTCCGCGCCGGCCAGCCCTCCGAGCAGCAGGTCCGTCAGCCGTTGTTCCAGTTCGGTCGCCCCGGCGGCGACCCGGCGCGCCCTTTGTTCGGCGCGCTTGCGTGCCGCTTCGGGGTCACCGCCGCCGGCCGGGGCGCTCTTGCGCTCCTCACGCGCTTGGCGCGCGTCGAGCCATTCGGTGACCCAGTCGGGCCGGCCGCCCCCGTGTGCGGCCGGCCCGACCTCGCCCCCGGACCACAGGAGCAGCAGTCCGATGGCGTGCTTGCAGGGGAACTTGCGGCTCGGGCAGCTGCACTTGGAGCCGGGCCCGGCCGTGTCCACGACCGTCTGGTACGGCTTGCTGCCGCTGCCCGCGCAGAGCCCCCACACCGCCGTGCCCGACGTGCCCGTGCCCGACCAGCGCGCGGCCGCCGACAGACCCGTCCCGGCCTTCCGCGACGACGCGTCGGGCGCGAGGGCCAGGACCTGGTCGGCGGTCCACCGCTCGGGTCGCTGTTCGTCCATCCCGTCCATGCCCAAGACGGTAGGTCCGGGCACTGACAATCGGTTCTGACCTGGCGTTACCTGCCGGGCGAGGGGGATTGTCAGTGGGGTCGTGCATCGTGGGAACCGCGGACGACGCAGGGGGTCTGACGGATCGTCCGCCTCATCCGACCTGCCCGGAACAGGGGGAGAACCATGTCCGCGGACACCGCACTCCGGCCGCATGCCGAAGACGCGTTCGCCCATGAGCTCAAGGCTCTCGCGGCGGCCGACGACCGGCCGCGCCCGGCCCGCTGGAATCTGTCGCCGTGGGCGGTCGCCACGTACCTGCTGGGCGGCGAACTTCCCGACGGCACCGTCGTGACACCCAAGTACGTGGGCCCGCGCCGCATCGTGGAGGTCGCGGTCAGCACCCTCGCCACGGATCGGGCCCTGCTGCTGCTCGGGGTGCCCGGCACGGCCAAGACCTGGGTCTCGGAGCATCTGGCGGCCGCCGTCAGCGGCGACTCCACCCTCCTCGTGCAGGGCACGGCCGGCACGCCGGAGGAGGCGATCCGCTACGGGTGGAACTACGCGCGGCTGCTCACCCAGGGCCCGACCCGGGAGGCGCTCGTGCCCGGCCCGGTCATGCGGGCGATGGCCGAGGGCCGCATCGCCCGCGTCGAGGAGCTGACCCGTATCCCCGCGGACGTGCAGGACACGCTCATCACGATCCTGTCCGAGAAGACGCTGCCGATACCGGAGCTGGGCGCCGAGACCCAGGCGATGCGCGGCTTCAACCTCATCGCCACCGCCAACGACCGCGACCGCGGGGTCAACGACCTGTCCAGCGCGCTGCGCAGGCGTTTCAACACCGTCGTGCTGCCGCTGCCGGCGACCGTGGAGGAGGAGGTCGACATCGTCAGCCGCCGGGTCGGCCAGTTGGGCCGGTCGCTCGACCTGCCGTCGGTTCCCGCGGGCGCGGACGAGATCCGGCGGGTCGTCACCGTCTTCCGCGAGCTGCGCGGCGGGGTCACCGCCGACGGCAGGACCAAGGTCAAGTCCCCGTCGGGCACGCTCTCCACGGCCGAGGCCATCTCGGTGGTCACCAACGGCCTCGCGCTCGCGGCGCACTTCGGCGACGGCGTGCTGCGCGCCGGGGACGTGGCGGCGGGCATCCTCGGCGCGGTGGTCCGCGACCCGGCGGCCGACCGCGTGGTGTGGCGGGAGTACCTGGAGACGGTGGTCCGCGAGCGGGAGGGCTGGAAGGACTTCTACCGCGCCTGCCGCGAGGTGACGCCGTGACGGACGGGGTGGCGCTGCTGGGGGTGCGGCACCACGGGCCGGGGTCGGCCCGTGGGGTCCGCGCGGCGCTCGACCGGTACGCGCCGCAGATCGTGCTCATCGAGGGACCGCCGGAGGCGGACGCCGTCGTGGGACTGGCCGCCGAGCCGGGCATGCGGCCGCCGGTCGCGCTGCTCGCGCACGTCGTCGACGAGCCGTCCCGGGCGGGGTTCTGGCCGTTCGCCGACTTCTCGCCGGAGTGGGAGGCGATCCGCTGGGCGACCGCGCGGGGGGTGCCGGTCCGCTTCATCGACCTGCCGGCCGCCCATTCGCTGCTGATGCGGGACGACAGCGAGGACGGGGAGGGAGCGGCGGCGGAGGACGAGAGCGACGACGGGCCCGGGGAGCGGGTACGGATCGATCCGCTCGCGGTGCTCGCGGAGGCGGCCGGTCACGACGATCCCGAGCGGTGGTGGGAGGACGCCGTGGAGCACCGGCGCCGCGGGGAGCACGCGGACCCGGCGGACGACGGTGAGACCGCCGACGACACGGACGACGCGCTCGCGGCGTTCGGGGCGGTCGCCGAGGCCATGGGGGCACTGCGCGAGGAGTACGGGGACGGGGGCCATCCGCAGGACGCCGTGCGCGAGGCGCACATGCGGCTGCGGATCCGCGACGCCCGCCGCGGGCACGAGCGCGTGGCGGTGGTCTGCGGCGCCTGGCACGTGCCCGCCCTCGCGGCCACGACCGGTGTGACCGCCGACCGGGCCCTGCTGAAGGGGCTGCCGAAGGCCAAGGTCGAGATCACCTGGGTGCCCTGGACCCACCGCAGGCTGTCCCGGGCCGGCGGGTACGGGGCCGGGATCGCCTCGCCCGGCTGGTACCGGCACCTGTTCACCGCACCGGACCGGCCCGTCGCGCGCTGGATGACCAAGGTCGCCGGGCTGCTGCGGGAGGAGGATCTGCCGGTCTCCTCCGCACACGTCATCGAGGCGGTGCGGCTCGCCGACACGCTCGCCGCGATGCGCGGCCGCCCGCTGGCCGGCCTGGGCGAGACCACCGACGCGATACGGGCCGTGATGTGCGACGGGTCCGACGTGCCGATGGAGCTCATCCGGGACCGCCTGGTGGTCGGGGACGTGCTGGGCGAGGTCCCGGAGGGCGCCCCCGCGGTGCCGCTCGCCCGGGACCTGGCGCGCGAGCAGCGCAGGCTGCGCCTGAAGCCGGAGGCACTGGAGAAGGAGCTGGAGCTCGACCTGCGCAAGGAGACCGACGCCGGCCGCAGCCGCCTGCTGCACCGGTTGCGGCTGCTCGGCATCGGCTGGGGCGAGCCCGCCCGGTCGCGCGCCGGTACCGGCACCTTCCGCGAGACCTGGCGGCTGCGCTGGGAGCCCGAGTTGGCGGTGCGGGTCGCCGAGGCCGGGGTGTGGGGGACCACCGTGTCCTCGGCCGCCACCGCCAGGGCCGAGGACGAGGCGGTGCGGGCGACCGCGCTCGCCGAGGTCACCGGACTCGCAGAGCGCTGCCTGCTCGCGGAGCTGCCCGACGCGCTGCCGACCGTGATGCGGGTGCTCGCCGACCGTGCCGCGCTCGACGCCGACGTCGGCCACCTCGCGCAGGCGCTGCCCGCGCTGGTGCGGTCCGTCCGCTACGGCGACGTCCGGGGCACGGACGCGGCCGCGCTGCGCGAGGTCGCCGAAGGGCTGGCGGAACGGATATGCGTCGGGCTCCCGCCGGCCTGCGCGGGGCTGGACACCGAGGGCGCGGCGGAGATGCGCGGCCATGTCCACGGCGTGCAGGAGGCCGTGGTCCTGCTCGCCGACGAGGGGCTGCGCGCACGCTGGGCGGGGGTGCTGCGGTCCCTGGCCGCGCGCGACCGGGGGATGCCCGGACTGCTGCGCGGCACCGCCGCCCGCCTGCTGCTGGACGACGGCCGGCTGGAGGCCGGGGAGGTGGCCCGGCTGATGGGGCTGGCCCTGTCGGCCGGGACACCGCCGCAGGAGGCGGCCGCCTGGACGGAGGGCTTCCTCGCCGGGGGCGGGATGCTGCTCGTCCACGACGCGCGGCTGCTCGCCCTGGTCGACGACTGGCTGTCGGCGGTTCCGGCCGCCGCCTTCGACGACGTCCTGCCGCTGCTGCGGCGCACGTTCGGCGAGTTCGACGCGGGCGTACGGCGCACCGTGGGGGAGCTGGTGCGGCGCGGCCCGGCGGCCGGGTCGCCCGAGGCGGCGGCGGAGGGCGCGCCGGGCTTCGCCGCCGGGCTGGACGAGGCCCGGGCGGACGCGGTGCTGCCGACCGTCCGGCTGCTGCTGGGACACGACCGACCGACAGGGGGAACGGCGACATGAACGGCGACGTGAGGACGGACGCCGGCATCGACGGCGAGGAGCGGCTGCGCCGCTGGCGGCTGGTGCTGGGCGCGGGCGCCGCCGACGGCACGGGCCACACGCTCACCGGCCGCGACGCCGCCATGGACCAGACACTGGAGGCGCTGTACGGGTCCGGCCCGCGCGCCGACGGCGGGACGTCCGGGCGGGGCAGGCCCCGGTCCGCCGGACTGGGCGGTTCCGCGCCGCAGGTCGCACGGTGGCTGGGCGACATCCGTACCTACTTCCCCAGCAGCGTCGTGCAGGTCATGCAGCGCGACGCCATCGACCGGCTCGGACTGTCGGCGCTGCTGCTGGAACCGGAGATGCTGGAGGCCGTCGAGGCCGACGTGCATCTGGTCGGCACGTTGCTGTCGCTCAACAAGGCGATGCCGGAGACGACGAAGGAGACCGCCCGGGCCGTGGTCCGCAAGGTCGTGGAGGACCTGGAGAAGCGTCTTGCCTCCCGCACCCGCGCCACCCTCACCGGGGCCCTGGACCGCTCGGCGCGGATCAACCGCCCGCGCCACCGGGACATCGACTGGGACCGCACCATCCGCGCCAACCTGCGGCACTACCTGCCGGAGCACGGCACGATCGTCCCCGAGCGGCTGATCGGCCACGGCCGCGCCGCGCAGGCGGTGAAGAAGGACGTCGTGCTGTGCATCGACCAGTCCGGTTCGATGGCGGCCTCGGTCGTCTACGCCTCCGTCTTCGGCGCCGTCCTCGCCTCGATGCGCAGCATCGAGACCAAGCTGGTCGTCTTCGACACCGCCGTGGTCGATCTCACCGAGCAGCTGGACGACCCCGTCGACGTCCTCTTCGGCACCCAGCTCGGCGGCGGCACGGACATCAACCGGGCCCTGGCCTACTGCCAGTCGCTCATCACCCGTCCGGCCGAGACCGTCGTGGTGCTCATCAGCGACCTCTACGAGGGCGGCATACGGGACGAGATGCTCAAGCGCGTCGCGGCCATGAAGGCCTCCGGCGTCCAGTTCGTGGCCCTGCTCGCGCTGTCCGACGAGGGCGCCCCCTCCTACGACCGCGAGCACGCCGCCGCCCTGGCGGCCCTCGGCGCCCCCGCGTTCGCCTGCACGCCCGACCTGTTCCCGGAGATCATGGCGGCGGCGATAGAGAAGCGGCCGTTGCCCGTGCCGGAGGGGTGAGGCCGCGCTCGCGCCGCCCGTGCCACCCGGACGGAGCAATCCTCCAGTTGTCACTGGCGCGGTCTGTGACTGTTCTCACCGCTCGTCGGCGACCTGGGATTTAGTCGAGCCGCCCGCGCGGCGCTAACCTGCGAGACGGACATGCCGCGTGCTCGGCCGACGTGTGCGCCCCCCGTACGACCGTACGCATGGATCGTTACGAAGACGTCAGCGACGACCGCCCCCGGCACGCTCACGCCAACAACGAACCCGCGATTACCAAGGACGGACGCGCGTGGACCTGTTCGAGTACCAGGCGAGGGACCTCTTCGCCAAGCACGGTGTACCGGTGCTGGCCGGTGAAGTCATCGACACGCCTGAGGCGGCGCGCGAGGTCGCGGAGCGGCTCGGTGGCAAGGCTGTCGTCAAGGCACAGGTGAAGACCGGTGGCCGAGGCAAGGCCGGCGGCGTGAAGGTGGCGTCGGACCCCGATGACGCGGTGGCCAAGGCCGGGCAGATCCTCGGCATGGACATCAAGGGCCACACGGTCCACAAGGTGATGCTGGCCGAGCTGGCCCCGGAGATCGCCACCGAGTACTACGTCTCCTTCCTGCTCGACCGTGCCAACCGGACCTTCCTGGCGATGGCCTCGGTCGAGGGCGGCATGGAGATCGAGGAGGTCGCGGAGACCAAGCCCGAGGCCCTCGCGAAGATCGCCGTGGACGCCAACGAGGGCGTCACCCCGGAGAAGGCCCGCGAGATCGTCGAGGCGGCCGCCTTCCCGGCCGACGTCGCCGACCAGGTGGCCGAGATCCTGCAGACCCTGTGGAAGACCTTCATCGCCGAGGACGCGCTCCTCGTCGAGGTCAACCCGCTCGCCAAGGTCGCCGACGGCCGCGTCATCGCGCTCGACGGCAAGGTCTCCCTGGACGAGAACGCCGACTTCCGCCAGCCGGAGCACGAGGCGCTGGTGGACCACGCCTCCGCCAACCCGCTGGAGGCCGCGGCCAAGGCCAAGGGCCTGAACTACGTCAAGCTCGACGGCGAGGTCGGCATCATCGGCAACGGCGCGGGTCTCGTCATGAGCACCCTGGACGTCGTCGCCTACGCCGGCGAGGGCCACGGCAACGTGAAGCCCGCCAACTTCCTCGACATCGGCGGTGGCGCTTCCGCCGAGGTGATGGCCAACGGCCTTGAGATCATCCTCGGCGACCCGGACGTCAAGTCCGTCTTCGTCAACGTCTTCGGTGGCATCACCGCCTGCGACGCGGTCGCCAACGGCATCGTCCAGGCCCTGGAGCTGCTCAAGTCCAAGGGCGAGGAGGTCACCAAGCCGCTCGTCGTCCGTCTGGACGGCAACAACGCGGAGCTGGGCCGGCAGATCCTCACCGACGCCAACCACCCGCTGGTCGAGCAGGTCGACACCATGGACGGCGCCGCGGAGCGCGCCGCCGAGCTGGCTGCGAAGTAAGGGACAGGTCACCACATCATGGCTATCTTCCTGACCAAGGAAAGCAAGGTCATCGTCCAGGGGATGACCGGTTCCGAGGGCACCAAGCACACCCGGCGCATGCTCGCCTCGGGCACCAACATCGTCGGTGGCGTGAACCCGCGCAAGGCCGGCACCAGCGTGGACTTCGACGGCACCGAGGTGCCGGTCTTCGGCTCCGTCGCCGAGGCCATGGAGAAGACCGGTGCCGACGTCACCGTCATCTTCGTCCCGCCGAAGTTCGCCAAGGACGCGGTCGTCGAGGCCATCGACGCCGAGATCCCGCTCGCGGTCGTCATCACCGAGGGCATCGCCGTCCACGACACCGCCTCGTTCTGGGCGTACGCGGGCAGCAAGGGCAACACGACCCGGATCATCGGCCCGAACTGCCCCGGCCTGATCACCCCCGGTCAGTCCAACGCGGGCATCATCCCGGCCGACATCAGCACCGCCGGCCGCATCGGCCTGGTGTCGAAGTCCGGCACGCTGACCTACCAGATGATGTACGAGCTCAGCGACATCGGCTTCTCGTCGGCCGTGGGCATCGGCGGTGACCCGATCATCGGCACCACCCACATCGACGCGCTGAAGGCGTTCCAGGACGACCCCGACACCGACCTGATCGTCATGATCGGCGAGATCGGCGGCGACGCCGAGGAGCGTGCGGCGGCCTTCATCGCCGAGCACGTCACCAAGCCGGTCGTCGGTTATGTCGCGGGCTTCACCGCACCCGAGGGCAAGACCATGGGCCACGCCGGCGCCATCGTCTCCGGTTCCTCCGGCACCGCCCAGGCGAAGAAGGAGGCCCTCGAGGCCGCCGGCGTCAAGGTGGGCAAGACCCCGTCGGAGACGGCCCGCCTCGCGCGCGCCATCCTCCAGGGCTGATTCCTCAGCACGGCAGCGGGCCCGCTCCCCTCGGGGGGCGGGCCCGCTGCCGTATCCGGAACGGTCGTCGTCCCGGGGCCGGCGTCAGGGGGAGAAGCGGATGTCGACGAGCGGCGTCGACACCGAGAAGTGATCGCTGAGCGGGCCGAAGACGAGCCCGCCGGCGGTCAGCAGGACGAGGACGATCGTGGCGGCGACCGATCCGAGGGTCTGGTGCCGCAGCCGTTCCTCGCTCATCTCCCGCACCTGCTCCGCGGGGAGCTCCGGCACGCGCGGTTCGTTCAGGAGCCCGGCCAGTCCGGCGACCGCCTCCTCGCCGAGCGCGTCACGGGCCCGGATGATCCGCGCCGCCGTCGTGGGTGTGCTGGCCATGCTCTCGGCGGCCGTGTGACGCAGGCCGAGGCCGAGGCCCTCGTGGAGCAGCACGGCGTGACGGGCGCCGCGCGGCAGCCGCTGGAGGTCGCCGCGGGCGCGGCGCGGTGTGCGGTGCCAGGGCAGGAGCTGCTGCCAGGGGGCGAGCGCGAGCTCGAACGCCTGGCAGCGGAGCCAGCCGACGGGATCGGGGTCGGCCGCGACCTCGGGCCAGCGCAGCCATGCCCGGTCGAAGGCGCGGTGGACCGCGTACCGGGCCAGTTCCTCGTTGCCGGTGAGGACCTCGACCTGCCGGATCAGGGCGGGGGCGGCGTGCGCGTAGAGCGTGTCGAAGGCGGCCTCGGCGGCCTCGGCGAGGCGCAGTTCCGCCTCATCGGCGGCTTCCTCGGCCTGCTTGGCCGCGGCCTTGGTCTCCTTCGCCGCCGCTTTCGCCGCCGCCTTGGCCTGTTTGGCCGTCGGCCCGGACGCCCCGACACCCGTGTCGTCCACGGGTGGGGGCGCGCCGGAGTCCTCCGGCGGCCCGGAGACCGGCTCGGAGGGCGCGGCGGCCCGGTCCGGCTCCGCCGGTCGCGGGGCTTGCGGTGGCTCGGCCCGAGGCGCGCGCGGCGGCCCCGCGGCCCCGGCCGCCCCCTCGGGAGGGGCGGCCGGTGGCGGAGCCGGTGGTGCGGTCCGCGGGGTCGTCGCGGGCTGCGGGTGGGGCCGCCGCTTCTTGGCGGTCCGTGCCGTCTTCGTCAGGTGGGTTCGGGTCATGCGATCGACCACTCGGATCGTGTGAAGATGCGCATAACGCCATATTCCGCGACACGACGGACATTCGCATGCTGCGACGGTAAAAGGGGTCTTGTTGGCAGCATGGGGTGCCGTGACCGCCGCACGCGCTGTGAGCCTTGTCTTCCGCCGTGTCCGGGCTGCGCACGAGGCCCTGCGCACCGCGGAGTCCGTGCCCGCCTTCACCGGCGGCGTGCTCGCCGCCGGGCTGGGGCTCGGCGGCTTCGCCGTACTGGTGCTGTTCCTCTGGATCATCTCCCCGTTCCCCGACAGTGGGCTGTACGGGGCCCTGCACATCGCCGCCGACTGCTGGCTGCTGGCGCACGGCACGGACCTGGTGCGGATGGAGACGGTCTCCGGTGTCCCCGCGCCCGTAGGGGTCACACCGCTGCTCCTGGCGGCCTTCCCGATCTGGCTGCTGTACCGGGCCGGCGCCGACGCCGCCGCCCCCGCGTCGACCGACCGGGCGGCGGCGTCCGCCGTGGCCTGGCTGATCGGCGGGTACGTCGCGGTCGCCGCGGGCGCGGCGATCCTCACCTCGTACGGGCCGGTGCGGAGCGACGCGCTCAGCGCCGGGCTCCACGTGCCCGTGGTCGCCGCCCTCGCCGCGGCCGCGGGGGCGTGGGCCGAACGGGGGCGGCCGCACATCCCCCTTCCGGCGGCGTTCCACCGGGTGACCGAGCGGGTGCCGGCGGGGGAGACCGGCCCGGTGGCCCGGTCGGCGGCGGCCGGGGTGGCGGTGCTGCTCGCGGGCGGCGCGGTGCTCACGGCGGTCGCACTGGTCCTGCATCCCGGGGCCGCGGGGGCGTCCTTCAGCCGGCTCAGCGAGGCGCTGTCCGGGCGGCTGGCGGTGCTCGCCCTGTCGGTCGCGCTCATCCCGAACGCGGCGGTGTGGGGCGCGGCCTACGCCCTCGGGCCGGGGTTCTCGCTGGGCACGGAGGCGGTCGTCCGGCCCGCCGGGGCGGTCGGCGATCCCGTGCTGCCCGACTTCCCGCTCCTGGCCGCGCTGCCGCACGCCGGCCCGGGCACGGTGCTGACCTGGCTCGCGCTGCTGGTGCCGGCCGTCGCGGGCGTGACGGTGGGCTGGTTCGCGGTCGACCGCGACGCCGCCGCGGGCCCGGGCCGCACGGCCGCCCGCGCGGCACTGGGAGGTACGGCCTGCGGCGTGGTCCTCGGCCTGCTCACGGAACTCGCCGCGGGACCCCTCGGCTCGGGCGCCCTCGCCGACTTCGGCCCCTCGCGCTGGCTCACCGCGGTCGCGGCCGTGGGCTGGACCGTCGCCATCGGCACCCCCACCGCCCTTGTGGTGCGCTGGGTCCGCCGCTTCCGCGCGTCCCGTGCGGCCCTCGACGGCGAATACGGGGACTTCGCCGAGTACGACGACTTCGACGCCGATGACGCCGACGAGGCGGACGACGTCGACGACGCCGACGACGCCGACGAGGCGGACGAGGCGGACGAGACCGAGCCCGGGGCCGAGACCGGGACCGGCAGCGAGGACGGCCGGACGGAGACCGCGGCCACGGACCCGGCCTGACCACTGCGGGACCCCGGGTACGCGAACGCCGGGTCCGCCGCGCCGGGGACGGCGCGGGCGGACCCGGCGGGCGGGGTGGGGCTCAGGCCTTGCGCAGCCAGACCGGCGGGGCCGGCATGTCGTGGGCGCAGGAGTCGCGGGCCGACTGGGTGAGGGCGTCGCCGACGCAGGCGTAGTAGTCGCGGTAGGCGTACTCGCTGCTGAGCAGGCCGGCCACGAGGCCGACCGCGAGGGCGCCCATGACGATGCCGCTGACGGCGGCCGGCCGCTGGGGCTTGGCGTTGGGGTCGGCCGGCGGGGGCGGGGGTGCGGCGGGGCCGTCGGCCAGCAGGGCGGCGGCCTCGGCACGGGCCTTGGCGCGTTCCTCCGGCTTCATGCGGAGCGCGTTGACGCCCCAGTAGAGGGCGAGTCCGCCGAGCAGCAGGGCAAGGTACGTCCAGCCGAGCAGCAGGGCGAAGAACAGCCCCCACATGCCGCACAGCAGGGCGTAGCGGGCACGCCGCTGCGCCGGGTCGGTCGGGTCGAACCGCGGCCCGTCCGGGCGCCGGCCGCCGTAACCGCCGTCTCCGCCGGGGCGGTCGCCGAGACCGCCGCCGCGCCCCGGCTGCCGGTCGCTCCACTGGCTGCCCCAAGCGGGTGGCGGGGGTGGCGTGGGCCGCTGGTCGGAGTCCTGCTCGTCCGAGGGCTGCTGCGGCCTGCGCGGCTGCCACGGCTGGTCGGGAGCGTCCTCCGGCGGCGGAGCGAACGGGTTGTCCTGCTCATGGCCGCGGCCACTGCTCATGGTTGCCTGGGTCATCCCCTTGCCGTCGACTCCTCGAGTTGTCGGACGCGTCGTTACGCCGTTCTCCCCCCAGACGCTACCGTCCGGGCGCTCCCCCGTCCCGTGGGGGGCGGTCGGGTGTGCCGGTATCGTTGCTGACGGTCGACGGGCTCGTAGGGTTCCCCGGAATTGGAGGGATCTTCGAGTCGTACGATCCTCCAAAGCGCCGGACCCGAGAGTTGAGCCGCAGTGGCCGCAGTGTTTCCGCCCCTTTCCCGCCCCGCCCGACTCGTCGTGCTCGTCTCCGGTTCCGGCACGAACCTGCAGGCGCTGCTGGACGCCGGGGCGCACGTCGTCGCCGTGGGCGCGGACCGTTCCGGCATCGCGGGACTGGAGCGCGCGGAGCGCGCCGGGGTGCCGACGTTCGTGTGCCGGGTGAAGGACCACGGCGACCGCGGGGCGTGGGACGCGGCGCTGGCCGAGGCGGTCGCGGCGTACGAGCCCGACCTGGTCGTCTCGGCCGGTTTCATGAAGATCGTGGGCAAGGAGTTCCTGGCCCGGTTCGGCGGCCGCGTGGTCAACACCCATCCGGCGCTGCTGCCCAGTTTCCCGGGCGCGCACGGGGTGCGCGACGCCCTGGCGTACGGCGCGAAGGTCACCGGCTGCACCGTCCACTTCGTCGACGACGGCGTCGACACCGGCCCGATCATCGCCCAGGGCGTGGTCGAGGTCCGGGAGGACGACACGGAGGAAGCTCTCCACGAGCGCATCAAGGAAGTCGAGCGAAGGCTGCTCGTCGACGTCGTGGGGCGGTTGTCCCGCGACGGCTATCGCATTGAGGGACGAAAGGTTCTGTTGCCGTGAGTACCAAGCGGGAGATCCGGCGCGCGCTGGTCAGCGTCTACGACAAGACCGGTCTGGAGGAGCTGGCCCGCGGCCTGCACGAGGCGGGCGTCCAGCTGGTCTCCACCGGCTCGACGGCCGGGCGGATCGCCGCCGCCGGGGTGCCGGTGACGAAGGTGGAGGAGCTGACCGGCTTCCCCGAGTGCCTGGACGGCCGGGTGAAGACCCTGCACCCGAAGGTGCACGCGGGCATCCTCGCCGACCTGCGTCTCGAGGACCACCGCCGCCAGCTGGAGGAGCTCGGCGTCGAGCCCTTCGACCTGGTCGTGGTCAACCTCTACCCGTTCCGCGAGACGGTCGCGTCCGGCGCCTCGGAGGACGAGTGCGTCGAGCAGATCGACATCGGCGGCCCGTCGATGGTGCGCGCCGCCGCCAAGAACCACCCGTCCGTGGCGGTGGTGACCAGCCCCGAGCGTTACGCGGACGTGCTGGCCGCCGTCCGCGAGGGCGGTTTCGACCTCTCCACCCGCAAGCGCCTGGCCGCCGAGGCCTTCCAGCACACCGCCGCGTACGACGTCGCGGTCGCGAGCTGGTTCGCGGACTCCTACGCGCCGGCCGACGACAGCTCCTTCCCGGACTTCCTGGGCGCCACCTACGAGCGCAAGAACGTGCTGCGCTACGGCGAGAACCCGCACCAGGCCGCCGCCCTGTACACCGACGGCGGCCCGGGCCTCGCCAACGCCGAGCAGCTGCACGGCAAGGAGATGTCGTACAACAACTACGTCGACACCGAGGCCGCGCGCCGGGCGGCGTACGACCACGACGGGACCTGCGTCGCGATCATCAAGCACGCCAACCCGTGCGGCATCGCGGTCGGCGACGACGTCGCCGAGGCGCACCGCAAGGCGCACGCCTGCGACCCGCTGTCGGCGTTCGGCGGCGTGATCGCGGTCAACCGGCCGGTGAGCGTGGCCATGGCCGAGCAGGTCGCCGAGATCTTCACCGAAGTCATCGTGGCGCCGGACTTCGAGGAGGGCGCGGTCGAGGTCCTGGCCCGCAAGAAGAACATCCGCGTGCTGCGCTGTCCCGAGGCGCCCGTCGCGGCGACGGAGTTCCGCCCGGTCGAGGGCGGGCTGCTGCTGCAGGAGAAGGACCGTCTGCAGGCCACCGGCGACGACCCGGCCACCTGGACCCTGGCGACCGGCGAGCCGCTGGCCGACGAGGAGCTGGCCGAGCTCGCCTTCGCGTGGCGGGCCTGCCGGGCCGTGAAGTCCAACGCCATCCTGCTGGCCAAGGACGGCGCGACGGTCGGCGTCGGCATGGGCCAGGTCAACCGGGTCGACTCCGCCAAACTCGCCGTCCAGCGGGCCGGCGAGGAGCGCGCGGCCGGCTCCTACGCGGCGTCCGACGCCTTCTTCCCGTTCCCCGACGGGCTGGAGGTGCTGACCGGCGCAGGGGTCAAGGCCGTGGTGCAGCCGGGCGGTTCGGTGCGCGACGAGGCCGTCGTCGAGGCGGCGCGCCAGGCGGGCGTGACCATGTACCTCACCGGGACGCGGCACTTCTTCCACTGACGCGGAACCCGTCGCCGTGTGCCGAAGGCCCCCGCACCTGCGGGGGCCTTCGGCACACGGCGGGCCGGCGCCGGGCCCGTGCGGGCGGGTGAGGCCCGTCCCACGACCTCAGTACTGCGGCCGCTTGAACCAGGCCGCCGTCTCCGCCTTCGAGGCGAAGACGATCAGCAGAATGCTCGGCACCAGCGGGACGACCGACAGGAACCCGCCCGTGACCAGTGAGGCCAGGAGGCCGGCCACGCTCAGCGCGCCCATCGCGATGGACCCGGCGCGCACGCCGCTGCCGCCCGTCCGGTACTTCGCCGCCACGCCGATCGCCATCACCGCCAGCGCCAGTGCCAGCACCCCGGCGACCCACAGCAGGCCGCCGTACTTCGCGGCCAGCCCGGACTCGTCGTCGACGTTCGCCAGCACGATGCCGACCAGCAGGACGAACAGCCCGCCGAGGGTCCACATGCCGGCCAGCACGCAGAGCATCGCCCGGGCCGTCCTCGCCGACGACGGCATCGTCTGCGGCCCGCCCGGCAGCCCTGCCCATCCGTACGGCGGCTGGGGTTGCTGCGGCCGGCCCCACTGCTGTTGCGGCTGCTGGGGGAAGCCGTAGGAGGGCTGGGGCCGGGTCGGGTGCTGCGGCGGATGGCCGTACGGGGCGTACGGCTGCTGCGGGGGCAGTTGGGGCTGCTGCGGCGGCGTCGGCTGCCCGCTGTACGGATTGCCGGGGCCGGGCGGATGGCTCACTTCTGATTCCTTCGCGCGGACGGGGCCTTGGGGTCGGTGTTGCTGCTGCTACCGCTGTTGGTGCCGTTACTGCTGTTACTGCCCAACGTCACCGGGGCGACTGGGTCTTGACGACCACCGAGCTGAGGATCTTGTCGGCGAACGTCTGCTTCTTGTCGTCCCACAGCGGCCACAGGTAGCCGATGTAGCAGGCCGCGCCGTCCAGTCCGTGGCACAGCCGGCGCACGAAGGCCATGCCGAAGCCGAGCGGACGGCCGTCGACCTCGCGCAGCACGCTGATGCCGAGGGCCTTCTTGCCGGGCGTCTGGCCGGTCTTGCCCTCGCGGTAGCAGAGGAAGAGTCCGCCGACGAGGGACAGCAGGGCGCCGATCCCGATCAGGGCGAGGGCGCCGGCCGGCATCTGGGGGCTGGGGCATACGCCGGACGCGGTGGTGTCGCAGGCATTCACCGCGTCCACGACCACCGCGATGAACCGCCCGTACCCGATGCCGACCAGGATCATCGGGACCAGTCCCACGATCAGGAAGTCGAGCAGCGTGGCGCCGACCCGCGCGCCCCAGCTCGCGAACGGCGGCATGCCGGGCACCGGTCCTGCCGGCCGGCCGTAACCGCCGTAGCCGTACGGCCCCTGGGCCTGCTGCGGGACCGTGCCGTACGGAGGTTGCGGCTGCTGGGGGTAGCCGTAACCGGGCTGGGCCGGAGGCTGCTGCGGGTACCCGTAGGGCTGCTGCGGCTGGGGCTGCTGCGGCGGAACGGGCTGCTGGCCGTACGGGTTTCCGGGACCGGGCGGGTAGCTCACGGTGACTTCTTTCACGCTGATGTGAGTGGGGACGGCCCACATCGTCCTGGGCGGTGTCATCCGCTGTCCAGCGTCCGGTGGGAGACCTGAGAAGATGGAGGTATGACCGCCCAGATTCTCGATGGCAAGGCCACTGCTGCCGCGATCAAGTCAGAACTCTCCGTACGCGTCCAGGCGCTCAGGGCCCGCGGGGTCACGCCGGGGCTCGGCACCCTGCTGGTCGGCGACGACCCGGGCAGCCGCTGGTACGTCGCGGGCAAGCACCGCGACTGCGCCGAGGTCGGCATCGCGTCCATCCAGCGGGAACTGCCGGAGACGGCAACGCAGGAGGACATCGAGGCGGTCGTGCGCGAGCTCAACGAGGACCCGCAGTGCACGGGTTACATCGTCCAGCTCCCGCTGCCCAAGGGCATCGACACCAACCGCGTCCTCGGGCTGATGGACCCCGCCAAGGACGCGGACGGACTGCACCCCACCAACCTGGGCCGGCTGGTCCTCAACGAGCGCGGCCCGCTGCCCTGCACGCCGAACGGCATCGTCGAACTCCTGCGCCGGCACGGCGTGGAGATCAACGGCGCGCACGTGGCCGTGGTCGGGCGCGGGGTGACGGTGGGCCGCTCGATCGGCCTGCTGCTGACCCGCAAGTCCGAGAACGCGACGGTCACCCTCTGCCACACCGGTACCCGGGACCTGGCCGCGCAGCTGCGCCAGGCCGACGTCATCGTCGCCGCCGCGGGCGTGCCGCACCTGGTCAAGCCCGAGGACGTGCGGCCAGGCGCCGCGGTGCTCGACGTCGGCGTGAGCCGGGACGAGAACGGCAAGATCGTCGGCGACGTCCACCCGGGCGTGGCCGAGGTCGCCGGCTGGATCTCGCCGAACCCGGGCGGTGTAGGCCCGATGACGCGGGCGATGCTGCTGGCGAACGTGGTCGAGGCCGCGGAGGGCCGCTTCTCATGACCGGCGGCCCCGGCCAGGGCAAGGGCACCGGCACCGGCACCGACGACGAGACCGCGGCGGCGGGCACCGCTGTGGCCGCGACCGCCGCGAAGACCGCCGAGGCGGCGCAGGAGCAGGACCACGCCGGCGGCGTGAGGCGCCGCTTCCAGGCCGTCACGGAGGGCACCGCGCGGCCCGAGGGCGGCGGCCGGGCAGCGGCGGGCGACGCGCCCGCTCCGGCCCGTCAGTGGCCGATTCTGGGGGTCGCCGGAGCGGTGGCCCTCGGGCTCGTGCTGATCGCCGCCGACACGGTGCGGGCCGGCACGGTACTGATCGGCGCGGCGCTGCTCGCGGGCGCGCTGATGCGCTGGGCGCTGCCCTCGGTCGGCATGCTGGCGGTGCGCAGCCGCTTCACGGACGTGATCACTTACGGCCTGCTGGGCCTCGTGATCCTGCTGCTGGCGCTGATGGCACAGCCGCATCCGGTGCTGGACATCCCGTTCCTGGAGGACGTCGTCCGCTTCTCGGTGCGCTGAGCGCGCCGCGCGGACCGGCCCGCGACAGCACTGGGTGTCCCGTCCTCCCCCCGTCGGAGGACGGGACACCGTCGCGTAGGGTGCCCCCCTCTGGCTCCCCGGCGACGACGGTACGGGCAGGCCACCCGCCGGGGCGTCCCGTTCTGGGTGGAGGTTTCCGCCCGGAGTACAACTTTCGCGGTACGGCGACGGGCTGACGCGGGTCCCGTCCGGCTGGCCTACGCTTCGCGCGTGCGGAACAAAGTGCTGGCGGACGTGGCGCTGGCGGTGGCTTTCACGGCGGTAGGCATGCTGCTGGGACACGAACAGCCACCGCCGGACTGGCAGCGCCTGGACGCCGCCGGCTACGCGCTCACCGTGCTGGTCAACCTGCCCATCGCCGCCCGGCGCCGCTTCCCGGTGGGCGTCAGCGTCTTCGTCTGCGCGGCCTGGGCGGTCTTCGTGGCGGCAGGCTACTGGCCGGTCGTCAACAGCCTCGCCCCACTGACGGCGCTGTACGTCGTGGCCACCGCGCGCCCGGTGCGCCTCGCGCTGGGCTGCGCGGTGCTGACCGGCGGTGTGTGGGTCTACGCAGGGCTGACGGCCGCGCAGAGTTCGATGGCCAGCGTGGTCGCACAGGCACTGGTGTTCCCGCTGGTCATGTGCGTCTTCGGGCACTCCGCGCGGTTGTCGGCGCAGCGTGCGGAGCGGCTCGGGGAGGTCACCGAGCGGCTGCGCTCGGAGCGGCAGGACGCGGCCAAGCAGGCGGTCGCGGAGGAACAGGCGCGCATCGCCCGCGAATTGCACGACGTCGTCGCCCACCACATGTCCGTGATCTCGGTGCAGGCGGGCATGGCCTCGTACGTCTTCGCCAGTGAGCCGGAGAGTGCGCGCAAGGCCCTGGACACCATCTCCGACACCACGCGCGAGGCGCTGCAGGAGATGCGCCGGATGCTCAAGGTGCTGCGCGCCGGGCCGGGGGAGCCCGAGGGCGGTTCGCCCTCCTACGACCCGATGCCCTCGGTGACCCGCATGGGCGAGATGATCGAGCGGGTGCGCGCCGCCGGGCTCGTGGTGGAACTGCGCATCGACGGCTCGCCGCGCCCGGTCGCCCCGGGTGTGGGCCTGTGCGCGTACCGGGTGGTGCAGGAGGCGCTGACCAACGTCCTCAAACACGCCCCCCACGCGCGGGCGCGCGTCCTGGTGGCGTACGAGCCCCACCTGCTGCGGGTCACCGTCACCGACGACGGCGGCGGAGCCGGGTCGGACGGATCACCAGGTCGTTCCGATCCGGCCACAATCCCCCAGGGAGCCGGTCATGGCTTGATCGGTATGCGTGAGCGCGCCAGGCTCTATGGAGGGACGGTGGACATCGGCCCGCTCGGCGATGGTTTCGAGGTGCGTCTCACTCTTCCCACATCGGCGCGCGGGGCCGCGCGGCGAGGGGATTCATTGGACGCATGACCACGGTGCTCGTCGTCGACGACCAGTTCCTGATCCGGGCCGGACTGGTGGGGCTGCTGCGCGCCGCCCCCGGTATCGACGTGGTCGGGGAGGCCGGCGACGGCGAGGAGGCCGTGGAGCGGGCCGCCGAGACCACGCCCGAGGTGATCCTGATGGACATCCGCATGCCCGGCATCAGCGGCGTCACCGCGACGGAGCGCATCCTGGCCGCGGCCGGCGAGCGGGCACCGCGCGTTCTCATCCTGACCACCTTCGACCTCGACGAGTACGTGTACACCGCGCTGCGCGCCGGGGCCTCCGGCTTCCTGCTCAAGGACGCGGGCCCGGAACGGCTGATCGCCGCCGTCCACGCCGTCGCCGGGGGCGACACCCTCTTCGCGCCGAGCGTCACCCGGCGGCTCATCGAGGCGTACGCGCCGGCGCGGCCCGCCCCGGACCCCGACCGGCCGCCGCCCGCCGAACTCGCGGCGCTGACCGCGCGCGAGCTGGAGGTGCTGCGGATGATCGCCAAGGGCCTGTCCAACGCGGAGATCGCCGAGCGGCTCTTCATCAGCGAGGCGACCGTGAAGACCCACCTGAACCGCACCATGGCCAAGCTGGGGCTCGGCAGTCGTGCCCAGGCGGTCGTACTGGCGTACGAGACGGGACTCGTGACCCCGCGAAGAGGATGAGGATTCTCCGGATTTCAAGCGTCGAGCGTATGTGCGTCGCTACCGTGGGTTGACCGACGGAACCGGGGGGTGCGTGGTGGCGCGATGGGAACCATTGCCCGAGACACTTGACGCCGCCGCGCGCCGACTGGCCGTGCATCTGCGCAGGATGAAGGACCGCAGCGGGCTGAGCGTGCCCGCGCTGGCCGCGCGCACCGCCCAGAGCACCGAGGCGTGGGAGCACTTCCTCAACGGTGTCCGGGTGCCGCCGCGCGACGCGGTCGAGGTGCTGGGCCAGTTGAGCGGCGCGGACTACGAACGGCTCATCGCGTTGTGGGAGTTGGCCGACCGAGGGGTCACCGACACCATGACGGGCTTCAAGTACTCCGATCCGCTCGATCCGCTGGCCCCGGTCGAGGGCATGCCCCGCCACGCGGCCCGGCGGCGGCGCAGAGCGCTGCTGGTGGGCGCGGGGATGCTGGCCGGGGCGTTCGGGCTGCTGCTCGTCGCCGGGATCGCCACCGACGGGGCCCCGCGCGCCCAGGCACCGCTGTCGGCGCACCCCACGGGGGCCGCGGCGGGCGGCGGGGCGCCTTCCGCCACCGCTCCCGGGGCCCCGGTCACCACCCGCTCCGGGAAGACCTCGCCGACCCAGGAGGGGACGCCGGCGCGGCCCGGCACCCCGCGCACCGGGGCCGGCGCCGTCACCCCGGACGGCGGGACACCCGCGGCGCCGGTCGACGACGTCAGCGAGCGACCCTCGGGCGGCCACGCACCCGCGACGGGAGGCGCGGGCGGCACGGGAGGCACAGGCGGTTCCGGCGGCGCGGGCGGTTCCGGCGGCGGGCACGGCACGACGGCACCGGGCAGCGGCGCGACCACGGCGCCGCCGGCGACCACGGCCCCGCCCGCCCAGACCCCCACGCCCTCCTCCGCCGCACCGAGCCCGAGCTCCGGCCATGGGCTGTGCCTGGGGCTGATCGTCCTCGGCATCTGCATCGGGTGACCCGGCGGACCGCACCGCGGCACGACACGCACTTCAGCAAGGCAAGCAGGGGGACCGCACCATGACCCGTTGGCGACCGCTGGCGGACGACCTCGACCCACGCGTCCGGGAGTTCACCGAGCACCTGCGGCGTCAGGTCGACCGCGGCGGCCTGAGCGCCGCCGCGCTCGCCGAGGCCACCGGGTACAGCAGAAGCTCCTGGGAGCGGTATCTGTCCGCCCGTCTCCTGCCGCCCCGGTACGCCGTCGTCGCGCTGGCCCAGGTGACCGGCGCCGACCCGCGGCACCTCGTCACGCTGTGGGAGGTCGCCGAACGGGCCTGGAGCCGTGCCGAGGACCGGCGCGACGTGACGATGGAGGCCGGCCGGGTCGCCGAAGCACGGGCCGCGCTGGGCGAGTTCGGGCCCCCGCCGGGCAGTGCCCCGGCCCCGCGCCGGTCCCGGCGGGCCCTGGTGCTGTTCGCCGCGGGTGCGCTCGCCGTGGTGCTGGGGGTCGTCGGCGTGGGCCTGTTCGGCGGAGGGGGCGGCGGCACGGACCGCGCGGGGGACGCGCGGGCGCCGCACCCTTCCCGCACGGCCCGCGCCGCCGAACTCCCCTCCGGGGTCAAGTGCACCGGGGCCACCTGCACCGGCGAGGACCCCGAGGGCATGGGCTGCGGCGGGGCGCACGCGCGGACGACGGCCTCGGCCTGGATCGGCGGCGCCTACGTCGAGACGCGGTACAGCGAGGTCTGCGCGGCTGCCTGGGCGCGGATATCCGCCGCCGCCCTGGGCGACACCCTCACCGTCGGCCCCGCCCGGGCGACCGGCCCCGCCCAGCGCACCCGCATCGGCCGGACCGCCGCCGCGTACACCCCCATGCTCGCCGCCCCCGCCCCCAGCGCCGTCCGCGCCTGCGCCACGCTCGCCTCGGGCCTCCACGGCTGCGCGACCCCGCCGGGCAGTCCGTAGTGCCTGCGTCGCGGTACCCGGCACGTCCCTAGGTGGTCCAGGGCAGACGGACGGCCTCGATCGCGGGGTCCGCGAGCAGTGCCTCAACGAGTGGGCGCGGGCCGCAGACTTTGGTGCCCCAGAGGTCGTAGTCGGTGCAGACGACCCAGGAGCGGTCCGCGGCCCACAGATTGGATGGCGTGTACAGGATGTCCGGGTTGTCGAAGAGGGACGGGGCGTCGCCCAGGCGGCCGGAGCGGACGTGGCCCTTCTCGAAGTCCTGCACGAGGATCGGGTTGTAGTACGCCAGGCAGGCGGTGTCTGCCCCCTGCGCGCTGTGCGCAGTGAGGAACCGGATCAACTGCTCCCATGTCGGCCTGTCGAGACTGCCCTCTGCGGGCCACTCGATGGAGCCGGGCGGGACGTCCGCTCCCGTCACGGAGGGGAAGCAACGAGAACAGGGATACACCCCCCGCGGTACGACCGGATCGCCGACGCGGGCGGCCAGCTCCGCCCAGCGCAGCCGCACCCACCCCGGGCCCGGGTGCTCGGACCGGCTCTGGGCGTGATTGACCGAGTCCCCCGCGGTCACCCCGCGCTCGTACATGCCGCCGAGCACCCAGGCGGCGTCGGGCCGGCCGGGTGCCTCGTAGCCGGTGAGGCCGTCGTCCTGGGCGCACTCGGCGAGCCAGTCGGTCTCGGAGGCGGGCGCGAGGGGCCACCGGTCGAGGATCGCATCGGGCATCGGGCCAGGCTACGGACCGGGGGCGCGCCGTCCGCCGCGTGCGGGCGGCGTGGGCGCGCACCGGTCACCCGGGCCGGACGCGGTGACCGGGGCCACACCCGGTGTGGCAGCCGCCGGGACGGCACGGGTATAGCCTGGCGTGGGTCTCTTGACGCCGAGAGATCCCCGTTCCGGGAGCAAGGGACGCTGCCGGGGCGGCATGGGATCCAGCAGCAGAAGGCCAGGAGAAGGCAATGACTCGCACTCCCGTCAACGTCACCGTAACCGGAGCGGCCGGACAGATCGGCTACGCGCTGCTGTTCCGCATCGCGTCGGGCCACCTGCTCGGCCCCGATGTCCCGGTGAAGCTGCGCCTCCTGGAGATCACCCCGGCGCTCAAGGCCGCCGAGGGCACCGCGATGGAGCTGGACGACTGCGCGTTCCCGCTGCTCCAGGGCATCGACATCAGTGACGACCCGAACGTCGCCTTCGACGGCGCCAACGTAGGCCTGCTGGTCGGCGCCCGCCCGCGCACCGCCGGCATGGAGCGCGGCGACCTGCTCGAGGCCAACGGCGGCATCTTCGGCCCGCAGGGCAAGGCCATCAACGCCCACGCCGCGGACGACATCCGCGTCCTGGTCGTCGGCAACCCGGCCAACACCAACGCGCTCATCGCGCAGTCCTCCGCCCCGGACGTCCCGGCCGACCGCTTCACCGCGATGACCCGCCTGGACCACAACCGCGCGATCTCGCAGCTGTCGAAGAAGACCGGCGTGCCGGTGAGCGAGATCCGCCGCCTCACCATCTGGGGCAACCACTCCGCCACCCAGTACCCGGACGTCTTCCACGCCGAGGTCGCCGGCAAGAACGCCGCCGAGACCGTCAACGACGAGAAGTGGCTGGCCGAGGAGTTCATCCCGACCGTCGCCAAGCGCGGTGCGGCCATCATCGCGGCCCGTGGCGCGTCCTCCGCCGCCTCGGCCGCCAACGCCGCGATCGACCACGTCTTCACCTGGACCAACGGCACCGCCGAGGGCGACTGGACGTCCGCGGGTGTCGTCTCCGACGGCTCCTACGGTGTGCCGGAGGGCCTGATCTCCTCCTTCCCCGTCACCGCGAAGGACGGCAGGTTCGAGATCGTCCAGGGCCTGGACATCAACGAGTTCTCCCGCGCCCGCATCGACGCCTCCGTCAAGGAGCTCGAGGAGGAGCGCGACGCGGTCCGCGGCCTCGGCCTGATCTGACGCGCGTCCGGCGGCCCGCCGCCGGTCCCCGAAGAGGGGGCCGGCGGCGGGCCGTTGGCGTTCCCGGCATCTAGGTCCGCGCGGCCAGCAGCGCGCACAGCGCGTCGAGCGCGCCGGCGAAGGCGTGCTCGGGCGGGGTGCCGTAGCCGACGACGAGTTCCTCGGTGTCCCGGCCGCCGAACTCGTCCAGGCTCTGCAGTCCCAGGCCCCGGGCGGCCGCCTCGGCGACGACCTGCGCGGCCGGTGTGCCGGGCGGCAGCCGTAGCACCGCGTGCATTCCGGCGGCGATACCGGAGACCCGGACGGCGGGGGCGTGCTCGGCCAGCGCCGCGACGAGCCGGTCGCGGCGCCGCCGGTAGTGCAGCCGCATCCGCCGCACATGGCGGTCGTACGCGCCGGAGACGATCAGTTCGGCCAGCGTCAACTGGTCGAGGACGGGGGAGTGGTGGTCGGCCATCCGCTTCTCGTCCAGGACCGGTTCGACGAGGGCGGGCGGCAGTGCCAGCCAGGCCAGCCGCAGACCGGGCGCGAGGCTCTTGCTGGCGGTTCCGGCGTAGACGACGTGCTCGGGGGCGAGGCCCTGAAGGGCGCCGACCGGCTGGCGGTCGTAGCGGAACTCCCCGTCGTAGTCGTCCTCGACGACCACCGCACCGGTGGCGCGGGCCCAGGCCACCGCCGCCGTGCGCCGCTCCGGGGACAGCGGACTGCCGGTCGGGAACTGGTGGGCGGGGGTGAGCAGCGCGGCGTCCACGTCGTTGCCGAGGGCGCGGACCTGGGCGCCGTTGTCGTCCACCGGCAGCGGGACGGTCGTCAGCCGCGCCCTGCGCAGGATCTCCACGGTGTGCGCGTAGCCGGGCGCCTCGACGGCGACGCGGCGCGCCCCGCCGGCCCGCAGCGCGCGGCCGAGCACTCCGACGGCCTGCACGAACCCCGAGCACACCGTGAGGAGTTCGGGCCTCGTGCGGACCCCGCGCACCCGCCCGAGATAGGCCGCGAGCGCCTCGCGCAGCTCGGGCCGGCCGCGCGGGTCGGTGTAGCCGAAGGCCTCGTGGGGCGCGGCCGCCAGCGCCCGGCGGGCCGCCGCGCTCCACGCGGCGCGCGGGAAGGACGAGAGGTCGGGGGAGCCGGGGCGCAGGTCGTAGGCGAACCGGTCCGGGTCGGGCAGGATCCCGGGCGTCCCGCTGAGGGGGCCGCCGCGGGTGCCCCGGTCCGTGCCGCGGGGGACGGCGGCCTGGCCGCGGCGTGCGGACGGGGGCCGGCCGTCGGCGACGCGGGTGCCCGAGCCCTGGCGGGCGGTCAGCCAGCCCTCGGCGACGAGCTGCCCGTACGCCTCGGCGACGGTGTTGCGGGCGAGGCCGAGGTCCTTGGCCAGCGCGCGCGAGGACGGCAGCCGGGTGCCGGGGGCGAGCCGCCCGACGCGGACGGCCTCACGCAACGCCCGCTCCAGCCCGGCCCGCGCGCCGGCGCCGCCGACAAGGTCGAGATGGAGATCGACTCCGGAAATGGCCCACTCGTTCACCCTTCAAGTGGACCATGGGCCAGGGACACTGCGTCGATAGGTTGAGTGGCATGACGATCACCTCTCCCGCAGGCAGCACGTCCGACCACGGCCCGGACGAGCCGGTCCCCGCCCCCGCCCCCCGCATGGTGATGGGCAAGGCCGCCCCCGACTTCTACAAGGCGATGATCGCCCTCGACACCGCGGCCGCCAACGGCCTCGACCCGGTGGTCGCCGAGCTGGTCAAGGCGCGCGCCTCGCAGGTCAACGGCTGTGCCTTCTGCGTCGACCAGCACACCGCCGCCGCCCGCAAGCTAGGTGTCCCCGAGCAGAAGATGCACGGGCTCACCGTGTGGCGGGAGACCCCGTTCTTCACCGCGCGCGAGAGGGCCGCCCTGGCGCTCGCCGAGGCGGTGACCCGCCTCGGCGGGCACGGTGTCCCGGACGACGTGTACGACGAGGCCGCTCGGGTCTTCGACGAGGACGAGCTGCCCCGTCTGATCGCCATGTGCATCACCATCAACGCCTGGAACCGCATCGGCATCACCACGCGGATGTCCCCGGCGCCGCGTCCCGAGGGGATCTGACCGCGCCCCCTCGGGGCTCCGCCGTCAGGCGGACAGCACCTCCCGCAGCTGGTCCAGGCCCCAGTCCAGGTCCTCCTTGGAGATCACCAGCGGCGGCGCGAGCCGGATCGTGGAGCCGTGGGTGTCCTTGACCAGGACACCCCGGCCCAGCAGCCGCTCGGAGACCTCGCGGCCGCTGCCGTGCCCGGGGGCGATGTCCACCCCGGCCCACAGGCCGCGGCCGCGCACGGTCGTGACCGCTCCGCTGCCGGTCAGCAGGGCCAGTTCGTGGTGCAGATGGTCGCCGAGTTCGGTGGCGCGCTGCTGGTACTCACCCGTGCGGAGCATCGCGAGCACCTCCAGTGCCACGGCGCACGCGAGCGGGTTGCCGCCGAAGGTCGAGCCGTGCTCACCCGGGCGGTACACCCCCAGCACCTCGGCGGAGGAGACGACCGCCGAGACCGGCACGACGCCGCCGCCCAGCGCCTTGCCCAGGACGTACATGTCGGGGACGACGCCCTCGTGCTCGGACGCGAACGTCCTGCCCGTACGGCCCAGGCCCGACTGGATCTCGTCGGCGATGAAGAGCACCCCGTGCTCGGAGGTCAGCCGCCGCACCCCCGCCCAGTAGCCCGCCGGCGGCACCAGCACCCCGGCCTCGCCCTGGATGGGCTCCATGAGCACGGCCACCGTGTTCGCGTCGATCGCCGCCTCCAGCGCCGCGAGGTCGCCGTAGGGCACGATCTCGAAGCCCGGGGTGTACGGGCCGAAGTCGGCGCGGGCCTCGGGGTCGGTGGAGAAGCTGATGACGGTGGTCGTACGGCCGTGGAAGTTGTCCGCGGCCACGATGATCTTCGCCTGGCCGTCCGGCACGCCCTTGACCCGGTAGCCCCACTTGCGGGCGGTCTTGACCGCGGTCTCCACGGCCTCCGCGCCGGTGTTCATCGGCAGCACCATCTCCATGCCGCACAGCTCCGCAAGTTCCGTGCAGAACTGCGCGAACCGGTCGTGGTGGAACGCCCGCGAGGTGAGCGTGACCCGGTCCAGCTGCGCCTTGGCCGCCTCGATCAGGCGGGCGTTGCGGTGGCCGAAGTTGAGCGCCGAGTAGCCGGCGAGCATGTCGAGGTAGCGGCGGCCCTCGACGTCCGTCACCCACGCGCCGTCCGCGGAGGCGACGACGACGGGGAGCGGGTGGTAGTTGTGCGCGCTGTGCGCTTCCGTTGCGGCGATGTGCTCGGCGGCGGTCGACACGTGAGTGCTCCGTTCGTGGTACGTCGGGAGTGTTGGCGCTGGAGCCCGGTGGGACTCCTTTCCATTGTTCTATCGTCGCTCGCCCGGGATGCGAAGAAACATTGCGGCGACGTCCCGACCTCGCGTTGCTAGGCTGGCCGTGGGCCGTGACTGGCGCGCTGGGATGGGATCGACCATCGGGGAGCGGCCCGTGAACTGTGTGCCGTGCGCCTGGGCCATCCGGTATGCCGTGCCGCGCAGGAGGTCCGCATGTCCAGTGGTCCCACCGAGTCCACCGCCTTCCGCAGTGCCCTTGACGTGATCAGGGGGGTGGAGCCGCGCGTCGCCGACGCGATCGGCCAGGAGATCGAGGACCAGCGGGCCTCGCTCAAGCTTATCGCCAGCGAGAACTACGCCTCCCCCGCGGTGCTGCTGGCCATGGGCAACTGGTTCAGCGACAAGTACGCCGAGGGCACCGTCGGGCGCCGCTTCTACGCCGGGTGCCGCAATGTCGACACCGTCGAGGCCATCGCCGCCGAGCACGCGCGGGCGGTCTTCGGCGCCGAGCACGCCTATGTGCAGCCGCACTCCGGCATCGACGCCAACCTGGTCGCCTTCTGGGCCGTGCTGGCCGCCCGGGTGGAGGCGCCGGCGCTGGAGCGGGCCGGGGTACGGCAGGTCAACGACCTGACCGAGGCGGACTGGGCGCGGCTGCGCCACGAGCTCGGCGACCAGCGCATGCTGGGCATGTCGCTGGACGCCGGCGGCCACCTCACGCACGGCTTCCGCCCCAACATCTCCGGCAAGATGTTCGACCAGCGCAGCTACGGCACCGACCCGGTGACGGGTCTGCTCGACTACGAGTCGCTGCGCCGGACGGCCCGTGAGTTCCGTCCGCTGATCATCGTCGCGGGCTACTCGGCCTACCCCCGGCTGGTGAACTTCCGCATCATGCGGGAGATCGCCGACGAGGTCGGCGCCACCCTGCTGGTCGACATGGCCCACTTCGCGGGCCTGGTCGCGGGCAAGGTCCTCACCGGGGACTTCGACCCCGTGCCGCACGCGCCCATCATCACCACCACCACCCACAAGTCGCTGCGCGGCCCGCGCGGCGGCATGGTGCTCTGCGACTCCTCGCTGGCCGAACAGGTCGACCGAGGCTGCCCGATGGTGCTCGGCGGCCCGCTGCCGCACGTCATGGCGGCCAAGGCGGTGGCCCTGGCCGAGGCCCGCCACACCGACTTCCACGGCTACGCGCAGCGCATCGTCGACAACTCCAAGGCGCTGGCCGAGGGGCTGCTGCGGCGCGGCACGACCCTGGTCACCGGCGGCACGGACAACCACCTCGTGCTCATCGACGTCGAGTCGTCCTACGGCCTCACGGGACGTCAGGCCGAGGCGGCCCTGCTGGAGTCCGGCATCGTCACCAACCGGAACTCCATCCCCCAGGACCCGAACGGCGCCTGGTACACCTCGGGCATCCGCATCGGCACCCCGGCCCTCACCACCCGCGGCCTCGGCACGGGCGAGATGGACGAGATCGCGGGCCTCATCGACCGCGTGCTGACCACCACCGAGGCCGGCGTCACCTCGGCCGGCAAGCCGTCCAAGGCGCAGCACGTGCTGGACGCGAAGGTCGCCGACGAGATCGCGCAGCGCGCCGCCGACCTGCTGGCCGGCTTCCCGCTCTACCCGGGGATCGACCTCAGCTGACGCGCGCGGGGACTCACGCGTCGACCAGCTCCTGGCGGGGGCCCGGGTCGCGCGGTGTCCGGCGGGATATCAGACGGGACGCGAGCAGGGTGCCGGCGCTGCCGAGGGCGAGGCCGGCGCCCAGCCCGGGGAGGGACAGCCACCAGTCGGTGCCCCCGCCGGTGTCCTCGGCCGCCGTGGGGGCGGGGGCCGAGGCGGCCGGGGAGGGGTCCTCCGCCAGGCCGAGGGGGTAGTCGGGGGCGCTGGCGCTGAGTCCCTTGTCCGGGCCCAGGAGGCCCATGCGGCCGAGCAGCGCGGCGAGGGCCTTCGGCTGGGCGGCGTGGTGCCACACCCCCTGCTCCGGCAGACCGTTGTCCCCTGCCTCGCGGGTGTGGATCCACGGCCCCCCGGCGGCGTCCGGGTAGACGAAGTCCACCCGCCAGACCGACACGTCGTGGATCAGCCAGGTGACGGTGACCTGGCGTTTCCCGCCCTCGACATCCGTCAGCGAGGGCGGATCGGGCGCGGCGGGCCCCCGTCCGATGGACGCGTCCAGCGTCTGGTAGTCCGCGGACGTGGTGTAGATCGCCGCTGCGTTGCCGCTCCCCGGCGCGACCAGCATCACGCTGGTCGGCCCCCCGGCCGTGGCCGGTCCCGCGGCGGTGAGCAGGGCGGCGAGCGCCGTGCCCGTGACTCCCGCCCAGGTGACGAACCTTCTGACCCGCATGGGTCCCCCTCTCGCTCGGTCCTGCCCCTGTTACACCGCCCGAGCCGGCCGGGTTCCCGTCGCCGAACGGGCCGCCTATCGCGGGAGCCGCATCGCCGGACCGTCGAGGACGACGTCGAGGCCGTAGGCGAACTTGGCGTCGCGGATCCCCACCGGGTCGAGGACGCGGGCGTCCGGTCCGGAGTCCGCGTAGGACTCGGAGAGAGGGGCGTGCCCGCCGGCGCGCCCGCCCAGGCGAAGCACTCCATCGCCGGCGCTGGCCGTCGCCCACGGGGACGCCGGGCTGGTCCGCGCCGCCCGGGAGGCCTTCATCGCGTCGATGTCGACCGCCTTCACCGTCGGCGCCATCGGTGTCCTCGCCGCCGCCGTGCTGGCCGCGCTGGTCATGCGCGGCACCACGGGCGGGACCGAGTCCGCCGGGGCGCCGGAGCGGGAGCCGGAACTCGTGGCCTGATCCCGCGAGGGAGGCCGGCGCCCCAAGCGGGCGCCGGCCTCGCCGCGTTGCGAGGCCCGCCGGGCCCCGTCCCCGGCCCGGTCAGGCGGACGGGCCGGGGGACCCCCGGAGCCGGGTGGACCCGGCGATCGCGAGCGCCCGCGCCCGGTCGGGCACGCCCTCCAGACGCAGCGTCACCTGGCCGCGCTGCCAGAGCAGGGTGGGCCCGGCGGCCCGGGGCGGCTCGCGGCGCGTGCGTCCGTCGGGGTCGACGAGCCGGACGTAGTGCGGCTCTGCGAACCACACCGCGAACTCGCCGTCGACCTCCACCCATTCGGCCGCGGAGCCGGTGGTCTTGAGGAAGAGCACGTCGATGGAGGCCCGGAACTGGTCGAGCCGGATCGTGCGGCCGTCGCGCCGCCAGCTCATCGACAGCACCCGCCCGCCGTCGGTGACCGCGACCCCGTCCGGCTCGCCCAGCGCGGCCGGGACAAACGCCCCGTCCAGCGGCGCGTGTCCGCGGACCGGCGGCGGGCTCCCCGCGCCCGGTGTCGCCGAGGGGTCGTGGCGCACGGCGACGCCGCCGAAGCCGAACCAGTCCGAGACCGCGGCCCGCACCGGCGGGGTGAGCACCAGCACGACCAGCACCCCGCACAGCAACGCCACCAGGGCCCGCCACCGCACCGCGACCCCGATCCGGGCGCGCCGCACACGTCCCTCACCGGGCACCGCCTCGGCGAGCAGCCGGGCCAGCACCTGCTCGGCCACCGAGTCCGGCGACGGCGCCGGGATGTCCAGCCGCCGCCCCGCCTCGCGCAGTTCCTCCGGGAGCCGGTCGGTCATCGCAGCCCCCCGTCCCGTGCGGCCAGCACCGGTTCGCCGAGCCCGGTCCGCAGCCTCGCCAGCGCGCGGTGCAGCCGGGACTTGACGGTGCCGCGCGGCCAGCCCAGCACCGCGGCCGTCTCCTCCTCGTCCAGGTCGAGCAGATACCGGCAGGTGACCACCAGCCGGTGCGGCTCGCTCAGCGCGCCGACCGCGGCCAGCAGCGCCGTGTGCCGTTCCCTGGTCACCGCCAGGGTCTCCGGGTCCTGGTCCGGCGGGGGCAGGGCCTCCAGCGCGGCATTGCGCTCCACGGCCGAGCGCAGCCGCCGGGCGGCCCGCGCCGCGTTCCGCGCCTCGTTGGCGACGATGCGCAGCAGCCAGGGACGGAAGGCGGCGCCCTCCCGGAAGCCGCCGAGGGCGCGGTACGCCTTGACGAACGAGTTCTGCACCACGTCCTCCGCGTCGGCACCGGCCCCGAGCAGCACCGCCGTGCGGTGGGCGACGTCCGCGTGGACGCGCACCAGCTCCGCGTACGCCTCCCGGTCCCCGGCGCGTACGCGTGCGATCACCACCGCCTCCCCCTCCGTGGCGGCCCCCTTTCGCTCCCCGGCCGCCCCCGTGCGACCCCGTCACCCCTTCTACACCGCTCCCCGCGGCCGGGTTCCCGTTGCGGGCGGACAATCCCCGGGGACCTGAGAGAATGAGTGGCATGGCTCTCGATCGTCCCCGTGTGCTCTCCGGCATCCAGCCCACCGCAGGCTCGTTCCACCTGGGCAACTACCTGGGCGCGGTCCGCCAGTGGGTGGCCCTCCAGGAGTCGCACGACGCCTTCTACATGGTCGTCGACCTGCACGCCATCACCGTGCCGCAGGACCCGGCGGAGCTGCGGGCCAACACCCGGCTGGCCGCCGCCCAGCTGCTCGCGGCCGGGCTCGACCCGGAGCGCTGCACGCTCTTCGTCCAGAGTCACGTCCCCGAACACGCGCAGCTCGGCTGGGTGTTCAACTGCCTCACCGGCTTCGGCGAGGCGTCGCGCATGACGCAGTTCAAGGACAAGTCCGCCAAGCAGGGTGCCGACCGCTCGACGGTGGGCCTGTTCACGTACCCGATCCTGCAGGTCGCGGACATCCTGCTGTACCAGGCGAACGCCGTCCCCGTCGGCGAGGACCAGCGCCAGCACATCGAGCTCACCCGGGACCTCGCGGAGCGCTTCAACGGCCGCTTCGGCGACACCTTCACCATCCCGGCCCCGTACATCGTCAAGGAGACGGCGAAGATCTACGACCTGCAGGACCCGCAGGCCAAGATGAGCAAGTCGGCGGCGTCCCCGAAGGGCCTCATCAACCTCCTGGACGAACCGAAGGCCTCGGCGAAGAAGATCAGGAGCGCGGTCACCGACACCGACACCGTGATCCGCTTCGACGAGCAGGAGAAGCCGGGCATCAGCAACCTGCTGACCATCTACTCCACCCTCACCGGGACCGCGATCCCCGAACTGGAGCAGCGGTACGAGGGAAAGGGCTACGGCGCGCTGAAGACCGAGCTCGCGGAGGTCTTCGTGGAGTGGGTCACCCCGTTCCGCGAGCGCACGCAGGAGTACCTCGGCGACCCGGAGAGCCTGGACTCCGTGCTGGCCAAGGGCGCGGAGAAGGCCCGCGCCGTGGCCGCCGAAACCCTGGCGAACGCCTACGACCGGGTCGGTTTCCTGCCCGCCAAGCACTGAACGGGGCATTCCGGCATCCCGTGGCGCGGGCCTTTGGTCCCGCGTGAATGTGACGGACGACGCTCGCGCCCCGGGGCGCGAGCGCGTCACACTTGCTGCGGAGGCGCTGTGCCGCACACCGTGCGTACGATGCCTCCGGCCCGCCCGGGACCGGACGGGAGCGGGCCGGAAACCGACGGTGCGACGACCGGGGTACGACCGGGAAAGGGGTGAACTCGTGGGAAACCGCATGATCGGCGTGTCCATCGCGGTCCCGGAGCCATACGGCAGCCTGTTGCAGCAGTGCCGCGCCGACTTCGGGGACCCGGTGGCCTACTGCATCCCCACCCACGTCACACTGCTTCCGCCCACCGAGGTGGACACCGCCGTCCTCCCGGCCTTCCGCGAGTACCTGGGCGAGGTCGCGGACGCCTGCCACGCCTTCCCGATGCGCCTCGAGGGCACGGCCAGCTTCCGGCCGCTGACCCCGGTGGTCTTCGTCGAGCTCGCCCAGGGCGGCCTGGACTGCGCCGAGCTGCAGGAGCGGGTGCGTTCCGGCCCGGTCCGCCGGGAGCTGCAGTTCCCGTACCACCCGCACGTCACCATCGGCCACGGTATCCCGGACGAGGCGCTGGACCGCGCTCAGATGGAGCTCGCCGACTTCACCGCCGCGTGGACGGCCAGTTGCTTCTCGCTCTACGAGCAGGACGACGAGGGCGTCTGGCGCCCCCTGCGCGACTACGCCTTCGGGGCCGCCGCCCCCCACCCCCTGCTCCCCCAGCAGCCGGGGGCCTGCGAACCACTCGGTACGGCTGCCGCGCGGGGTACGCAGCCCGCGTGAGCACCCCGGGCCGGCCGCCGCCGGGCGGCCCGGACCCGTGGACGACGCCGGTCCGCGCGACGTTCCGCCGCCTGCCGGGTGACGCCGTCGGCGGGCCACTTCTTCGCCGGTGGCCCCGGACCCGGTGACCACGGCGTGCCTAGGCTGCCGCCATGGATGCCTTCCTCGCCGTGGACCGCGACCGCTTCCCCGACCTCCTGCGCTCCGTCACGGACTTCGCCGCCCGTGAACTGGCGGCCGTCGACGAGCGGCCGGCCGCTCACCCCGGCCCGGTCCCCGCGCCGCAGCCGCTGCCGGACGCCGGGGTCGGGGCCGACGGCGCGCTGGACCGCTTCGCGCGGCGCTGGGCACCGGGGTTCTCGGGCAGCGCGGGTCCCCGCTACCTGGGTTTCGTCACCGGCGGTGCCACTCCCGCCGCCGTCGCGGGGGACTGGCTGACCGCCGCGTACGACCAGAACGCCGGCTCGGACACGGGCTCCTCGGCCGGCGCCCTGGAGCGCGAGACCCTGGCCTGGCTGCGTGAGCTGTTCGGACTGGGCACCGCGCACAGCGGGGCGTTCGTCACCGGCGCGACGGTCTCCAACACCGTGGGCCTGGCCGTCGCCCGCGAATGGCTCGGCGAACGGCAGGGCGTGTCGGTGTCCCAGGACGGCGTCGCGGCGCTCGGCCCCGTGACGGTGCTGTCCGGCGCCCCGCACTCCAGCACCGGGAAGGCCCTGTCGGTCCTCGGCCTCGGCCGCGCCTGCCTGACACGTGTCCCGCTGCTGCCGGGCGGCCGCGAGGCGGTGGACGTCGCCCGGTTGGCGGAGGCGCTGGAGGCGCTCGACGGCAGGCCCGCGATCGTGGTCGCCAACGCCGGGACCGTGGACACCGTGGACTTCGACGACCTGCGCGCCATCGCGGCCCTGAAGGAACGTCACGACTTCTGGCTGCACGTCGACGCGGCCTTCGGCGGGTTCGCCGCGCTGTCGCCCCGTCACGCCCATCTCACCGCCGGGCTGGACGCCGCCGACTCCGTCTGCGTCGACCTCCACAAATGGCTCAACGTCCCCTACGACGCCGCCGTGCAGTTCACCCGCCGCCAGGACCTGCAGGTCCGGGTCTTCCACAACGCCGCGCCCTACTTGGGCCTGCCGGCCCTGCCCGACCCCGACTTCCTGCACCTGACGCCCGAGAGCTCCCGCCGCCTGCGCGCCCTGGCCGCCTGGTTCTCGCTCACCGCCTACGGCCGGGAGGGCCACCGCGACATCGTCGAGCGCAACATCGCCCTCGCCCACCGCCTCGGGGACCGCATCGCCGGCACGACGCACCTGCGGTTGCTCGCCCCCGTCCGGCTCAACGTGGTCTGCTTCACCTTCGCGGGCGACGCCCCGGCGGAGGAACTGGGGGAGCGCGTCGCCGCCGCCGCCCGCGCCGTCGCCGCCTCCGGCGAGGCGTTCCTCACCCCGACGGTCCACGCCGGGGTGCCGGCCCTGCGCGCCGCCTTCAGCAACTGGCGGACGTCCGAGGCCGACACGGACCGTGTCTTCGAGGCGGTCACCGCCGCCACGGCGCCCGCCACCTAGAGTGCAGGGGGTGACGGAGGGTAGGCGCGCGGTATGGAATGGCTGACGAAAATCCCGGTGCTCGGTCCGTGGATCGCGCGGCTCATGCGCACCCACGCCTGGCGCACCTACGAGCACCTGGAGAGCGTCCACTGGACGCGGCTCGCCGCCGCCATCACCTTCGTCAGTTTCGTCGCGCTCTTCCCGCTGCTCACCGTCGGCGCCGCCGTCGGGGCCGCATTGCTGTCCCCGTCCCAGCTCAAGCAGCTCCAGGACAAGCTCGCCGAACAGGTGCCGGGGATCGCCGACAAGCTCAACATCAACGGGCTGGTGGACAACGCCGGCACGGTCGGGGCCATCGCCGCGATCCTGCTGGTCCTCACCGGCGTCAGCTGGGTCGCCGCGCTGCGCGACTGCCTACGCGCCATCTGGCACAAGGACGACGAGAACGGCAACCCCTTCCTGGACCGGCTCAAGGACCTCGGCGTCCTGATCGGCCTGGGCGCGGTGGCCCTGCTCTCGGTGGTCTGCTCGACCCTCGCGGGCTCGGCCATCAACCGCCTCGGCGACGCCGTCGGCCTGGACGAGAACGGTCCCGGCCGGGTCCTGCTGTCCGTCGTGGGCTTCTGCGTCGCCGTCCTCATCGACGTCGGCATCCTCGCCTACCTGCTCACCCTTCTGCCGGGCGTCAGCCCCGACCGGCGCGACGTGATCGTGGCGAGCCTGATAGGAGCCATCGGCTTCGAGGTGCTGAAGCTGCTGATCAGCGGATACCTGCAGAGCGTCGCCACGAAGAGCATGTACGGGGCCTTCGGCGTGCCCATCGCGCTCCTGTTGTGGATGAACTTCACGGCAAAGCTGCTGCTGTACTGCGCGGCGTGGACGGCCACACCGCACAGCGCCGAACTGCGGGCCGCGGCCGGGACCAAGGAGCCGAGTTGACCGAGATCGCCCTGCACGAGGCCGTCGCCTGCCTCGTCCCCTACACGTTGACGGGGATCGACCGGGACGCGCTCACCGGCGTCTTCGCGTTCGCGACCCGGGAGTCCCTGACGCCCGGCGCCGTCCTCCGGGCGCACTGCCCGTTCCGGATGACGCACGGGGGCGACCTCGTGCTCGGCTCCGAGGACATGCGGTGGCCGAAGGCCCGCGGCGCCGACCCCGCGGCCGCCCTCGCCGACTTCACCACGCTCTACGACGTACAGGCACGCGAGTTGTGCGAGCGACTGGGCGACCACCCGCTCAACGTCGTGCGCTCCACCCTCGGGGACAGCGGGCGTGTCACGGTGGAGATGGAGGACGCCTGGGTCCTGGAGGTCCTCCCGGTCACCTCCGAACCCGCCGAGTCCTGGCGGGTCTTCTTCCGCGGCGGCGACCACGTCAGCTACCGCGGCGCGCCGTGACCCGCCCCGCCGAGCCGGGAGGAGTCAGCGGCCCGGCAGGCCCGGCCACGCGCCGAGACGGGTGAGCGCCAGGGCGAGGGCGGCGATGTTCCAGGAGTCGTGCTCGCCGCAGTGGTGACGGCCTTCGAGCGGCAGCCCGGCGATCTGCAGGGCCTCGACCATGCCGGGGCGCTTGGCCAGGCCGTGCGCTTGAGTGAAAAGCGTCTTGACGTTGATGTGCCGGCTTCCGAAGGGGTACGTCGTCCCGGTCGCCCGGCACTGCCGGTTGAACTGGTGCCGGTCGTAGTCGCCCCAACTGGCCCACGTGCGGGGGCCGGCGTGGTGCTCGGCCGCCAGGAGCTTGCAGGCGTCGGCGAAGTCGATGCCCTGGTCGACCTCGGCCTGCGTGAGTCCGGTCAACTCGGTGCAGAAGTCGCTCACCTGCGACCGCGTGGGCCGTACGAGGATGCGGTGCCGGGCGATGCGCTCGCCACGATCGAGGTCCACGACGGTCAGCCCGATCTCGATGATCTCGCTCACCGCTCCGGGCGGCGGCTCGCCGTCCCAGCAGGTCGCCTCGACATCGATGACGTTCAGCAGTCCCTCATCACTCTCCATGACCGGAAACACTACGTCTATTTCCGGCCACGGGTCACTACTCTTTGCGCAGGTATTTACCACTCTCAGTTCGAACCAGACCGTTTTGCCGATCCCGTACGGACGGGGACGGACGTCCCACGCGTCGGCCAGTGCCTCCACCAACCCCAGACCGCGCCCCGACTCGTCCTCCGGTGACGCGGCACGGGGACGCGGTTGGGCCTCGCTCGCGTCGCACACCTCCACCCGCAGCCGGTCCCCGGTGAGGACGGCCCGCGCCGCCACATGGCGGTCCGGCGGCACCCGTGCATGGCGGACGGCGTTGGTCATCAGCTCGCTCAGCAGCAGTACGGCGGTCTCCGTGGTCTCCGCGGGCAGACCCCACACCGCGGCCTGCTCGCGCAACCGCGTCCGCGCGAGGCGCACACTGCGGGCCCGGCGCGGAAAGCGCCACTCCGTGGGGGGAGTTGTCTCGTTCATGACTCCAAAGGTGCAGGTCAGTGCGTAGCCTCGGAAGTGACCAGGCGTGTACGGAGGGTGGTTGTACCCCATGGCGAGCGAGACGTCCCCGCCTCCGATGGCGTGGCGCTACTGCGGCAACCAGGTCAAGCTCTGGCGCGAACAGGCGGGCGTCTCCCGCGAACAGCTCGCCGACGAGGCGGGTTACGGCTGCGAGACCGTGCGCTCCATGGAGCTCGGCCGGCGCCGCCCCACGATCCGGCTCCTCCAGGTCGCCGACCAAATGTGCGGCGCGGGCGGCAAACTCACGGCGGCGGATGCCTTCCTGAAGCCGGAGCGGTTCCCTTCGTATTCGCAGGACTTCATGCGGTACGAGGCCGAGGCCATTGCCGTCTGCTCGTACCAGGCCCAGTACGTACCGGGGCTGTTGCAGACGGAGGAGTACATGCGCGCTCTACTGGCATCCCGTTGGCCCCCGCTCGGCGAGGAGACGATCGAGGAGCGCGTGGCCGCGCGGCTGGACCGGCAGTCGCTGATGGACGCGCAGACGCGGTCTTTCAGCTTCGTCGTCGAGGAGGGCGCTCTACGACGAGCGTGGGGTGGGGTGGACTCGCGGCTGCGGCAGTTGCGTCAGCTCGTGGAGGTCGGGCCCGACGCAATGTGACCGTGCAGGTCATGTCCACCGAAGGGGGCTTCCACCCCGGCCTCCTGGGTCCGTTCGTTCTGTTGGAGACAGCGGAACACGAGCATCTCGCCTACGAGGAAGGGCAGGCATCAGGTGTGCTGTACGCCGACGCCGAGAAGGTCAGTCTGTTCACGCGGCGCCATGACATGATCGCGCGGCGGGCCTTGAGCCCTGAGCGGTCAGCGTATTTCATAGGGGAGTTGGCGGAGGAGCTGGAGCGATGATCGCCGAGTTGGACTGGTTCACGTCGAGCTACAGCAACGACGACGGCGGCGACTGCGTCGAGATCGCGTTCGGCCCCGGTGCCGTCCTCGTGCGGGACTCCAAGGACAGGGCCGGGGCCCGGTTGACGTTCACGCCCGACGCGTGGCGCGCGTTCGTCGCGTTCGCGGTCACGCACGACGCGGGCGGCGCCAGGCGATGAGGCCCATGAGCAGGCCGATGACGACCGGTGTGGCGACGTTCTCGCCGTCGAAGTAGGCGATCTGGAACAGCGCTGCCCCGATCATGAGGCCGATGAAGGCGATCGCGGTGATGCCGGCGAGGCGTGGGACGACGAGGCCGATGGCGCCGGCGAGTTCGAGGGCCCCGATGAGGTACATGAACCACGTGCCGTAGCCGATCACGTCGAAGCTTTCCACGGCGGACGGGTGGGCGATGAGCTTCGGCATGGCGCTGGCGAACGCGAAGAACAGGGCGAGGACGATCTGCAGCGTCCACAGGGCGGCGTTCGCGCGGCGGCCCCTTCGCGTGACCGTAACGGCGGGGGCGGACGTGGGAGCGGTGGCGGTCATGGTGGTCTCCTCCGGTGTCGGGTGTACGGGGAGGTGGACCGGCAGACCGCCGCCGACTCATCGGTTCAGCGCAGGAAGTGCGCGACCGTGAACCACGTGACGGCCAGGACGACCGCGGTGACCAGGATGAATCCCGCCAGGTACGTCCCTACGACGACCGCTCCGGGAGCGGCGGCCGCCCAGCCGAAGCGGGCGGCGGGAATCCTGGTGCGCAAGGCGGCGCGGACGCAGTAGACGGCGACCGCGAGCCCCATGACGAGTCCGATGACGGACAGACTGCCCATTGACCTGTTCCCCTCCGTGTCCCCGTGTCCCCGTCCCTGTCCCCTGGGTCATGTCCGGGGCGGGGGGCCGTGCCACCTGCGCGGCGGGGGGCGGTCGGAGCGGGGTGGGCGCACGCGCCGCATGAGCGCCGTCGAGCGCCCCCGCAGGAAGCGCGGGGGCCGGACGGGATTGGCGGCGGGGCGGTGACGCTGTCTAGGACCGGTCGGTGCCGGCCTCGGCGGTGGTGGTCCGCTTGGGGAGCGGCCAGCGCTTGAGGACGAAGAAGGCGACCGCGGCGACGACCAGGGCCGATCCCCCGGTGACGGCGAGGGCGGTCCACAGACCACCGCCGGACGAGGTGGCCGCGGACGCGGACGTGGGGTCGGCCGGGTTGCCGGCCCGGGCGGTGCCACCGGAGGACGGCGAGGGCGAGGGCGAGGCGGTGGCGAGGGCCGACTTCGGGGGCACGAGAACGCCGACCGGGGTCACCTTGCCGTCCGCCTGGAACCCCCAGTCGAACAGCTGCCGTGCTTCCTTGTAGACCATGTTGTGGCCCTCGCTCGGATGCATGACCGTGACGAGCAGCGTCCGGCCGCCGCGCTGGGCGACGCCGGTGAAGGTGTTTCCGGCCTTGCTGGTGTAGCCGTTCTTGACGCCGGCTATGCCCTCGTACGACGGCAGGTCGTAGTCGCCGGTGAGCAGGCGGTCGGTGTTCTGGATCTCGAAGGTCTCGCGCTTCTTCGTCGCCTTCTTGCCGCCCTTGGCCTTCGTCGTCTTCCACTCGCCGGGGAACCTGGCCCGCACGGTCGAGCAGTATGCGCGGAAGTCGGGGTTCTGCAGGCCGGAGCGCGCGAAGAGGGTGAGGTCGTAGGCGGAGGAGACCTGGCCCGGCATGTCGTACCCGTCGGGGGATATGACCTCGGTGTCGTCGGCCTGCAGGTCCTCGGCCTTGGCCTGCATCTCCAGGACGGTGGAGTCGACACCGCCGTTCATCGCGGACAGCACGTGCACCGCGTCGTTGCCGGAGCGGAGGAAGACGCCCAGCCACAGGTCCTTGACGGTGTAGGTCAGGTTCTCCTTGATGCCGACCAGGCTGCTGCCCGCGCCGACGCCGTCGAAGTCGGAGACCGCGACCTTGTGCGTCTGCGTCTTGTCGAACTTCGGCAGCACGGTGTCCGCGAACAGCATCTTGAGCGTGCTCGCCGGCGGCAGCTTCCAGTGCGCGTTGTGGGAGGCGAGGACCTCGCCCGACTCGGCGTCCGAGACGATCCAGGAGCGGGCGGTGAGCTTCGCCGGCAGTGCCGGGGCGCCGCCGAGGGGGTCGACCTGTGTGCCCGGCGCCCCCAGCCGTTCGCCACCCACCGTCGACATGCCCACGGGCGGGGTCGGGGTGGGGGTCGGTGACGGGCCCTTCGCGTGCGCGAGGGGGGCGGTCGTCAGGACCGCTCCGCAGGACAGCGCGAGGGCGGACACGACCAGGGCAGGGCGGCGCACGGACCGGCGGGAGGAGTTGGGCACGGAGAGAAGCTACAGGGAGAGGGTGACGTGACGGAGCCGCAGGGGCGGATCCTGGCCGTGACCGTTCCCACGCGCCCGGAGTGCAACCATCCACCGTGCACGGCCGTCTCGTTCGGTGCCCCGGCACGCCCCGGCCGGGGCGTCGGGGGAGAGCGAAGGAACCCCATAGGGGGCATAGTGGGGCGTAATTGGACATCGCGGGTAGATGGCGGGCTCGTCGCGGCCCCCGTGCCGGGGCCGGCGAGGGGGCCCGCATACTGGACGTATGAAGCTCAGCCGCCCCGTGTCCTGGTTCCTGACCGCCTTCGGGGTGTGGAGCTGGATCGTCTGGACCACCTTCATCAAGAATTTGTGGAAGGACGCGAGCGGGCTCGCGTTCGAAGGCGGTGACCACGGCTCGCCGACCACGTACTTCTGGGTGCATCTCACCCTCGCGATCACGTCGCTCGCCCTCGGCACCGCGATCGGCGTGATCGGCGTGCGCGGGCTGCGGGCGCTCCGCCGCTCCGCGCCGGACGCTGCCGCGCCCGGCGCAGCGCCCGGCGCCGGGAGCGGTCGCTAGGCGGGGCGTCGCGCCGAGGATCCGACCGCGGCCTCCGCTGCGGTGAACGGCACGGTCGAGCGGGTGACCGGACCGTATTTGGCCATCGTGGCGGCCTGGCCCGCGGTCACGGCGAGCAGGGCGGCCAGGGCGGCCGACTCGCCGAGCGCGGTCCAGTGGGCCTGGAGCATCGACAGGTGCGCCAGCAGGAGCAGGATCATCCCGCGCCCGACGACGGCGATCGCGGAGATCAGGGCCTCCTCCCGCCGGTGGCGTGTCTCGGTCGCCAGGGCGCGCAGCAGCCACAGTGCCCCGGCCAGGCAGAGGCCGGTACTGATGGCGTACGCCGGGGCGGGACGGGCGGCCACGACCAGCACCGCCGTACCGATCACCCAGCAGCAGGCGCTGAAGAGGCAGGTCGGACCGCGTCCGTGACGCACCAGGAAGGTGCGCTTGCCGAACAGCGCGTCACCGCGCAGGTCGCGGAAGTCCTTGAGCAGGATCCGTCCGATGAAGCCGATGTACAGGCCCGCCAGCAGCAGCAGGTCGGCCGGCCGCACCGCGTGCCGGGCGGCGAACACGCCCACCAGGTAGGGCACGGCGACGTAGCAGGCGGGCAGCACGAGCGCGGCGACCGCGCCGCGGTCCGCCAGACGTACCGGGCGCAGGGAGTACCCGGCGCTGATCGCGAGCCCGGCCGCCGTGACGGCGGCGGCGCGCGGATCGAGGGCGAGGCTCACCCCCAGCGCCACGGCACCCGACGTGACCGCCACCACGACCATGTCCCGCGCCGCCGCGCTGCCCGTCACCAGCGGCCGTCCGGCCGCACCGGGGAGATTGACGCGGTCGATGGCCACGTCGGCCAGGTCGTTGCAGGCCACCGAGAACAGCAGGAAGCCGAGCACCGCCATGAGCGATCCGGCCAGCAGTACGGGGTCCTGGCCGTGGCCGGCCCGGCTCAGCCCGACCGCCGCGTACAGCGCCAGGAGCAGGGCCACGGGGGGCCTGCTCAGCAGGACCAACAGACGCAGACGGGCCTTCATTTGTTGCTCCCCCAGTTCGAGAGTGCGACGGAGAACAGGACGAAGGCGGCGACGACCGCGAGCCCCGCGATGCCCAGGACGACCGCCAGGACGATGCCCACCACGGCCCAGGGGGACCTCCGGGCGCGGCGGGGCTGCGGACGGTACGGCGGATCGGCTGACGGTGAATCAGGCATGGCCGGCCCCTCGTTGAGTGCTGTTGCTCCCGACGCCACGATTATCGGGAGCCCGCGGTCCCCGGCCATGAGTACGGATACTCAGGTTCCCGGTGGCCGCCGCGACGGCCGATAGCACGAACGTGACCCGCGCCGTGCCCGGCGTTCGAGTTTGGCCGGAAAGTGCCCACCGGGAGCGGCAATTCCGGCGTCCGGCGCTTCGGCGGCCCCGAATCCGGAAATGCATGCCGCAACGGTGAAGGGGGAGGTTCGCTCATGGGGAGGGTGACCTGATGAGGCGGAGCACGTTCCGGCTGCCCAGACATCCCACGTCGGTAGGACTGGCCCGGCACCGGGTCCGCGACCACCTGGTGGGATGGGAGCGGGGGAACGAGACGGTGGAGTCCGTGGTGCTCGTCGTGTCGGAGCTGGCCACCAATGCCGTACGCCACAGTCCGCTGCTGGAGCGGGAGTTCGAGGTCGCGGTGACGATCGAGGCGGACGGCTCCTGCGTGGTGGAGGTGTCCGACGGCGCCGCGCACGTGCGTCCGGTGCCCCGTGAGGCCGCCGACGGCGACGAGTCGGGGCGGGGCCTTCGCCTGGTGGAGGCGCTGTCGCGGAACTGGGGCGTGCGCGAACGCGGCCGGGACGGCAAGACGGTGTGGGCCGTGCTGGCGTCCGCCTAGACGGCGCCGCCGGGTCCGAGGTGGGTCCTACCGCTCGAAGAGGAACTCCTTGAGCAGCTCGCGCACCTCGCGCACGATCGGCCGCAGCAGCCGGTAACGGGAGAGCTTGAGGATGCGCGCGCCGAGCGGGGCGGTGCGGGCCACCAGCCGGCGCGTGCGCTCGCAGTCGGGGGAGTGGTCGAAGACCCAGTAGACGACGATGCCCATCTGGTACATCCACATCAGCTCGGGCAGCACCTCGGCCAGCTCGGCGTCGAGCTTGATGTCCGAGCCGGAGAGCACCCGTTCGTGGATGGAGATCGCCGCGTCGCGCGCCGGGTGCGACTCGGGCGAGAACGGGCTGAGCGGACTGGCCGGGTCGGCGGCGTTCTTGAAGAACTGCGCCGCGAACTGGTGGTAGGGGCGGGCGACGTCCAGCCAGGCGTCCATGACCGTGAGCAGCCGCCCGGCCAGGTCCTTGTCGCCGCCCCCCGCCAGTACCCCCTGGACCGCGGCCTCGTGGTCGGCGGCGAGCCGGTCGTAGAAGCCCTGGACGAGGTGTTCCTTGCCGGCGAAGTAGTAGTAGGCGTTGCCGACCGAGACCCCGGCCTCGTTGGCGATGGCACGCATCGTCGTCTTGTCGTAGCCGCGCTCCTCGAAGAGCCGCAGGGCGGTCTCGAGGATCAGGGCCCGTGTCTGCTCGCTCTTGGCGGTGCGCGGGGTCCCGGCGGTCCTGCCGGGGGGTGCTTCGTCCACGTCGAGAGCCTAACGGGGCGGTGCGCAGCCGCCCGCACAGGCGCCCGGTGCGGCAGGGGAGTCCGGGCCCCCGGGGGAGTCCGGGCGGGCCGCGGCGCCGGTGTGGGTCCAGCCGTCCTCGGGGTGGTAGGTCCAGCCGTCGGCGGTCCCGTAGACCCGGCCGCCCCAGCCGGGGCCGGCTGCCCCGCGGTTCCACTGGGACTCGCGGTAGCGGGCGGCCAGGAGCACGGCGTTTCGGGCGAGCGGCGCGCCGGCGCGGGTGCTGAGCCGGTGCGCGGTCGGCCGGTACTCCGACAGCGCCCACAGGCAGACCAGCCAGGCGGCGTCGCCGCGGTAGACCTGGCCGGAGTCGCCGATGACGGTGATCTCGCGCAGCGTCGAGGCGTGGTCCAGGTGCGGGAAGCGGCGCCGCGCCTCGTCGGAGCCGACCGGGCTCGTCTCCAGCGGCACGAGCTGCCGCCGGCGGGAGAGCCAGCCGCGGACGAACGAGCACAGATGGCAGTCGGGGTCGTACAGGACGGTCAGCCGGCGGACCGGCACCGGGGCCGCCGTGGCGGCCCCGGTCACTGGGGTGCGGTCCATCACCGTCACACCCCGGGAACGGCCGGGGGCGTCCAGCCCTGCGGCGCGACCGGCGGGATCTGCTCGCGGTCCATCACCCCGCGGCGGCGGATCCTGTTCAGGACGTAGACGTTGCCCAGGTGCAGCACACCGAGCACCAGCAGGACGACGCCCAGCTTGACCGACAGCGCCTCGAAGAGCCCGCGGGCGTCGTCGACGGCGTCCGCGTTCTTCAGGTAGAGGGCGACGAAGCCCAGGTTGACGAGGTAGAAGCCGACCACCAGAAGGTGGTTGACGGCATCGGCGAGCTTCTCGTTGCCGTGCAGGACGTCTTCGAGGAAGACCTTGCCCGCCTTGCTGAGCGTCCGGGCCACCCACACCGTCAGCGCGACGCTGACCAGCAGGTAGATGACGTATGCGACGACCGTGAGGTCCATGGGTCCCACCCTTGTTTGAACGTGTTCAAAACCCGTTGCGAGACTGACTGTAGACCTGTTTTTGAACACGTTCAAGACGCTTGCGGGTCAGGGTTTCCGGGCTTTCCGGTGGGTGCGGCGGCGGGAACGGCGGGCGCGGCGGACGTCTCCGGTCCGGACGCGGCGGGCGCCGGCGCGCCGACCGCGCGGACGCCCGGCACCGCCGCCGTCGCGAGGCAGGCGATCGCGACCAGCACCGCGCACACCGCGAGCGGCGCCGCGCTGCCCCACGCGGCCGCGGCCGGCGGCGCGAGCGCGTAGCCGAACGGCATCGCGGCGAGCGACAGCAGCCAGTCGTACGAGGTGACCCGGGCCAGCGCCTGCGGCGGCACCTCCTGCTGGACGACGGTCTCCCAGACCGGGCTGAGGAAGCCGAGCGCGGCCATCGCGAGACCGTAGGCCGCGATCAGCAGGGGTGCCGGGGCGGCCGCGGCGAGCAGGGCCAGCGGCAGCGCGTACGTCGCCAGTCCGAGGTTGGCGATCAGCACGGGCCGGCGGGGCCGCAGCCGGGCGGCCGGCAGCGAACCGAGGACCAGGCCGATCGCGCCCGCCTCCAGCACCCAGAACCAGACGCCCTCACTGCCGAGCCGGGTGATCACGACGGCCGGCCCGAGGGTGGTGAGCACGGCGGCGGCACCGTTCCAGGTGCCGTGCGCGACCAGGCTCGTCCAGTACCAGTCGCGGGAGCGGACCTCCCGCCAGCCCTCCTTGAGGTCGGTGAGGACCGACGCCCGCGGCAGGGGGACGCGTTCGACCCTGATGACGGTCAGCAGGGCCGCGCTCACCGCGAACGACGCCGCGTCCAGCATGAAGGCCAGGCCCGGTCCCGCGGCCCAGATCAGCGCCGCCGCCAGCCCCGGCCCGCACAACCGGGTGGCGCTGCTCGCCATGCCCATCAGCGCGTTGGCCTTGCGGCGCGCCTCGCCGTCGGCGGACGCGGCCACGAGGGGCGACTGCGTCGGCATGGCGAAGGCCGAGGCGGCGCCGCCGACCGCCTCGGCGGCAGCGATGTGCAGCAGGACCGGGTCGCCGCCGAGGAGGCCGAGCAGTTCGGCCCCGACCAGGAGTTGGGCCACGCAGCGCACGAGGTCGGTGGTGAGGGCCACCCGGCGGGCGTCGAAACGGTCCGCGACCACCCCGCCCAGCGGCAGGAGCAGCAGTCGCGGCACCGTCGCGCAGCCCAGCACGAGCGCGAGGGCGGAGACGTCGCCGGTCACCCGGGTCACCGCGATGACCAGCGCGGCGGGCACGACCCCGTCGCCGAGCAGGGAGAGCAGGCGGCCGGTGAACAACAGGCGGAAGGCGCGGAGCCGGAGCGGATGCGCCGGGCGCGGCGGATGCGTCGGTGTCATGGGGACGCAATGTATTTCGGCGCCGAATGATTCGCCACCGAAATTTATGGTGTCGTAGGATTCCGGCCATGACAGCAGAGCCACCGGGTGCGACCGGGACGGAGCGGGACTGGACCGACGGCCATGTCGAGCGCTGGCTGCCCGTCCTGCCGGACCTCGATCCCGACATCGAGGGCGCCGTCACCCGGATGAAGCTGGTCACCAGGCATCTGCAGAAGGTCCGCGAGCAGTCGCTGGCCTCCCACGAGCTGCAGGGGCACGAGTTCCACACCCTGCACGCCCTCGCCGGGCGCGGCGGCCGCGCCGTGCCCTCCGAACTCGCCGCCGACCTCGGCCTCGCCCCCGCCTCCGTCACCGGCCGGGTCGACGGCCTCGAACGCCGCGGCTACGTGCGCCGCACGCACTCCACCACCGACCGCCGCCGCATCGACGTCGAGCTCACCGACGACGGCCGCGCCGCCTGGCTCGGCGCCATCGACGAGCAGGGGCACGAGGAGTACCGGCTGCTCGGTGTCCTCGACGCGGGCGAGCGCAGGACGCTGTCCGACCTGCTGCGCCGTGTCATGGCGGTCGCCGAGGCGGGGGGTGCCGAAACGGACACCGGCGGGGCGGACGGCAACAGGGCGGGCGGTACCGGGGCGAAGTGAGCGGCAGCGACCGCCCCGTACATGTCGTACACGCCATCGCCATATCCTGACCCGGGAGTCTGTGCGGAATATGTCGCCGCCGACCCCTGACACTCGGCTGAACCGCCGAGTAGTTTTGCCTTCCTCGCCACCTTCGCCGGCATATCGCTCGGGGGCAGCATGTTGTACAACGAGGACCGCTACCGGACCCTGACCCGTCCGGTCATCCCGGTTTTCCCCGTCACCACCCGCACGTACCTCGCCACGCCCTCCGGCGAACTGCGCCGCCCGGGCCGCGTCTGGCTCCTGGGCGCCTCGACCCTCGGCGTCTACTGGCTCGTCTGGTACTACCGCGCCAACCGCGAACTGCGCGACTTCGACCCCGGGATCAAGGTCCGTCCCGCCCTCGCCGTGCTCGCGGTCTCCCTCGGCGCGCTCCTGCTGGTGCCCGCCGCGGTCTCCCTCTACAACACCGGCTGCCGCATCGCCCGCGCCCAGCGCCGCGCCGGTCTCCCCGGCTCGGTCTCCGGCTTCAAGGGCGTCCTCCTCGTGCCGGCCCTCGGTCTGATGCCGTTCTACTACCAGGAACAGCTCAACCGGGTGTGGGTCGCCCGCAACTAGCGCGGGGCCCGGCGCCGCCTCTCAGGAGGGGCGCCTCCGCCGCCCGCCCGTTCCGTCCGAGGGCCGTTCCGGGACCCGTTCCGAGGTGCGCGCGCCGGTCCTCGTGCCCGTCCTCGTGCCCGTCCGTGGGGCGGCGGCCTGGGCGCCGCCGGCGGCTCGCCGGCGACGACCGCCCTCCGCTACGGTCTTCGGCCGCGGGCGCCGGCGGATCGCCAGGATGAAGGCGGCGACCAGCGCCACCAGCCCCGCCTCCGCCCCCGGCCCGAACCAGCCGGAGCCCTTCGCCGCCGTCGCCGCGCTCACCTGGCCGCCGTTCCGCGGCCGAGGGGACGTCTTCAGCTCGCTGAGCGGCGGCACCAGCACCCCCACGGGGGTCACCCGGCCCGTCGCGCCGAACCCCCAGTCCAGCAGCGCGGCGGCCTCCTTGTAGACCTCGTCGTACCCCGACTCCGGGTGCATCACGGTGACGAGCAGCGTCCTGCCGTCGCGCTCCGCCGCGCCGGTGAAGGTGTTGCCCGCATTCGTCGTGTAGCCGTTCTTCACGCCGATCACGCCCTGGTAGCGACCCAGCAGCCGGTTGGTGTTCTGGATCTCGAACGTGCTCCCGTGCTCCCCGGGGAAGTGCGCCACCTGGGTCCGGCAGTAGTCCCGGAAGTCCGGATCGCGCAGCCCGGCCCGCGCGAACAGCGTCAGGTCGTACGCCGACGACAACTGCCCCGGCGTGTCGTAGCCGTCCGGGCTCACCACGTGCGTGTCGTTCGCCTGCAGCTCCAGCGCCCGGGCCCGCATCTCCCGCACGGTCTTGGCCACGCCGCCGTTCATCGAGCACAGCACGTGCACCGCGTCGTTCCCCGACCGCAGGAACACCCCGAGCCACAACTGCTCGACCGTGTACGAGATCCCCGCCTCGATCCCGACCAGACTGCTCCCCGCTCCTATGTCCGCGAGGTCCTCCGCCGTGACCCGGTGCCTCAGCGACCGGTCGAACTTCGGCAGCACCGTGTCCGCGAACAGCATCTTCAGCGTGCTCGCCGGCGGCATCCTGCGATGCGCGTTGTACGCCGCCAGCACCTCGCCGGAACCGGCATCCGCCACGACCCACGACAGCGAGTTCGTCTCCGGCAGGTCCGGCGCCCCGCCGTCCACCTGGACCCCGGAACGGGCGAGCAGCTCACCGCCGATCACGGATCTTGGGGATGCGGCAGCCTTCCCCGCGGGGGTCAGGGCAGCGGCCATCGCGAGTCCGAGGACAGAACGTCGCGATGGCGTGGGGGGAGTCGCGACCATGCCCCCAGACGTTACAACTTTCACGCCCCCGTGAACGAACCGGGCACGCACCGCTAGGCCGCTCGGGCGCCCGCATACTGGGTGACCTCGATCTCGTGCAGGGGGAAGGCGGATCTACGTTGCGCCGCACACTGGCCGTCCACTTCGCGCCGAGCGCCCTTTTCGTTGCGTATATCTGGATGCTGATACGAGCAGGCGCATTCTCCGGCCGCGTCCGGTGGCACCATGCCCTTCCCGGCACCCTCGCATCGGCCGCCGCCACCCTGCTTGCGATCTCCGCCTGCGCCGCCCTGCTGGGCCTCCTGCTGCACCCATTCCAGGTACGGGCCGTCCGAGTGCTGGAGGGCTACTGGGACCGGTGGGCGCCGACCTCGCGGCTGGCGGGGGTGCTGGTGGAGTATCAACGGCGCAAGTGGGTCGCGATGCGCGATGTCGGGACGCGTCCGTTGCCGTCGGACAGCTCCACGGCCCAGAAGCCACTGCGGGAACAGATACGTGACCACGAGAAGGAACAGCACCAACTGCGCATCCGCGGACTGGCGATGCGACGCCTTGCCGCCCTCCCTCCGCAGGACGTGCTGCTGCCCACGGCACTGGGCAACGCCCTGCGAGCAGGCGAGCTGAGTGCAGGTGAACGCTACGGCCTTACGACCCTGACGTCCTGGCCCCGCATCCTTCCTCAGGTTTCCGCTCCTCTGGGTGCCGCGTTGTCGTCCGCCCGGGACTCCCTGGACTCCTCCGTCAATCTGTGCCACAGCTTTCTCGCTTCCGTGGCGCTTTCGGCTGTGGCGCTGTACGACGAACCGGGCCAATGGTGGCTCGTTCTCCTGTTGCTTGCGCTGGCCGCGCTCGCCTACAAGGGCGCCGTGACGGCGGCCCAGGCGTACGCGGGGCTGATGTACGTCGTCTACGACCTTCACCGCTTCGACCTCGTGGAAGCGCTGCGCCACCCGATGCCCGAACGCGGTGATGAATGGGGGGCCTTCCAGCGTATTACCGATCTGCTGGCTCGCCGTCCGGCTCGTTCAGGCCCTTACGAGGCTGACGGCTCCGCAGACGCCCAGGAGATGTAGTCCCACGCCGTCCCTCTCCTCCTCGACCCTGTCCGTCGGCCCCGTGTCGGTGACCCGGGTGAGGACCATTCCGGACGAGCGGACGGCAACCGGCCAGTTCCGCGGCACGGTGAGGTGCACGTGACCTGCGATCGCCGTCACGTGGACGGCCATACTCCCATCGAGGGTGGAACCCGTGAAATCCGCACGGATCTCGCCGGCGACGGCACGGACCGTCAGCCGCCGGTGCTGTGTCCGGGCACCGATGGCGGCGGGGGCGTAGACCCGGCCCGTGGCCAGGAATCGGCTCCACACGTCGGCCCGCGACCCACGGGAAGGCCCGAGAAGCACGGCACCAGCCAGAACGAGTACCCCGGGCAGCGCGAGATTCATCAGCGCGGGGTCTTTTATGCCGTGTGCGGCCACGAGCCCGATCAGCGCGGCCCCGACCAGCAGGCCGGGGCCTATGAGCGAACCAACCTCGACGGCCGATCGCAGAAGGTTGAACGCGGCGAGCGCGAGCAGCACCCACGGCCACCATGCGGCGGCCCAGCCAGCCGCAGCCCGCACCCTGTCCACGGTGTCGCCCACGGCGAAGCTGCCAAGGGCGAGTGCGCCGAGCCCGACCCACACGCGGAATCGGCGCCCCCGCCCTTCGCCAGTCTCAGCCACGGGCGTCATCGTAGTGTGGTGCTTGCCAGGCCTACACGGACGGGCGCCTAGCGGCCGAAGCCTGTGCCGTAAAGGCGATTTGCCGCAGCCTCGAGGCTGGCATACCAGTCGTCCTGGTCGGCGCACCATACGTGGACCGAGGGTGGGAGATCCTGGAACGGACACTTGTCGAGGTGCGTTGCGGTGCTGTTGTAGGCACTCAGATAGGCCTGTATCGCTTCACCCCCCTGCGGGATAATCCTTTCCCACGCCTCTTTCGAATCTCCCTTGAGTGGCTTGGGGATCGGTCCTTTGCAGTTCTTTTCGCCGACTGCCCCGCGGCATACCGGCAGGTCGCTCAAGGGGCCCAGGCCAGGAAGGGTCATCGTATGTACGGTCATCTATCGCCTCACATCTTGTTGACGATTCCGGTGAGCGAGGACCTGCGTTGCGCTTCGAGCTCTCGGGTCCTCCTGTAGACGTAGAACGTCCAAGCCATGTCCGCGATGGTTGCGGCGATCACGATTGCGGCCGCCGCCCACCGCCATTCGGCCTGCCTGCCGATCTCTGGCGGCAGAAGGGCCAGAGCTACACCCGCTCCCAGGAGGATGGTTCCGGCGTTGAAGCACGCAAGTCCACGGCGATTGAAGCGCGCCCACTTTCGATAGTCCTTCAATTGCCAGTCGCACAGCAAGTCGTAGGCGGGGGTGTCAGTTCGATATTCTGGCTGGTACCAATCGTCGATGTCCTGTCGCGAGTACAGGTACTGTCGAGCGTGATAGCTCAGCTGAATACTTGCCACCAATGCAACGGAGGTGGTGACGAGAACCAAGAGGGTGATTCCCGGCCAGCGAAACGCCGCGCCGTCTGCCCCCGCCACCACCCCAGCCAAGGAAAGTGCTGCCGCGGTTAGTAGTGGAGCCGCGATGGACTGGGCTTCTTTAGCTGCCCGCCCGTAGCCGAGTGGTATCGGCTGCATCAAATTGACCATGATGTCCCCCCGGGAGTTCTCCGGCATCTTGCTCAGAGAATGACAGATCATCAATAAGTGCGCCATAGGCCGGAACGGGACATGAAGGCGGCGCGTGGGGAGCTGCCAGAGCCCGGTTCTAGGCTCTGCGGACTGGAACGATCGACGGGAGACAGCGACCGGTGCGGACGCTGTGGGGAACGATGAACGGGCGCGTACAGGTGCGGGACTTGATCGCGCGGGGGGACGTGGAGGCCTTGGCCTCCCACCTGGTGGGGATCGGCGAGGTGAACCGCCACCGCTGGGACGACGCCGACGAGGGCGCCGTGGTCGACCTGCTCCGCGCGATGCCGGTTCGCGAGCGGAGCCGCCTGGCCGCCGTCCTGACGCGGAGCGGGTCGGACCGGACGCTACCGGGGTTGATCACCAGGGGGCTCGCGAAGGCCGCCGAGATCGAGGAGCGGCGCGAGAAGCTGGAGCAGTACGGCAGCCAGTACGTGACCCACTGGCCGGAAACGCTGGTGGCGATGGTCGACGCCGAACGGGCGGCGGGCCACAGGATTCCGGACGCGGTTGTCGCTGTTGTCCGGCGGACCGCGGCGGTGTCGTACTGGCCGGGCTCCCCGCTCGTCGATGCCTGCACGACGCTCACCCTCCCCGTGCTCAACTGCGGCGAGGCATGGGCGGACGCCGCACTGGCCCGTGCAGCCGCCGTAGGTCCCGAATGGGAGGGGCTGTTGCTGCCCGCACTGACGGCGGTTGCGGCCCGCCCCACTGCGAAGTGGGAGAGGGAGGCGCAGGCGCTGATCGATGGAATCGGGACGGAGCAGGTGCGGCCTGCGGTCGTGGCGTGGCTCGCGCTCGCCGGACGCCCGCGGACGCAGCCGTACGCCGGCCAAGACGCGGTCCACAACGGTGGCTACGACCCGTACAACGCAACCGCGTTGCGCGGCCTGACGTGGTTGGTGCCCCTGCTACCGCCGCATCCCGACAGCGCGCGCGTCCTCGGGTCCCTCGTGGAGACCGCGTTGCGGAGGGTTCCCGGCACCGGACCGCGCGGTCCCAAGGTCGCGAACGCCGCCGTTCTCGCACCGGCCCGCGGCGGCCGCGAGGACACGCTCGCCGAGCTCGCTCGGCTCGGTGCTCATGTGACGTACAAGGCCACGCTCAAGCACATCGAGGTCGCGCTCGAGGCTCAGGCGGAGGCACGGGGGCTGTGCCGAGAGGACATCGAGGAACTCGCCGTCCCGGGGTACGGACTCGGCGATCCAGGGCAGGGTGTCACGTACCGCTTGGGCGGGACCACCGTGGAGCTGGCGATCGACGGCGCACGGGCCATGCTCACGTGGCGCAACGCGGCCGGCAAGGTGCTGAAGGGCGCACCGGCCACCGTGCGCCGTGATCACGCGGAAGAACTGACGCGGCTCAGGGCCACGGCCAAGGACATCGAGAAGATGCTGTCCGCCCAGGCGGAGCGCATGGACCGGCAGTTCGCGCACCGGCGTGCGTGGCCGTACGCCGCTTGGCGCGCGCCCTGGCCCGCCTGGCGGGCGGGGCCGGGTACGACGAGCTGCGCAGGCTCGCCGGGTGCGTCGATCACACGGTCAGCCGCAGGCAGATCCAGAACGCGCTGACGACATGAACGCCCGAGGGCCCCGCACCCGGTGAAGCGGGTGCGGGGCCCTCGGGCGGACCTGGGGAGGCGGGATCAGAAGCGACGCGTGATGAGCGCGCGCTTCACCTCCTGGATGGCCTTGGTGACCTCGATGCCACGCGGGCAGGCGTCGGTGCAGTTGAACGTGGTGCGGCAGCGCCACACGCCGTCCTTGTCGTTCAGGACCTCGAGGCGCTGCTCGCCGGCCTCGTCACGCGAGTCGAAGATGAAGCGGTGCGCGTTGACGATGGCCGCCGGCCCGAAGTACTGGCCGTCGTTCCAGAACACCGGGCAGGACGACGTGCACGCGGCGCACAGGATGCACTTGGTGGTGTCGTCGAAGCGCGCGCGGTCCTCGGGGGACTGCAGGCGCTCGCGGGTCGGCTCGTTGCCCTTGGTGATCAGGAAGGGCATCACGTCCCGGTAGGCCTGGAAGAACGGGTCCATGTCCACGATCAGGTCCTTCAGGACCGTGAGGCCCTTGATGGGCTCGACCGTGATGGGCTTCTCCGGGTTGATGTCCTTGATCAGGGTCTTGCAGGCCAGGCGGTTGCGGCCGTTGATGCGCATGGCGTCGGAGCCGCAGATGCCGTGGGCGCAGGAGCGACGGAAGGTCAGCGTGCCGTCCAGGTCCCACTTGATCTTGTGGAGGCCGTCGAGGACCCGCTCTTTGGGGTCGATCTCGAGCTGGAAGTCCTGCCACGTGGGCTCCGCGGAGACCTCCGGGTTGAACCGGCGGATCCGGAAGGTGACGGTGATGTAGGGCGAGGCCTGGGCCTCGGCCTCGACCTTGTCGAGGGTCGCGGTGCTCATCAGTACTTACGCTCCATGGGCTGGTAGCGGGTCTGCACGACCGGCTTGTAGTCGAGACGGATCGCTTCGGTGCCGTTGGCACCCACTTCGCGGTACGCCATCGTGTGCCGCATGAAGTTGACGTCGTCGCGGTTGGGGTAGTCCTCGCGGTAGTGACCGCCGCGGGACTCCTTGCGGGCCAGGGCGGAGACCGCCATGACCTCGGCGAGGTCGAGCAGGTTGCCGAGCTCGATCGCCTCCAGCAGGTCGGTGTTGAAGCGCCGGCCCTTGTCCTGGATCGAGACGTTCTTGTACCGCGCGCGCAGCTCGCCGATCTTCTCGACCGCGGTCTTGATGGTCTGCTCGGTGCGGAAGACCATGACGTTGGCGTCCATGGTCTCCTGCAGCTCCTTGCGGAGCGTCGCGACCCGCTCGTTGCCGGTGGAGGCGCGCAGCGTCTCGACCTGGTTCACGACCAGCTCGGCCGGGTTCTCGGGGAGCTCGACGTAGTCGGCGGTGGCCGAGTAGTCCGCGGCGGCGATGCCGGCGCGGCGCCCGAAGACGTTGATGTCGAGCAGTGAGTTGGTGCCGAGGCGGTTGGCGCCGTGCACGGAGACGCAGGCGACCTCGCCGGCGGCGTACAGGCCCGGGACGACGGTGGTGTTGTCCGAGAGGACCTCGCCCTGGACGTTGGTCGGGATGCCGCCCATGGCGTAGTGCGCGGTCGGCTGGATCGGGATCGGGTCCGTGTAGGGCTCGATGCCGAGGTAGGTGCGCGCGAACTCCGTGATGTCCGGGAGCTTGGCGTCCAGCTGCTCCGGCGGCAGGTGGGTGAGGTCGAGGTAGACGTGGTCGCCCTCGGGACCGCAGCCGCGGCCCTCGCGGATCTCGGTGTAGATCGCGCGGGAGACGACGTCGCGCGAGGCGAGGTCCTTCATGACGGGCGCGTACTTCTCCATGAAGCGCTCGCCGTCCTTGTTGCGGAGGATGCCGCCCTCACCGCGGGCGCCCTCCGTCAGCAGGATGCCCATGCGCCAGATGCCCGTCGGGTGGAACTGGAAGAACTCCATGTCCTCCAGCGGCAGACCGCGGCGGTAGACGGCGGCCTGGCCGTCACCGGTGAGGGTGTGCGCGTTGGAGGTGACCTTGAAGAACTTGCCGGTGCCGCCGGAGGCGTACACGACCGACTTCGCCTGGAAGATGTGGATCTCGCCGGTGGCCAGCTCGTAGGCGACCACACCGGCGGACCTCTTGACGCCGTCCTCCTCGACCAGGAGCTGGTCCAGGACGTAGAACTCGTTGAAGAACTCCACGCCCTCCTTGACGCAGTTCTGGTACAGCGTCTGGAGGATCATGTGACCGGTGCGGTCGGCCGCGTAGCACGCGCGGCGGACCGGGGCCTCGCCGTGGTTGCGGGAGTGCCCGCCGAAGCGGCGCTGGTCGATCCGGCCCTCGGGCGTGCGGTTGAAGGGCAGGCCCATCTTCTCGAGGTCGAGGACCGCGTCGATGGCCTCCTTCGCCAGGATCTCGGCGGCGTCCTGGTCGACCAGGTAGTCACCGCCCTTGATCGTGTCGAAGGTGTGCCACTCCCAGTTGTCCTCCTCGACGTTGGCGAGGGCGGCGGCCATGCCGCCCTGGGCCGCGCCGGTGTGGGAGCGGGTGGGGTAGAGCTTCGTCAGCACGGCGGTGCGGCTGCGCTTCGTCGCCTCGATGGCGGCGCGCATGCCGGCGCCACCCGCGCCGACGATGACGGTGTCGTACTTGTGGATCTGCATGGGGGGTCGCTTCCCTGTCCAGCCCTGGCTAGCGGATGTTCGGATCGAAGGTGAAGATCACCAGCGTGCCGAGGAGAATGGTGAACGCCGTCGCCGTGTACAGCAGCATCTTCAGCCAGAACCGGGTGTTGTCCCGCTCGGCGTAGTCGTTGATCACGGTGCGCAGGCCGTTGCCGCCGTGCAGCATGGCCAGCCACAGCATGATCAGGTCCCAGGTCTGCCAGAAGGGGGACGCCCAGCGGCCGGCCACGAAGGCGAAGCCGACCTTGGTCACGCCGCCGTCGAGGACGAGCTGGATCAGCAGGTGGCCGAGGACCAGGACCACGAGCACGATGCCGGACAGGCGCATGAACAGCCAGCCGTACAGCTCGAAGTTGGTCCGGGTGGAGCGCGGCGTGCGCTTCGAACGGGCGCGTGGCGCCTCGATGAAGGGAGCCGGGTTGTCAGGGCCGTAGGCGGCGCTGGAGGAGCTGAGCTCCACGTGGTCGGTTGCGGACATGAATGGACTCAGCTCCCGAACAGCACTCGAGCGGCGTGACCGAGGACGGGGTAGATCGCCCCGATCATCAGGACGACCCAGATTCCGACGACCGACCACAGCATCTGCTTCTGGTACTTCGGGCCCTTGGACCAGAAGTCGACGGCGATGACGCGCAGGCCGTTCAGAGCGTGGAAGAGGACAGCGGCGACCAGCCCGTATTCAAGAAGGCTGACGATGGGCTGCTTGTAGGTGTCGACGACCTTGTCGTAGTCCTCGGGGGAGACCCGCACGAGTGCGGTGTCGAGGACGTGGACGAACAGGAAGAAGAAGATGAGGACACCGGTGACGCGATGAGCCACCCATGACCACATGCCTTCCCGGCCGCGGTACAACGTTCCAGCCGGCACGGAAAAAACCCTCCGGGAGCGGTGAGGGGCCAGCCGGCTTCGTTTGGTCGGTCGGGCCCGGCCGGGTACGGTCCTCCGGCCCTGGCCATCGTAGCGACGGCCTGTCGGCTACGTCCTGCCGGGTCCGTCAGGTGTGATCGATCCCGCACGGGTGGGTGTATCCACCGGGAACCCCCTGCCCCGCGGGATCGTCCCCGCGCGCGAGGCGGGCCAGCCGGGTGCGGGTCACCCGGCGCAGTTCCTCGGCGGCGACCACGCGTTCCTCGTCGGGGTCGTGGCCCAGGCGGCGGCGCAGCGAGGCGAGCAGCAGGCCGAGGGTCTCATCGGGGTCGACCCCGTCCAGGCTGACGACGAAGACATGCCCGAACCGGGCCTCGTAGGCCGCCTGGGCGGCCCGCAGCGCGGTGTGCGCGGCGAGGCTGCCGCGGGTGGGCGCGATGTCCGGCGGGGCGCCCGCGGCCTCGCCCGCGAGGGCTTCGGCCAGGTCGGTGGGTGACAGGTCGTAGGCGGCCTCGTCGGCGGCGGCGAGCAGCGCGTCCACGTCCGGGTAGGGGCGGTGGGCGGCGACCCGGCGGGCCCAGCGCAGGCTGCCGCAGCAGCTCAGCAGGGCTGCCTCGGCGACCGCGGGCGGGGCGTCGTTGAAGCCGTCCAGGCCGCCGCGCGGGCGGCCGGGGGAAGGCGCCGGACGGGACGGCCGGGCCGTGCGCTCTGCGCCGCGGGACTGCGGCGGGAGCAGCGGCGGTGTCGTCGGCTGGGCGGACGGAGTGTCGCTGGTCAGCGGTGCTCTCCTGGAACTGCGGGGGGACTGCGGGGTGGGGGGACTGCGCGGTGCTGCGGGGGTACTGCGCGGTACTACGGAAAATGCCGGGGACAACGGAACTGACGGTGGCGCGTGGGGCGTCCGTGGGAGTGGACGGCGCGTGAGCGCCACCGTATCGGCGTATGTTCGGCCCTGTACGACGGATGCGCGAATTTCACCCGTACGGGAACGAAAGTGCACGTCCACGGTGACCCCGCACGGCGGGCTGCGCCATTCGGGAATAACGTCAGATCATGTGGCGTATCCGGGCGAAGTGTGCGGCGGTGTGCGTCGTCACGGCCGCCGTCGCCGCCACTTCCTTCGTCGGACCCGCGCTCGCCATGGACCCGGATCCGGCGGTGTCCGCCACGACGGGCGGCCGGGCTGGCGCACCGTATCCTCCGGCGCGGTCCGCTTCCGCGACGCCCGCGGGCGCCTCCGCCTTCCCCTCGATCCCGGCCGTCCGCTCCTTCGTGCCCGCCGCCACGGCGGGCTTCGTCCCGCGCGCCGGGTTCCGTGTGGTCGCGACGTCGGGCGGGAGGCCGGCGGACGAGGCGCGGCTGCTCGCGGGGGAGCTGCGACTGCCGTACGCGACCGGGGAGTCCGGGCCCGGGGACATCACCCTGTCACTTTCACTCGAACGGAGTAGCAGCGATCCCGGGTCGTACGAGATGACAAGCACTCCCGACCGTGTCATCGTGCGCGCCCGCACCGACGCCGGCGCCTTCTACGGCACCCGCACGATTCTTCAGGCGCTCCGTTCCACCGGACGGGTGCCGGCGGGCACCGTCGAGGACCGTCCCGACCGGCCGCGGCGCGGGCTGATGGTCGACCTGGGGCGCAAGTACTTCAGCCGCGGCTGGCTGGAGGACCGGGTCCGCGAACTCGGCGACCTGAAGTACAACGAGCTCCACCTGCACCTCAGTGACGACCAGGGGTTCCGGGTCGAGAGCCGCACCCACCCCGAGCTCGTCCCGCGGCGGCACCTGACCAAGGCCGACGTCCGCGCCGTCGTCGCCCTCGCCGCCCGGCGGCATGTCTCCGTCGTCCCCGAGATCGACAGCCCGGGGCACCTGGGCGCGGTGCTCGCCGCCCACCCCGGCCTGCAGCTGCGCGACCGGCGCGGCGTCCCGGTGCGCGGTGCCCTCGACATCTCCCGGCCCGGGGCGGCGCGCCTCGTGGACGACCTGGTGCGGGAGTTCGCTCCGCTCTTCCCCGGGCGGTCCTGGCACCTGGGAGGCGACGAGTACGGCGCGCTGGTCGTGCGCGACCCCCAGCGGTCCTTCCCCGGGCTCGCCGCGTACGCCCGGGAGCGCTACGGCCCCCGTGCCACCGTGGCCGACGCCGCCACCGGCTGGCTCAACGACCGGGCCGCCACGCTGCGGAGCCTCGGCAAGCGCGCCGAGGCGTGGAACGACGGCTTCCCCGCCGGCGGCGACGGCCCGCACGCGGGCCGGGTGGTCGCACCGGACGCCGACCGCGTCGTCGCCTACTGGTCCAGCAACAAGCGGCGCGGCCCGCTGCCCGAGCACTACCTGAGCCGGGGCAGGCAACTGGTCAACCTCAACTCCCGGTACCTGTACTACGTGCTCGGCGGCCCGGCGGCGTTCCCGTACCCCACCGGGCAGCGCATCTACGAGCGGTGGACCCCGGCCGTGGTCTACCGCGACCACGCGGTGCCGGCGGCGCTGTCCGGCCCGGACCGCGTCGTCGGCGCGCGGCTGGCCGTCTGGTGCGACCGCGCGGGCGCCGAGAGCCAGGCACGGGTCGCGGCGGGGATCCGCATGCCGCTGCGGGCCCTGGCGCAGAAACTGTGGATCCGGGCCGGCCGGATCGGAGCTGGCGGGAATTCGCGGCTCTGGCCTCACGGGTGGACCGACCCGGCGGCCACCGTCCCAGGTGAAGCGGCCGAAGTCCGCCTCCCCCCACAGGAGCGTCTCCGGCCGCTTCTGTCTTGTTCAGCGTCCTGCGGGCCGAAAGTGTCACACCCCTCGGGGAGGCCGGCGCTCCGGAGCGATCCCCACTGCTTTCGCGAGCTTAGTGACCCGTGAGTAGCCGCCCCCCAAGCCCTGTCGGAACGCGCGCCATGGGGCAGTATGGTGCGCGATTCCAAGGGGGAGGCTCGAACGTGGATTTGGCGACCGCGGTACGCGCGGCGCAAGAAGGGGACGAGGACGGCTTCCGGTTCGTGTACCGAGCGGTGCAACCGCAACTGCTGCAGTACGTACGCTCGCTGGTCGGCGTGGGGGACGCCGAGGACGTGGCATCGGAGGCGTGGCTGCAGATCGCCCGGGACCTGTCGTCGTTCCACGGCGACGGGGACGCGCTGCGCGGCTGGGCGGCGCGGATCGCCCGCAACCGGGCGCTGGACCACTTGCGGGCCGTGGGCCGCCGCCCGCTGACCGCCGCCGGGGTGGAGGAACTGCTCGACCGGCCCGGCCGTTCCGACACCGCCGAGGAGGCGGTCGCCGCCGTGGGCACCGGTGCCGCGCTGGCCGCGATCGCGGCCCTTCCCCGGGACCAGGCGGAGGCGGTCCTGCTGCGCGTCGTGATGGGGCTGGACTCCCGTGCCGCCGCCGCGGTGGTGGGCAAGCGGCCGGGGGCGATGCGCATGGCCACCAGCCGTGGCCTGCGGCGCCTCGCTGAACTGCTGGAATCCGACGACGGGTCGTCAGGTGTGACGTTTTCGGCGTCTCGAACGCTTGAGGACATGAGATGAGCGATAACAAGGGACTGGACTGGCTCGACGACACCACCGCCGAAAGGCTGTTGCGCGGGGCGGCGGGGAACGACACCGCCGAGACCGCGCGGACGGACCCGCGTGCCGCCGCCCTCGCGCGGATGCTGGCCGCGGCCGCCGCGCCCGCGACGGTCGACCCGGCGCGCGAGGAGGCGGTTCTCGCCGCCTTCCGCGACGCGCGGGACGGCGGGCCGGAGCTGCCGTCCGTCGCCGCCGGGCGCGGGGACGGGGACAGGGGCGGCGGCCGTGACGCGGACGACTGGCGCCCCGGCGGGCCCAAGAGCCGTACCGCCAGGGCCTTCAGCGGCACCCTGCTGGCCACCGCGGCCGTCGCCGGGGTCGCCCTCGCCGCCGCGGCGGGCGCGCTGCCGGTCCTGCTGAGCGGTGGGGACGAGGCGCCCGCGCCGGTGCACACCCAGGGCGCGGCCCCGCAGGCGACGGGCGGCACCCGCCCGGCCACCCCGGCGGTCTCGCCGGGCGCGCCCGTGCCCTCGCGGTCCTCACGCGGGTTCCCGGTCGGCACCGTGCCGGGCGGGACCGTCGTCCCGGGTGCTCCCGGGGCCTCGCGGGCCGCCGCGCCGCACCGCCGCGAGGCGATCGGTCCCACGGCGTTGTGCCGCGCCTACGCCGCGGCCGGCTGGCGTCGCGGGAAGACCGACGAGCAGATCTGGAAGCAACTCCGCAAGGCGGCGGGCGGCAGCGGCCAGCCCGCGGTGCGGCGCTACTGCGCCACGGTGCTCGCGACGCACGTCCGGCGCGGCGGCGAGGCGGGCAAGGCCGGCTCCCAGGACGACGGCCCCGGCCCGCGGCACCACGCGGGCAACGGGAACGGGAAGAACCGTTCCGGCGCGCACCATCGTTCCGGTGAGCGGCGACCGGCCCGCCCCGGCGGCCAGTGACACCTGCCGGCCGCCGTACCCCGCCGCACGCCCCGGCCTCCGGGGGAGTGACACTTTCGGCCCCCTGGGCGCTTTAACCAGTAGACCGACTGGTCATCGGTCGAGGGGCAGCCCGGTCTCCCCGTATCGGGCCCCCAACGAGGGACGTGGGCGGGGCGCTTTCCCCCCGCCCTGCCCGCGTCCCCTCCCGTCGGCGGCCGGAGCCATAGATTGGCCGTCGTGACCACGACCTTCCATGTCGAACGCGAGTCGCCCCTGTCGCCCGCCGAGGCCTGGCGGCGGGTCACCGACTGGGAACGGCACGCCGCCCACGTCCCGCTGACCACGGTCGTCCGCGACGGCGACACGGGCTTCACCGCGCGGACCGGCATCGGCCCGCTGTCCTTCGCCGACCCCATGGAGATCGTGCGCTGGGAGCCGCCGGACGCCGGCGGCGGACCAGGCCGCTGCCGGCTGGAGAAGCGGGGCGCGGTGGTGCTGGGCTGGGCCGAGATCGAGGTGTGGCCGAGCGACCCGGGGCCCGGGTCGCGGATCGTGTGGCGCGAGGACCTGCGGGTGCGCGGGCTGCCCAAGGCGTTCGGCCGGCCCACGGCGTGGGCCGGCCGACGGGTGTTCGGGCGCGCGCTGGACGCGCTGCTCGCCGGGGAGCCCCGGTAGCGGGTCACCGGTCGCCGGTCACCAGTGGACGACGACCTTGTCGCCGATCCTGACCTGGTCGAAGAGCGCCGAGACCTTGTTGAGGTCGCGTACGTTGACGCAGCCGTGGGACGCGCCCGCGTAGCCGCGCGCCGCGAAGTCGGGGGAGTAGTGCACCGCTTGCCCGCCGCTGAAGAACATCGCGTACGGCATGGACGTGTGGTAGATCGTCGAGACGTGGTGGCGGCTCTTGGCGAACACGCTGAAGGTGCCCTCGCGGGTGGGCGTGTACTGGGAGCCGAAGCGGACGTCCATCGCGGAGACGACCTTGCCGTCGATCACCCAGGCCAGGGTGCGGCTGGTCTTGCTGACGCACAGGACGCGGCCGTGCAGGCAGCGCGGGTCCAGCTCGGCCACCGGGTTGGTGGTCGGCGGGTACATCGCGGCGCGGGTGGGCTGCCGGGTCAGGGAACGGAGCTTGGTCCAGGTGGACTTGGTGACCGTGCCGGAGGCGGCCAGGCCGTGCTTGCCCTGGAAGGTGCGGACCGCGGCCTTGGTGACGCTGCCGTAGTAGCCGGTGGGGGCACGGTCGAAGAGCCCGAGCTGCCGCAGACGGGCCTGGAGTTCGCGCACCGTGGCGCTGTTGCTGCCGGGTGCCATGACCACGGCCGGGCGGGCGGTGTGCGGCGCCTTCGGCGTGCCGGACGGACTCGGCGTGGCGGTCGTCGGGGTGGTGACCGGGGTCGTCGGGGTCGGGGCCGACGAGGTGCCGGTGCTCGGCGTGCCGGCCGGGCGCGGGCCGTCCCCGCCGGCCGCGGTGACGGACGAGCCCGGGGCGGCCGCGGGCTCGGTGGCGTGGGCGGTGCAGCCGGCGAGCAGCGCCGCGGTGAGAAGGGCGGCGGCCGCGGCGGCCGCGCGTGATCGGGTGATCGATATGAGTCCCATTGCATCCCCCTGTGAGAACCGGTACCCCCTTGGACTGATTTCCCCGGCATGTAGTTGCGCCAACATCGCGGGACATCGCCGCACACTGGGGACCAGGGGGCGAATCCCTGGAGGATGACGCATGGCACGCGAGTCCGAATCCGGTCTGCCGATCGAGCCGGTCTACGGCCCCGCCGCACTGGACGGCTGGAATCCGGCGGAGAGGCTCGGCGAGCCCGGCGGGTACCCGTACACCCGCGGCGTCCACCCGACGATGTACACCACCCGCCCCTGGACGATGCGCCAGTACGCCGGCTTCGGCACCGCCGCGGATTCCAACGCCCGCTACCGGCAGCTGATCGCCCACGGCACGACCGGCCTGTCCGTCGCCTTCGACCTGCCCACGCAGATGGGCCACGACAGCGACGCCCCGATCGCGCACGGCGAGGTCGGGAAGGTCGGGGTGGCGATCGACTCGGTCGAGGACATGGGAGTGCTGTTCGGCGGCATCCCGCTCGGCGAGGTCTCCACGTCCATGACCATCAACGCTCCGGCCGCCCTGCTGCTGCTGATGTACCAGCTGGTCGGCGAGGAGCAGGGGGTCCCCGCCGACCGGCTGACCGGCACGATCCAGAACGACGTGCTCAAGGAGTACATCGCCCGCGGGACCTGGATCTTCCCGCCGGCGCCCTCCCTGCGGCTGGTGGCGGACCTGTTCCGCTACTGCCGCGCCGAGGTCCCGCGCTGGAACACGATCTCCATCTCCGGCTACCACATGGCCGAGGCCGGGGCCTCGCCCGCGCAGGAGATCGCCTTCACCCTGGCGGACGGCATCGCGTACGTCCGCACCGCCCTCGCCGCCGGCATGGACGTGGACGACTTCGCGCCCCGGCTGTCGTTCTTCTTCGTGTCACGGACGACGCTCCTGGAGGAGGTCGCCAAGTTCCGTGCCGCGCGCCGGATCTGGGCCCGCGTGATGCGCGAGGAGTTCGGCGCGCGCGACCCCGGGTCGCAGATGCTGCGCTTCCACACGCAGACGGCGGGCGTGCAGCTCACCGCGCAGCAGCCGGAGGTGAACCTGGTACGGGTCGCCGTCCAGGGGCTGGCGGCGGTGCTGGGCGGCACGCAGTCACTGCACACCAACGCCTTCGACGAGGCCATCGCGCTGCCCACCGAGAAGTCGGCCCGGCTCGCGCTGCGCACCCAGCAGGTGCTGGCGTACGAGACCGACGTGACGGCGACGGTGGACCCGTTCGCCGGCTCCTACGTGGTCGAGACGATGACCGACGAGGTCGAGGCTGCGGCGCTGGACCTGATGCGCAGGGTGGAGGACATGGGCGGCGCGGTCGGTGCCATCGAGCGCGGCTTCCAGAAGTCGGAGATCGAGCGGAACGCCTACCGGATCGCCCAGGAGACGGACTCCGGTGAACGGGTCGTCGTCGGGGTGAACCGCTTCCGGCTCGACGAGGAGGAGCCGTACCGGCCGCTGCGCGTCGACCCCGCGATCGAGGCCGCCCAGGCGGAGCGGCTCGCGGCCCTGCGCGCCCGGCGGGACCGGCGGGCCGTCACGGCGGCGCTGGGCGCGCTGCGCAGAGCCGCGGAGGGCGGGGCGGGCGGGGCGGCCGAAGGGGGTGTGCTGTACCCGATGAAGGACGCGCTGCGCGCCCGCGCCACGGTCGGCGAGGTCTGCGACGCGCTGCGCGAGGTCTGGGGCACCTACGTCCCCACCGACGCCCTCTGAGGCCGGGTCAGCCGCGGAAGCGGGCCAGATACGCGCCCACCTGCCGCGGGTCGTCCGTCGCCAGCCCCACGTAGCCGTCCGGGCGGACCACGAACAGGCCGTCGCCGTACGCCTGGTGGGCGGCGCCGCCGGACTCCTCGCGGTGCGCGCGGGCGAATTCCGGCAGGGCGGCGGGCGGCTCGGCGCCGATCGCCAGCACGGTGAAGTGCGGGCCGCGGAAGACGTCGAACAGCCGGCCGCCGTCGGCGAGCGGTGCGTCCGGGGCGCGGTCACCGGCCCGCAGCGCCGCGTCGGCCAGGCCGTCGCGGGTCTCGGCGGTGAGCGGGCCCCCGCGGTAGCCGACGCCCAACTGATGCACCACCGAGCTGCGTTGGCTCATCGGGTTGCCCTGGCTGATGGTGCTGCGGTGCAGATGGGTGCTCATGCCCAGGACGTCGGCGGCAACCGGCAGCCGCTCCTGCTCGTAGCTGTCCAGCAGAGACGCGTCGGCGCCGTGCCGCAGCACCTGGCCGAGCTTCCAGCCGAGGTTGTAGGCGTCCTGGAGGCCGGTGTTGAGGCCCTGGCCGCCGGCCGGGGAGTGGATGTGCGCGGCGTCGCCGGCCAGCAGGACCCGGCCGTCCCGGAAGCGGTCGGCGAGCGCGGCGCGCGGCCGGAAGTCCGAGCTCCACATGACCTCGTGGACGTCCTCGGCGGACAGGTGGGTGCGCAGCGTGATCGCCTTGCGCACACCGTCGGGCGTGGTGTCGGGGCGGTCGGTGCCGTTCTTGCAGGTGGCGACGAACTGGAAGTGGTCGGCGGTGCCGCCCATCGGGAAGACCACCGCGCTGTCGCCGTCCGCGCCCCGCCACACATGGGTGTGCTCGCGGTCCAGGCCGGTCAGGCGCACGTCGGCCACCAGCAACGGGTCGGGGTCGACGGTCTCGCCGGTCATCGTGACGCCCAGGGCCCGGCGGACGCCGCTGCGCCCGCCGTCGGCGGCGACCAGGTACGACGCCCGCAGGGTCGTGCCGTCCGCGAGCAGCGCGGTGACGCCCCCCGTGTCCTGGACGACGCCGGTCACCTCCGCGCCGAAGCAGACGGAGCCGCCCAGTTCGCGCAGCCGTGCGTGCAGGATCTCCTGGGTGCGCCACTGGGGGACCATCCAGGTCGCGCCGTAGGGGGCGTGCGGGGTCGGGGCCACCCGTTCGAACATCTCCCACTCGTGGACCGGCTTCCCGTCCTGCCACACCAGGCCGTTCTTGTAATGGTCGCCGCAGGCCAGCACCCGTTCGACCACGCCGAGGTCGTCCAGCACCTCCAGGGAGCGGGGCTGCAGCCCCTTGCCCCGGGAGCCGGGGAACAGCTCGCCGGAACGCTCCAGCACGAGCGCGGGCACGCCGCGGCGGGCGAGGTCGATGCCGAGGGCGAGACCGGTGGGCCCCGCGCCGACGACCAGGACGTCCGCCGCGGTTCCCGTCCCCGTGCCCGTTTCCTTAACGCTGTTAAGTTCCATGTCCCGAGGGTCGCCTTAACGGTGTTAAATTGTCAAGGGGTGCCTACGGCCGACAGGGAGAGCACGTGGCGACGACACGACTGGATCGCAACAAAGTGGCGGAAACCGCCCTGCTCCTGCTGGACGAGGTGGGGCTGGAGGGGCTGACCCTGCGCCGGCTCGCCAAGGAGCTGAACGTGCAGGCCCCGGCGCTGTACTGGCACTTCGCGAACAAGCAGGCCCTGCTGGACGCGATGGCGACGGAGATGCTGCGCCGGATGCTCGACCGCGGCGTGCGGCAGGACGTCCCGGGGTCGGGCTGGCGGGACTGGATCACGGACGCCTGCCGGGGCACCCGGGAGGCACTGCTGGCCCACCGCGACGGCGCCAAGGTCTTCAGCGGCACCCATCTGACCGACCTCACGCACGCGGGGTCGCTGGAGCGCTACCTGGGCGCCTTCGTGGCGCAGGGGTTCAGCGTCGAGAACGCCCTCAACGCGTGGTTCACCGCCTACACCTTCACGGTCGGCTTCGTGATCGAGGAACAGGCGGTGCAGCCGGTCCCCGGCGAGCGCGACGAGCGCTACGACCCCGACGCGCGCAGGGAGCAGCTCGGTGCCGCGTACCCCCTGCTGGGAGCGGTGAGCGAGGAGATGTTCGGCAACTACGAGGCCCGTTTCGAGACCGGCCTGCGGATCGTCGTCGCCGGCATCGCGGAGACCCTCGCACCGGACGGGGCGCGCTAGCGCGCCCCGTCCGCCGGATCAGCCGCGGCGTGCCACGTGACGCAGCCGGCGGGCCGCCCGGCGCACGGCCGGGTTGTTCGGCAGGAAGGCCAGCTGGGCCGGCACCCCACCGGGGAGGGCGAGCCTGGAGAGCCGGCGCCGGGTGAAGTAGCGCAGGCTGCCGGCGTTGACGCGGTTCGACAGGTAGGCGGCGGTCTCCTCGCGCAGGGACGCGTACATCTGCGGCTGCATGCAGAAGGCGACGGCGCGCAGCAGCGGCGCGAGCTCGGAGGCGACGCGATCGGCGACCGGCGGGGTCCAGCCGGCCACCGCGGCGCTGTCGGCCACGTCGGGCAGCAGACGGTCGGCGATGGTGACGGGGACGCGGGTGCTGTCGGCGTAGACCGTCAGGCGCTCCAGCACCGTCCCGGTGCCGGTCCGGGCGACCGGCAGCCCGTAGAGCGCGTACGCGGTGAACAGCGCCGTGGAGAAGCAGCCGACGACCAGCTCGGGGCGGAGGCTCTGGAAGAGCACCTCGGCCGGCTGCGCCGGATCGGCCACATGCAGTTCGGCGCCCAGCTCCGCCGCCTCTCGCTCCAGCTGCCCCGCCCGGTGCGCGGGAGCCGTCGGGTGCGGCTTGAAGACGATCGTGCGGTGCCCGGCGGCGACGGCCCCGCGCAGCATGCGCACGTGGAGCTCCTCCTCCTGCCGGTCGCTGAGGATCTCCAGCGCGGACAGGTGCTGGCCGAGCAGCAGGGCTCCGCCCTTCGGCGGGGTGTCGCCGTCCGCGGTGAGCTCCGCGGCCGTGGCGACCTCCGCGAGGACCTTGGTGAACGCCTCGGCCGGGACGACCTCGTCCGGCACGCCGTACTCCGACAGCATCAGCGGGCGCAGTCCGGGCACGAGCCCCAGGTGCAGCAGCCGGCCGACACGCGTGGTGACCAGCGGCTCCAGCTTGTTGGGGCTCGGGCCGTACGCCGTGAGCCCGTCCGCGAACGCCACGACCGGCGCGCCGGTGAAGACGTTGACCAGGGCGAGCGCCGGGTCGACGTGCAGCGACTCGACGACCAGCTCCAGCTCGTCGTCCCCGAGGTCCCACAGCCGCCGCAGATGGCGCTCCCACATCGGCACGTCGTCCAGCCGCGGCGTCCAGCCGCGCGGGTGCAGCGGGGCGATCGCCTCGTTCCACGACAGCACGCGGTCGAAGCGGCCGCGCAGCGCCTCGAAGCCGGCCATGGCGTCCGCGGCGGGCGAGATCTCGGGCACCGGGGCGTTGTTGCTGATCAGCAGCAGGCGCCGGTCGGCCGGGGTCAGCAGCCCCGCGTCCAGCGCGGCGGCCAGCGCGGCCACGCCGGTGAGGCCGGCCGCCAGGAAGACCTGGGTACGGCCCATTACGCGGCCACCGCCCCGCCGCCGATCCGCCGGCGCAGCAGCCTGCGCAGGCGCAGACTGCGTTCCATGTCCATCGAGTCCAGAGCCTCGGCGAGGAGGTCCTGGGGCATCTGCCGGAGGGCTGCGGCGCTCATGGCCTTCAGCTTACGGGCCACCTGGGGCTCGTAACGGCCCATGGCCCCGAGGTGGTGCGAGATCACCGCGCAGTAGGTGCGCACGGCCTTGGGCATGAAGCGGTCCGCCTCCGGGTCCGTCGCCGTCTCGGCGAGCACCTGGTCGAAGGAGCGGATGAAGTCCAGCTGCCGGACGTCGCCGATCTGCGTCAGCGAGGTGGCCACGCCGCGCCGGTAGAAGACCCCCAGCAGGCCGACGACGGCGAAGCTCTTCGCCTCGCGGTGCAGCCGCCAGATCCACGGCCGGTCCTCGGCGGTGCGCAGCCCGTCGGGGAAGTGCAGCAGCCCGGCGTCGACCAGCCGGCGGTGATAGATCCCGGCCCAGGCGTACGGGTAGTCCACCGAGGTCGTTCGGTCGGCCGGCAGGATCGCCGCGCGCGGGTCCAGCGAGACCCCGCGGCGGCCGTGCGGGACACGGGCGACGGTGCGCTTGCGGCCGTGCACGACGACGTGGTCGGTGCGGACGAAGTCGGTGCCCAGGGTCTCGATGGCGTCCAGCAGCTGGGGCAGGTAGCCCTCGGCCAGCCAGTCGTCACCGTCGAGGAAGGTCACGTACTCGCCCTTGGCGGCGTCGATGCCCGTGTTGCGGGCGGTGGCGAGGCCGCCGTTCTGCTCGTGCGAGATCAGTCTCGCCCCGGGGAGGTCCGGCAGGGCGCGCTCGAGGATTTTCGGCGTTTCATCCGTGGCGCAATCGTTCACCAGGATGAATTCGAAATCCGACCGGGCGTTCGCACGGAGACTTCTCAACATGTCAGGAGCAAACGCCTGCACGTTGTAGAACGGGACGATGACGGAAAGCTTACTCACGGGGCGCACCCTATGGCCCCCGGCGCCCCGCGCGCTGACACGACGCAGGCTCTTTGGTGAACGTGGGGTGTCGGGTTTGTGAATGCGTCAGCCTGGCGTGCTGGTTCTTCATCCGGCGGCGTGTTGTTAACCGTCCGTTGGCGTGGCGTTGGGCGCCCGCTAGGAATGTCTTCCTAGCTTTGCGGCGTGCCAGCAAGTACCGCCGACCCGATCAGGGTCACCGTTCTCGCCGACTCGGACACCCGATGGAAATGGGGTGCGCTGACGGCCCGCCGTATCGCCCCCGAGGCGCGGCTCGACGCCCGCCTGCTCCGCGGGCGTGCGACGCCGACCGAGCGCCAGCTCACCGAGGTCGGCATCCCCGCGGACTCCATGCGCGAGGTCACGGCGGCCGAGTTCCTGGCCACGACCAGCCGCGACACCGCGGACGTGGTCGTGCTGTCCTGCGTCGGCGGCACCGTCCAGGCCATGCTGCACGGGCTCGCCCGTGCCTGGGAAGGCACCCCCCGCCGGCCCGTGGTCGTCACCGGCTACGTCGGCGTCGTCTACGAGAAGCTCGCCGACGGCCTGCTGCTGCGCTCCGGCGCCGACGCGGTCCTGGCGAACAGCGCGCACGACGCCGACCGCTTCCGCGCGGTGTACGAGGGCGTCGGGGCGAACGCGGGCTCCATCGTGGAGACCGCCCTGCCGTTCCTGGAGGGCACCCCGTACGAGCCCTCGACGGACCGGCCCTTCACCGTCGTCTTCGCGGTCCAGCCGTCCGTCCCGGACAGCCGCAAGGACCGCATGTACCTGCTGCGCCGCGCGGTGGACCACGCCCGCTTCCACCCGGACCGCGAGGTGCTGGTCAAGCTGCGCAGCAAGCCCGGTGAGCACACCACGCACATCGAGGAGCAGCCGTACCAGAAGCTGGTGGCCCGGCTGGACCCGCCCAAGAACCTCAAGCTCGTCTACGGGCACATGGGCGAGGTCCTGGACCACACGGACCTGCTGGTCACGGTCAGCTCCACGGCCGCGCTGGAGTCCATGCACCGCGGCATCCCGACCGCGATCCTCACCGATCTCGGCATCCGCGAGTCGCTGGGCAACCACCACTTCCTGGGGTCCGGCGCCTACGCCTCCTGGGACCACATCGACGCGGGCCAGGTGCCCCGCGTGCGCCCCTCGTGGGCCCGTGCCCAGGGCATCGCCTCGGACGGCGACCCGTTCCGCACGGTGCGTGAGCGCGTCACCGCGCTCGCCGCCGCGGACGAGCTGCCTCCGCTCGCGCCGTACTACACCACCGCCACCGCGCCCGGTTATCTCCCCGGAGTCCTCGCCCGGCACAGCCTGGACCCGAAGGGCGAGCCGCTGCCCGGCGCCGCCGTGGAGCCCGCCGAGCCGAGCGCGCTGCGCCGCGCCGTACGCGATTTCGCGCGCAATTCCGCGCGCACCGCGTACCGGCAGGGCGTCCAGCGCGTCGCGCCCGTGATCCGCCGATGGGGCCAGCTGTGAGTCCCCTCAAATCGCAAGGAGCCCCCATGCCAACGGTGTTGGCCGTCATTCCCGCCCGCGGCGGCTCGAAGGGCGTACCCGGCAAGAACCTCGCCCCCGTCGGCGGCGTGCCGCTGGTCGCCCGCGCCGTGCGCGCCTGCCGCGAGGCCGAGTTGATCACCGACGTGGTCGTCTCCACCGACGACCCCGAGATCGCCGACGCGGCCCGCGCCGCCGGCGCCGAGGTCGTGCTGCGCCCGGCGGCCATCGCCGGTGACACCGCGACCAGCGAGGCCGCGGTCCTGCACGCCATGGACGCCTACCAGGCGATGTCCGGGGTCAGCGCGGATGTCGTGCTGCTCGTGCAGTGCACCAGCCCGTTCATCTCCGTCGAGGACGTCAACGGGGTCGCCGCGGCGGTCGTCGAGGACGGCGCCGACACGGCCGTGACCGTCGCGCCGTTCCACGGCTTCATCTGGCGCGACGCCGCCGACGAGATGGGCGCCGCGGCCGCCGCGCCGGGTACGGTGGGCACCGCCTCCGTCACCGGCGAGGCCCGTACGGCCCTGGCCACCACCACCGGCGGGTACGGTGTCAACCACGACAAGGCGCACCGCCCGCGCCGCCAGGACCGCCCGCAGGACCTCCTGGAGACCGGCGCCGCCTACGCGATGCGCGTCGAGGGCTTCCGCGAGGCCAAGCACCGGTTCTTCGGCCACACCGCGCTGGTGCGCACCGACCCCGCCCGGGTGCTGGAGATCGACGAGCCGGACGACCTGTCCCGCGCCCGCGCCCTGGCCCCACTGCTCGACCCCGCGACCGGCTCCGCCGCCAGGACCGACGAGTCCGCGGCACCGGCCGCCCTGCCGACCCGCGCCGACATCGACGCGGTCGTACTCGACTTCGACGGCACCCAGACCGACGACACGGTGCTGGTCGACTCCGAGGGACGCGAGACCGTCACGGTGCACCGTGGTGACGGGCTCGGGATCGCCGCCCTGCGCGACAACGGACTTCCGGTCCTGATCCTGTCCACGGAGACCAACCCGGTCGTCGCCGCACGGGCCCGCAAGCTCAAGGTCCCCGTGCTCCACGGCATCGACCGCAAGGACCTCGCACTGAAGCAGTGGTGCGAGGAGCAAGGTATCGCCCCAGAGCGGGTCCTTTACGTCGGCAACGACGTCAATGACCTCGGCTGCTTCGCGCTCGTCGGCTGGCCGACCGCCGTCGCCAACGCGCACGACGTGGTCAAGGACGCCGCCCGCTCCATCACCGCAACGCCCGGAGGGCGCGGTGCGATCCGCGAGGTCGCCTCGTGGATCCTCGGCCCCTCTCTTTCCCGAAGGGAACTCTCCCAGTGACCACCACCCCCGCCCGCCTTCGTCCGATCGGCGACCGCCTGGTCGGCCCCGGCCAGCCCGTCTACGTCACCGGCGAGATCGGCATCAACCACAACGGCTCCCTCGAGGACGCCTTCGCCCTGATCGACGCGGCCGTCGAGGCCGGCGCCGACGGTGTGAAGTTCCAGAAGCGCACCCCGGAGATCTGCACCCCCCGCGACCAGTGGGAGATCGAGCGGGACACCCCCTGGGGCCGGATGACCTACATCGAGTACCGCCACAAGGTGGAGTTCGGTGAGGAGCAGTACCGCGCCATCGACGAGTACTGCGTCAGCAAGGGCATCGACTGGTTCGCCTCCCCGTGGGACGTCCCCTCGGTCGAGTTCCTGGAGAAGTTCGAGAACGTCCGCGTCCACAAGGTCGCCTCGGCCTCGCTGACCGACGACGAGCTGCTGGTCGCCCTGCGCGCCACCGGCAAGACCGTCATCCTCTCCACGGGCATGTCCACGCCGAAGCAGATCCGCCACGCGGTGGAGGTCCTCGGCAGCGACAACATCATCCTGTGCCACGCCACGTCGACGTACCCGGCGAAGCACGAGGAGCTCAACCTGCGGATGATCAACACGCTGCAGCGTGAGTTCCCGAACGTGCCCGTCGGCTACTCCGGCCACGAGATCGGCCTGCAGACCACCCTCGCGGCGGTCGCCCTCGGTGCCGTCTTCGTCGAGCGCCACATCACCCTGGACCGCGCGAACTGGGGCTCCGACCAGGCCGCCTCGGTGGAGCCGCAGGGTCTGGACCGCCTGGTCCGCGACATCCGCATCATCGAGTCCGCGCTCGGCGACGGTGTCAAGAAGGTCTACGAGGGCGAGCTCGGCCCGATGAAGAAGCTGCGCCGCGTGCCCGGCGTCATCGCCGAGCAGGAGGCTGCCGCTGCGGCCGCCGCCGACGCCGAGTCGGTGTCGGCCTGATCCATGGGCGACAGCGGCACTCTGGCACTCGTAGAGAGCCCCGTTCAGCTGCTCAACGTGCTGGAGTGGGCGCATGTTCACCCGCCCGCGGTGCCCACACCGCGACCCGGGGCGGCTTCGGCCGCCCCGGGCCCGGTGGCACCCGGCCGACCGCTCACCGTGGTGGCCCTCGCCCCGCGCGACCCCATGACGCGCGGGCAGCTGCGCCGTATGGCGGAGCTGGCGATGGACGAGGGCATCGTGGTCCGCTGGTGCGAGGCACGCTCCTCACGGGGCTCCCTGCTGCGCACCGCGGCCGAGCTCACCCCGGCCCTGCGTTCCGCGGGCCGGGTCGTCCTCGGTGACCCCTTCTCCCGGCTGGTGCAGGTCCTCCTGCCGCTCACCCGGGCGCGGGAGATCATCGTCGTGGACGACGGCACGGCGACCATGGAGTTCACCGAGCTGCTGACCAAGGGCGCCCGGCTGGTCCGGTGGCACCGCAGCGGCCGGCGGGCCTCCCCGGCGGACGCCGCGTTCGGCGTCTTCGCCTCGGCTGCCCGGCGGCGTCTGACCCCGGGCCGCGGACGGCAGGTCGAGCTGTTCAGCTCGATGCCCGCCACGCCGCCGTCCGGCATGGCGCTGCGCGCCAACCGGTTCGCCTGGACGCGGGCCCGCTTCGGTCCCCCGACCATCAGCGCCGGCACCGACATCGTCGGCACCTCCCTGGTGGAGACCGGCGTCGTCGACCTGGAGCAGTACATGACCGCGGTCGGCATCCTGGCCAGGAGCCACGGTGCCACCCGCTACTTCGCGCACCGCCGTGAGAGCGTCGAGAAACTGCACCGGCTCTCCGTCGAGACCGGTCTGCAGATCGTGCGGCCCGACCTGCCCCTGGAGCTGGTCGCCCGGCGGGGTCCCATCGGTCACACGATCCTCAGCTTCCCCTCCACGGTCGTGCACACCCTCCCGCTCGCGCTGGAGGGCACGGGCGTCAAGATCACGGTCTGCGACGTCGACCCCGAGTGGCTGACCGACTCGGCCTCACCCCGGGCGGAGAGCTTCCTGTCCGGCATCACCGGCAGCGCCCGCGATCTGCACGGGCTCGCGTCGGTGGTCTCCGGGCAGACCGCGGCCCTCGCACCCTGACACCGCGGACGTCGTCGTCCATGAAGCGCCTCAGCGCGTCATGGACGACACGTCCATCGGTGTCGGCAACGAGCCGCCGCTGATCTGCGCGGCCAGCAGGCCCGCCGACGCGCGCGTGAAGTTGCCGGTGATGACGGCCGTCCCGCCGGGGATCGCCTGGTTCACCGCGGGGGCGGACAGCACCGCGCCGTCCAGCACCATGGCGAACTGGTTGTTGGGGCTCATCCGCGTGGCCAGCCGGCCGGTGACGTCCTGGAAGGTCCTGGCGCCGGCGGCGGTCAGCCGCAGCTGGATCCGCCACCCGGTGCCGTTCTGCCGGTCGAAGACCGCCTCGGCGCTGCTGATCTCGGTGCCGTTGAGCGCGACCGGGTCGAGCAGGTACTTCGCCCGCACCCCGCCCACGACCTCCGTGGCGCACGCCACCGTTCGCTCCCCGTCGCCCCGTTGATGGTCCGTACGGTCGGCGGCCACCGAGCAGTCGAGCGACTCGAAGTCCGCGCCCCCGGCACCCGCCGGCGCGGAGGGCACCGCGTCGGCGGACAGCGCGACCGCGACCACCGGCCGGAGGACCAGCACCGCCGGCTTGCCGAGCGCGGCGAGCTGCTCGGCGGCAAGCTGCTGCGAGGCGGCGCCCCGCGCGGAGACCGTGACCTTGCCGTCGGCCGTGCGCACCTCGACGTCCCGGAGCCCGAAGCCCTCCGCGCGACGGCGCATCAGGTCGGCGGTCTGCCGCAACCGCTCCTCGCCCAAGGGCCGGCGCGGGGTGAACACGGCCGTCGTACGCGGACCTTCGCCGCCCTTGTCCGTGGCGGAGTGCCCGGCCGGCGAACAGGCCACGACCGCGGTCGCGCAGCCGAGCAGCAGGGCGAGCGCCGCCGTCCGGCGCCGGTGCTCAGCCACCGGTGATCGCCCGCACACTTGCGTGCACCGCGGTGACGAGGCCCGTCAGCGCCGTGGCGTCGCCGATGAGCGCCCGGAGCCGGGCGAGACGCCGCTCGACGCGCTCGCCGTCGGTCTGCCCGGCGACCAGGTCCCGGGCCAGCGCCTCGGCCTCGGCGCGCGCCGCCTCGGTGTCCTCCAACGCCTCCAGCCGGCGCGTCAGTTCATCGAGGGCGGCGAGCGCGCCGTCGGTGGCGGGGGACGTGGCTCCGGTGCGGTGGGCGACGGCGCCCGCCCCGGCGGCCAGGGCCGAGTCGCCGACCCGGGCGTTCCCGCCGATGACGATGCCGTGGTTGGTCCGCGGTTCGCCGGTCCCCGTCATCGCGGGCCACCCCCCTCGCCGGGGGATGCGGCCGGCTGCGGCGCGGGAGCGGTGGACAGGGCCGCGGCGCCGGCCCCGGCGGCGATGCTGCCGCTCATGGATCCTCCGGTCATCATGATCCCCTGGTTGAGGATGACGTTGCGGTGCCGCGTCAGATCACCGAGGTCCATGCCGTGTTCGGCGAGGAACTCGGCGACGGTGCCCAGGACCTGCAGCTCGATCTGCTTGCCGATGCGGTTGACGTCCACCCGCTGGAAGAAGTCCCGGAAGGCGTGCGAGGAGGCGAGCTCGCGGAGGCTGAGCCGGGCCCCGAAGTCGTAGCGCCGGTCGTCGGTCATGGCCGCGCGCTGTGCCTGCAGCGCGCGCTGCCGCCGGGCGAGAGCGCGCAGCTCCGAGAAGGCGGCGGCCGGCGCGGACTGCAGCACCGAGCGGCTGTGCAGCAGCGCGTCGGCCAGGCCCGGGGCGGTGCTCCCGGCGTCCTGGGGGTCCTCGGGGCGCGCGACCGAGTCGGCCACCCGGTACTCCTCCTTGACGGGCGTCAGCACCAGGGTGTTCGCCTGCAGGTACAGGGTCGACGCGCTCACGGCGACCTGCACGAACACCGACAGCACCAGGTCCGTGCCCCAACTGCGCACCTGGGCGCACAGGCAGTGCCGCACCGGCCCGTCGATGGTGCCCCGGGCGGTGGCGATGCGCTCCGAGGACAGCTGATCGGCGGGCCTTCCCTCGGGCGGCCAGTGCCCGGCGGCGCCCGGCCAGAACACGGCCTCGCCGAACAGCGAGTTCTGCCGCAGTTCGGTGCCGTGGACGAAGACCTTCTCCGTGACCTCCAGCCCGGGGACGCGGTCCATGGGGGAGACCGCGTCCGCGCGCAGCGCGTCCAGGTCGTCCGCCATCCGCCGGACCAGGCCGGCGGTGTCGAAGGGCACCGGCGGCGGCTCGGCGCCCGTACCGGGCTCGTGCCCCTCGGGGGTCAGCCGCATGGCGAACGACCAGGAGGTGACCTCGTCGCCCGCGCCGACGAAGGGGCGGTAGCCGCTGTAGACGACGAGGTTGGCGTCGCCGCCGACCGAGGACTGCGGCAGCCCGGCCGCGTCCCGGTCCAGGGGCGGGCCGTCGGCGGCCGAGCCGAACGCCTCCCGGGTCAGCTCCTCGCGGACCGCTTTCCACGCCCGGCCGCGCTGCTCCCAGGTGAACACCCAGGGGCAGACGACCAGCAGGACGAGCGTCAGCAGGAAGGTGGCCACCGGGACGTCGTTGAGCCACACCGGCACCAGCGGGGTCAGCCAGCTCGCGGCGAGCAGCACCAGGACCTGCACGGCCAGCGCCCGCAGCACGGCCAGGACGGCCGGGTCGCGGGGCCGCTCCCGGCCGCGCGCCCACCGGGGCGCGGCGGAGCCCTGCGGGGTGCCGGCCGGCAGGAAGGCGGTGGCGAACCAGTACACGACCGTGGCCGGCGGGGCCAGCAGCAGCGACACCACGAAGGCGCCGCCGACCACCAGGTCCCGTTTGCGCAGGTCCGCCAGGGTCTGCTCGGCGTGCGTGCCCACCCGGTCGAGGTCGACGCCGTAGGAAGGGGCGCAGGCCCGGTAGCGCTCGTGCCGCAGTTCGTGCACCACCCGGCGGGCGAAACCCTCGTCGAGGCGGGCGCCCGCGCACATGTAGCGGGTCGACGCGCTCCAGTCCTCCTCGCCGGTGCCGCCGCCGCGTCGATGCGGGATCGGCGGCGCGGCCGCCGGGCGCGGGGGCGGCGGCTTCGCGGCGGTCCGCGCGGCGCCGGAGCCCTCCCGGACGCCTTCCTCGGCACCGGCGTCGGCACCGTCCCCGATGCCGATCCCGGCCGTGTCCCCCGGGCTCCCGGCACCCGGGTATCGCGATGTCACACGCCCCACCCCATTTCCCCTGTTCCCACCAGTGTGGGCGCCCTCACAAGTCCCGAAAAGGCAGGGGATGTGCGAAAACCAGGCGCGCCGGGGCGCTTGGAGGCGTGAGGGGCGCGCGAGGGCGCGCGTTCCGGCTGCCGGGGGCGTTCCGCTCCGCGCAAGCCGTACGTAACCGATCAGTCACCCGAATCGGGTTGCCTTGCTCCATGGCAACGGCACCGAGGCCCGCGCGGCGCATCGCGGTTCTCGCGGACAGTGCGCTGGAGCGCGACTCACGGGCGCACCGCGTGGCGGCGGCCGCCGCCGAAGCGGGGTACGAGGTCACGATCATCGGCCGGGCCGCCGAGGGCCCCGGCTGCCAGGACTGCCAGGACCGCCAGGACTGCCGGGTCGACGGGGGCGGCATCGCGCCCGAGGGCGTGCGCATGATCCGCGTCGCCGTCCCCGAGACCCTGCACCGCAGGCGCCTGCAACGCCCCCGTCCGGGCCTGCTGCGCGCCCTGGCCTACCGGAGCGCGGAGTCCTACGCGTACCGCAACGCCTTCGTCGTCGCCCACACGGCCCTGGTGGCCTCCCGGCAGGCCGAGCTGGACGTGATCCACCGCCCTTTACCGGTGAAGGCCGCAGCCCGGCTCGGCCACGGCGGCGCGCGGGTGCAGCACGCGGTGCGCCGGGCCTGGACCGCCCTGCGCTCGGCGCAGTACCGCGCCGCCGTCCGCCGCAGGGCGACGCCCGACGGGCTGCTGGACCGGCTGTCCACCACCAGCACGCGCCTGCTGTTCGGCAAGCGCTGCTGGCGCCGGCTGGACCCGCTGCTGCTCGACCTGGAGATCGCCTACGGGCCGGTCCTGGACGAGCTGCGCCCGCACCTGGTGCACGCGCTGGGGCACCGCACCCTGGGCACCGCCGTCCGCGCCGCGCTGCGCGCGGAGGGCACCGGGCACCGTGTCGAGGTCGTCTGGGACACCACGGCCAAGACCGAGCCCAGCCACCGGGCCGCCGTCGCCCGTGACGCCCACGAGCGCACCTATGTGCCGCTCATCGACGGCGTCGTCACCGTCGCCGAGACCTATGCCGACCGGCTGCGCGAGCGCCACGGCCTCGCCGCCCGCCCGGCCGTGGCGCGCAACGCGCCGCCGTACGAGGCTCCGTCGTCCTCGGCCTCCTCGGCCTCCTCGTCGCGTTCCGGGGTGCGTGACCACTGCCATCTGGCCCCCGAGGTCCCCCTCCTGGTCCACAGCGGCGCGGTCGGCCCGGCCCGCGGACTGCTGACGGTCATCGAGGCGCTGCCCAAGCTGTACGACCTGCACGCCGCCCTGGTCGTCCCCGACCCCGGCGACGCCTATGTACGCGTCCTCACCGACCGCGCCGCGGAGCTCGGTGTCGAGGGCCGCCTGCACGTGCTGCCCTACGTGCCGCCCGCCGAGATCCCGGGCTTCCTCGCCTCCGCGGACATCGGCGTGCTGCCCGTGCACCGCCTGCCCGCGCAGCAGGTGGCCCTGCCGGCCCGCTACTTCGAGTACGCCCACGCCCGGTTGCCGGTGGTCGTCAGCGACGTCCGGGTGCTGGCGCGGCCGACGCTGGAGATCGGCAACGGCGAGGTGTTCCGGTCCCTGGACACCGCCGACTTCGTGCGCGCCGTCGGTGCCGTGCTGACCAATCCGCGGCGCTACCGGAAGGCGTACGACCGCGGCGACACCCTGCGCGAATGGTCCTGGCAGACGCAGTCCGCCCCGCTCCTGGACCTCTACTCCCGGCTGCTCGGACCGCGCTGACGCAGCCCGCCTCCGCGGGGTTGCTTCCCAGGTCAGGGTGACGCCGCTCACCGAGCGTTGCCTCGCGACGGGGCGATCGTTGAGCCACTATGGAGTGGCGAGGGCTAAACCGTGTTGATACCCCTGTACGGAGCCGGGTACGCGCCGAAGGGGGAGTTTTTCTTCCTCGCGCGGAATGAATTATCGGCGATCCAGCGATCGGGAGTGCAGATGCGGTCTAGCCTGTCGGAGGTGAACGACTCACCCTCCGAACCCTCCGGAACCCCTGTGTCAGTGGCCCCAACCGTTCCCGCCGCGCCGGACGACGCCCTTCTGGGTGTGCTCCCCGAGCGCCTGCGGACGGAGCTCGTGGCGTTCCGGCGGGATGTGCACATGCATCCCGAACTGGGCCGCCAGGAGTTCCGCACGACGGCCGCGGTGAAGGCCCGCCTGGAGCAGGCCGGTCTCAAGCCCCGCGTGATGCCGGGCGGGACGGGCCTGATCTGCGACATCGGGGAGACGGACCCGGAGCGGCCCCGGCTGGCCCTGCGCGCCGATCTGGACGCGCTGCCGATCCCGGACACCAAGCGGGTCGACTACCGTTCGACGGTTCCCGGCCGGGCGCACGCCTGCGGCCACGACGTGCACACCACGGTGGTGCTGGGCGCCGGCCTGGTGCTGGCGGAGCTGCTGCGCGAGGGCAAGCTGCGGCGGCCGGTGCGGCTGGTGTTCCAGCCGGCCGAGGAGGTCATGCCGGGCGGGGCGCTGGACGCCATCAAGGCGAACGCGCTGGACGGCGTGGGCCGCATCCTGGCCGTGCACTGCGACCCCAAGGTCGACGTCGGCCGGATCGGACTGCGGCAAGGGCCGATCACCTCGGCGGTGGACCGCCTGGAGCTCTCCCTGGACGGCGCGGGCGGCCACACCGCCCGCCCCCACCTGACCACCGACCTGGTGACGGCCACCGCCAAGATGGCCACCGAGCTGCCGGCCGTCCTGGCCCGCCGGATCGACCCGCGGTCCGGGATGAGCGTCGTGTGGGGCCGTATCGAGGCCGGCCACGCCTGCAACGTGATCCCGCAGCACGCCGAACTGGAGGGCACGGTCCGCTGCCTGGACCTGACCGCCTGGCACGAGGCCCCGGACCTGGTGCACGAGGTGATCGACCAGATCGCCGGCATGTATCGCGCCAAGTGGGAGCTGACGTACCACCGGGGCGTCCCGCCGGTGGTCAACGAGCACGACTCGACGGAACTGCTGCGCGACGCCATGACGGCCCGCTACGGCGCGCACACCGTCGAGGACACCGAGCAGAGCCTCGGTGGCGAGGACTTCTCCTGGTATCTGGAGCAGGTGCCGGGTGCCCTCGCGCGGCTCGGGGTGCGTCCCCTGGGGGACACTTCCAAGCGTGATCTGCATCAAGGTGACTTCGACGTCGACGAGGGCGCGATCAAGGTCGGGGTGGAGCTCTTCACCTCCGCTGCGCTGCTGGCATGACGGTGGGTGACCCGGCTGACACGGCCGGGTCACCTGGCCGAAATGCGTCGATCCGATAACGGGCCGCCAACCCCCCTTTACCTGACATCTACGCGCGTTAAGCTCCCGGTTAAGCCAGCGCCGGACGGGGCGCTTCTAGTGAAGGGGTACCCTCTTGCGCCGGGTAACCAAGTTCGCCGCCGCGGGCATAGCCTCCGCGGCCCTCGCGCTCACCGCGACCGCTTGCGGCAGCAGCTCCAAGGACAGTGCCAGCGACAGCGACAAGGGCGGCAAGCTCAAGGTCGGCGTCGCCTACGACGTGGGTGGCCGTGGCGACCACTCGTTCAACGACTCCGCCGCCGCGGGCCTGGACAAGGCCAAGACGGACTTCGGGATCGACGTCAAGGAGCTCACCGCGAAGACCTCGGACACCGAGGCCGACCGCGAGCAGCGCCTCGAGGACCTGGCGGACGCGGGCTACAACCCGGTCATCGGTGTCGGCTTCGCCTACGGTGACTCGATCAAGGCCGCCGCCGCGAAGTACCCCAAGACCACCTTCGCGATCGTCGACTCCGTCGTGGACGCCAAGAACGTCGACAGCATCGTCTTCACCGAGGAGCAGAGCTCCTACCTCGCCGGCGTCGCCGCCGCGCTGAAGACCAAGGACAACAAGGTCGGCTTCATCGGCGGTGTGGACATTCCGCTGATCAACAAGTTCGAGGCCGGCTTCCGCCAGGGCGTCACGGAGACCAACCCGAAGGTCACGGTCACCACCCAGTACCTGACCAGCGGCTCCGACCTGTCCGGCTTCTCCGACCCGGCCAAGGGCAAGGCGGCCGCGCAGGGCATGCTCGACAAGGGCGTCGACGTCGTCTACGCCGCGGCCGGCTCCTCCGGCAACGGCGCGATCGAGGCCGTCGCCGGCAAGACCGGCGCCTGGGCGATCGGTGTCGACTCCGACCAGTACGCGCAGACCGGTCTGGTCAAGTACCAGAAGTCGATCCTGACCTCCGCGCTGAAGAACGTGGACGTCGCGGTGTACGACGCGGTCAAGTCCGTCAAGGACGGCGCCCCGCTGACCGGCACCCAGAGCTACGACCTCGCCAAGGACGGCGTCGGCCTGGCCACCAGCGGTGGCTTCATCGACGACATCAAGTCCCAGCTGGACGCGGCCAAGCAGAAGATCGTGAGCGGCGACATCAAGGTCAACACGACCGTCAAGTGACGCCCGGTCTCCTCTGAGTCACGGTCGCGAGGCTCGGTGGGGGATAGCCCAGGCTCTCCCCCACCGGGCCTCGCGCCTGCGTTCCGCCCGTATCGGTCCCGGTGGTTTCTGTTCTGACTCGCACCACTATGGATCTGGCAACGCTACGCGCATAGAGTTCCCTCCTCGCGGTACGTTCGCCACACCCGCCCCGCCCCGCTCTTTTCCGCGAGGAGAGTGCGTCATCAACGCGTCCAGCACCCCCAGTCCCCCTAGCCCCCATGCCGTCGAACTGCGCGGCATCACCAAGCGATTTCCCGGTGTCGTGGCCAACCACGACATCGACATCACCGTCCGCCGCGGCACCGTGCACGCCCTCGTGGGCGAGAACGGCGCCGGCAAGTCGACCCTGATGAAGATCCTCTACGGCATGCAGAAGCCGGACGAGGGCACCATCACCGTCGACGGCGAGCGCGTCACCTTCCACGACCCGGGCGACGCCATCGCCCGCGGCATCGGCATGGTGCACCAGCACTTCATGCTCGCCGACAACCTCACGGTCCTCGAGAACGTCGTGCTCGGCAGCGAGAAGCTCCACGGCATCGGCGGCCGCGCCCGTGCCCGGATCAAGGAGATCTCGGACGCCTACGGCCTCGGAGTGCGGCCGGACGTCCTGGTGGAAGACCTCGGTGTCGCCGACCGTCAGCGTGTCGAGATCCTCAAGGTCCTCTTCCGAGGCGCCCGTACGCTGATCCTCGACGAGCCGACGGCGGTCCTGGTCCCGCAGGAGGTCGACGCGCTCTTCGACAACCTGCGCGGTCTGAAGGCCGAGGGCCTGACCGTCATCTTCATCTCGCACAAGCTCGGCGAGGTGCTCTCCGTCGCGGACGAGATCACGGTCATCCGGCGCGGCACCACGGTCGGCTCCGCCGACCCGAAGACCACGACCCCCAAGCAGCTCGCGGAACTCATGGTCGGCAGCGAACTGCCGTCCCCGGAGACCCGCGAGTCCACGGTCACCGACGTCCCGATGCTGACCGTCGACGGTCTGCACCTGTCGGAGACCGACCTGGAGGGCATCGAGCGCGTCGTCCTGGACCGGATCTCGCTGACCATCCACAAGGGCGAGATCCTGGGCATCGCGGGCGTCGAGGGCAACGGCCAGGCGGAACTGGTCGAGGCGATCATGGGCATCCTCGCGCCCGACGCCGGCCGGATCACCCTCGGCACCACGGACATCACCCACCTCCCGACGCGCAAGCGCCGCGAGGACGGCATCGGCTACATCCCCGAGGACCGCCACCGGCACGCGCTGCTGCTGGAGGCCCCGCTGTGGGAGAACCGCATCCTCGGCCACGTCACCGAGCGCCCGAACAGCAAGGGCGTCCTCCTGGACCCGGCCGCGGCCCGTCGCGACACCGAGCGGATCGTGCGCGAGTACGACGTCCGCACCCCCGGTATCGAGGTCACCGCCGCGTCCCTGTCCGGCGGCAACCAGCAGAAGCTGATCGTCGGCCGCGAGATGAGCCACCAGCCGAAGCTGCTGATCGCCGCGCACCCCACCCGGGGTGTGGACGTCGGCGCCCAGGCCCAGATCTGGGACCAGATCCGCGAGGCCCGGCGCGACGGCCTGGCCGTACTGCTGATCTCCGCCGACCTGGACGAGCTGATCGGCCTGTCCGACACCCTGCGCGTCATGTACCGCGGCCGCCTGGTCGCCGACGCCGACCCCGCCACCATCACCCCGGAGCAGCTGGGCTCCGCGATGACGGGCGCCGCCGCCGGTCATCTCGAGCACGAGAACGGCGACGCCGCCAACGGGGGAGAGGACCGATGAAGAAGATCGACAAGGAGCGGCTGCTCCTCGCGGTCGCCGCGCCCGTGCTGGCGATCGTCGCCTCGTTCGTGATCACCGCACTCGTGCTGCTGGCCACCGGCAAGGAGCCGTTCGGCGCCTTCAGCACGATGATCGACTACGGCTTCAAGAGCGACAGCCAGGTCGAGATCCTCAACAAGGCGACCACCTACTACATCGCGGGTATCGCGGTCGCCGTCGGCTTCCGCATGAACCTGTTCAACATCGGCGTCGAGGGCCAGTACCGGCTCGGCGTCTTCTTCGCCGCCGCGGTCGGCGGGGCGGTGACCCTGCCGAGCTTCCTGCAGATCCCGCTGATCATCGTGGTGGCCATGGTGGTCGGCGGTATGTGGGCCGGCATCGCGGGCGTCCTGAAGACCACCCGCGGCGTCAGCGAGGTCATCGCGACCATCATGCTGAACGCGATCGCGCTGTCGATCGTCGGCTACTTCCTCAAGGCGGGCCGGCTCGGCCACCTCGACAAGGCGCAGACGTCCGTGTCGACCACGCCGCTGCCCTCGTCCGGCCACCTGTTCAACTTCGACATGGGTGAGGACATCGGCCAGATCTACGGCTTCGTCGTCCTCGCCGTGATCATCGGCGTCGGCTACTGGTTCGTCCTCGGCCGCACCCGCTTCGGCTTCGACCTGCGCAGCGTCGGCCTGTCCGAGAGCGCGGCCACCGCCAGCGGCGTCAGCGTCAAGCGCATGGTCGTCATCAGCATGCTGATCTCCGGCGGCCTGGCGGGCCTGACCGGTCTGCCGCTGCTGCTGAACGACGTCCACGCGTACGGTGCCGACCTCTTCCCGGCCGGCATCGGCTTCACCGGCATCTCGGTGGCGCTGCTCGGCCGCAACAACCCGATCGGCGTCGCGCTGGCCGCGCTGCTGTGGGGCTTCCTGGAGCGCGGCTCCGGCCGCCTGGAGTTCGACGGCTACGACAAGGAGATCGTCGGCGTCATGCAGGGCGTCATCGTCCTCAGTGTCGTCATCGCCTACGAGCTCGTCCGCCGCTACGGCCTCAAGCGCCAGCAGCAGAAGGTCGGGGAGCAGCTCGCAGCCCAGGCCGGCATCAAGAAGGAGGTGACGGCGTGACCGCCACGACGACCCGCACCCCGCCGCCCGCGGCTCCCAAGTCGGCCGGCACCAAGGGCCGCACGTTCCGCCTCTCCTTCCCGATGATCCTGCTGATCGTCGCCGCCGCGCTGGCGCTGGTGTCGGTCGTACGGATCGTCACGGGCCAGGACCAGCTCACCGCGCAGGGCCAGATCACCGCGGCCCTCGGTCTCGCCGTGCCGATCGGTCTGGCCGGTCTGGCCGGTCTGTGGTCCGAGCGCTCCGGCGTGGTCAACATCGGCCTCGAGGGCATGATGATCCTCGGCACCTTCTTCGGTGCCTGGGCCGGCTGGCAGACCAACCCCTGGATCGGCGTGCTCGCCGGTGTCGTCGGCGGCGCGGTCGGCGGTCTGGTCCACGCGGTCGCGACCGTCACCTTCGGCGTCGACCACATCATCTCCGGTGTGGCCATCAACATCCTGGCGCTCGGCGCGACGCAGTACCTCGCCAAGCTGTGGTTCACCAACGGCGAGGCGGCGGCCAAGGGCGGCAACCCCAAGCAGTCCCCGCCGATCGACTCGCTGCCGTCGTTCGACATCCCCGGGCTGTCCGACTGGCTGGGCGGCATCGAGAAGCACGGCTGGTTCTTCGTCTCCGACCTCGCCGGCGTCATCGGCGGACTCGTCACCGACGTCTCGGCGCTGACGCTCGTCGCCGCCGTGCTCTTCGTCGGCAGCTTCTTCCTGCTGTGGCGCACGGCCTTCGGCCTGCGGCTGCGGTCGGCCGGCGAGAACCCGGTGGCCGCCGAGTCGCTCGGCGTCAACGTGTACCTGTACAAGTACGTCGCCGTGATCGTCTCCGGTGCCCTCGCCGGCCTCGGCGGCGCCTTCCTGGCGATGGTGCCCACGCACATCTACCTGGAGGGCCAGACCGGCGGCCGCGGCTACATCGGTCTCGCCGCGATGATCTTCGGCAACTGGCGGGTGGGCGGTCTCGCCGCCGGCGCCGGCCTGTTCGGCTACTCCGACGCGCTCCAGCTGCGCAACGGCGGTCCCACCGTCCACGCGCTGCTGCTGCTCCTGGTGGTCCTGCTGGTGCTGCTCGGCGCCTGGAAGCTGTGGAAGCGCAACCTGTGGCAGGGCGTGACCAGCCTGGCCGTGGGCGCGCTGGTGCTGGTCTGGTACCTGCTCACCGACGAGGTCCCGGCCGAGTTCGTCGGCGCGACCCCGTACGTCGTCACCCTGCTGGTGCTCTCCCTGTCGGCGCAACGCCTGCGCATGCCCAAGGCTGACGGTATGCGCTACCGAAAGGGTCAAGGAAAGTGACCGGCACCGCGGGCCCGGCCGACCCCGGCGGGGTCGACTGGGAGGGCCTGCGGGCGCAGGCCCGGGACGCCATGTCCCGGGCCTATGTGCCCTACTCCCACTTCCCGGTGGGAGCGGCCGCCCTGGTGGACGACGGCCGTGTCATCGCCGCGTGCAACGTGGAGAACGCCAGCTACGGCCTCGGCCTGTGCGCAGAGTGCGGACTGGTCTCGCTCCTGCACGCGACGGGGGGCGGCCGGCTCGTCGCGTTCACCTGCGTCGACCGCAACGGCGACCAGCTGATGCCCTGCGGCCGCTGCCGCCAGCTGCTGTGGGAGCACGGCGGCCCCGATCTGCTGGTCGAGATGTCCGACGGCATCCGCACCATGCGGGACGTCCTGCCCGACGCGTTCGGCCCGGACGACCTGACCAACCGCTGAGAAGGTACGTGAACTATGGACGCCATTTCCGTCATCCGCACCAAGCGCGACGGCGGCCGTCTCGACGACGGGCAGATCGACTGGGTCATCGACGCCTACACCAAGGGTGAGGTCGCCGACGAGCAGATGTCCGCGCTCGCCATGGCGATCCTGCTCAACGGCATGGACCGGGCGGAGATCGCCCGCTGGACCGCGGCGATGATCAACAGCGGCGAGCGCATGGACTTCTCCTCGCTGCCGCGGCCCACCGCCGACAAGCACTCCACCGGCGGTGTCGGCGACAAGATCACGCTGCCGCTCGCGCCCGTCGTGGCCGCCTGCGGCGCCGCCGTGCCCCAGCTGTCCGGGCGGGGCCTCGGCCACACCGGGGGCACCCTGGACAAGCTGGAGTCCATCCCCGGCTGGCGGGCGCTGCTGTCCAACGAGGAGATGCTGCGGGTCCTGGGCGACGCCGGCGCGGTCATCTGCGCGGCGGGCGACGGCCTCGCCCCGGCGGACAAGAAGCTGTACGCGCTGCGCGACGTGACCGGCACCGTCGAGGCGATCCCGCTGATCGCCTCCTCGATCATGTCGAAGAAGATCGCCGAGGGCACGGGCTCGCTCGTGCTCGACGTCAAGGTCGGCTCCGGCGCCTTCATGAAGAACCTGGAGCAGGCCCGCGAACTGGCCTCCACCATGGTGGGCCTGGGCACCGACCACGGCGTGCGGACGGTCGCCCTGCTGACCGACATGGCGACCCCGCTGGGCCTGACCGCGGGCAACGCCCTGGAGGTCCGCGAGTCCGTCGAGGTGCTGGCGGGCGGCGGTCCCGCCGACGTGGTGGAGCTGACCATCGCGCTGGCCCGCGAGATGCTCGACGCGGCCGGCCTGAAGGACGCCGACCCCGCCAAGGCACTGGCCGACGGCTCCGCCATGGACGTGTGGCGCCGCATGATCGCCGCCCAGGGCGGCGACCCGGACGCGGTGCTGCCCGTCGCGCGGGAGCGGCACGTGGTCACCGCGGAGAAGTCCGGCGTGCTCACCGGGCTGGACGCCTACGCCGTCGGCGTCGCCGCCTGGCGCCTCGGTGCGGGCCGCGCCCGCAAGGAGGACCCGGTGCAGGCCGGTGCCGGTGTCGAGATCCACGCCAAGCCCGGCGCGACGGTCACGCAGGGGCAGCCGCTGCTGACCCTGCACACCGACACCCCGGAGAAGTTCGACTACGCCCTGGCGGCACTCGACGGCGGCGTCGAGATCTCCGCGGCGGGCACGGCGTTCACGCCCCGGCCGATCGTGCTGGACCGTATCGCCTGACCGGGCGGGCCCCGGTGAGGGGACAGGGAGCGGGGCCGGTGGACGTCCACCGGCCCCGCTCGCTTCCCCTCCGCGTGGTGCGCGCGGCTCAGCCGGCGGTGCGGACCGCCCGGCCGCGGTGCTCGGCGAGGGCGCGCCGGGTGGCGTGCAGGGTGATCGCGGCGACGCCCACGACCGCGGCGAGGCAGAGCACGACCGTGCCGTCCCAGCCCGCCGAGTGGAAGGCGGACGCCCCCAGGGTGCCGCCGAGGCTGTTGCCGATGTAGTACGCCGTCAGATAGAGGGCGGAGGCCTGGGCGCGGCCGGTGGTGGCGGTGCGGCTGACGGAGCCGGAGGCGATGGCGTGACCGGTGAAGAAGCCGGCGGTGATCAGCACCAGGCCGGTGAGCACGGCCACGAGGGAGTTCGCGAGGCTCAGCAGCAAGCCGGTGGTCACGAGCCCCGCGGCGACGTACAGGGCGCCGCGACGGCCTATACGGCCGTGCAGCACGCCCGAGGCCGCCGAGGCGGCGGTACCCACCAGGTAGACCAGGAAGATGAGGCCGATGGCGGTCTGGGAGAGGCCGAAGGGCTCCTCGCCGAGCCGGTAGCCCAGGACGTTGTAGACGGCGCCGAAGACCGCCATGAAGAGCAGCCCGATCGCGTAGAGGCGGCGCAGCAGCGGCGTCCGCAGGTGGCCCGCGACGGTGCGCAGCAGGGCCGCCGGATTGACCGGCCCCGGACGAAAGTTGCGCGCGGGCGGGATCAGCAGGCGGAAGGCGACGGCGCACAGCAGCGCCATGGCGCCGGCGGCGAACAGCGCGGTGCGCCAGCCGAAGGCCTGGGCCAGGGCGCCGGTCAGGACCCGGGAGCTCATCCCGCCGATGCTGTTGCCCGCCACGTACAGTCCGATCGCGGAGGCCACCGCCTTGGGGTGGATCTCCTCGGCCAGGTAGGCCATGGCCGTCGCGGGCAGCCCCGCCAGGGCCACGCCCTGCATGGCGCGCAGGACCACGAGCGTGGTCAGGTCCGGGGCGAAGGGGATGACCAGGGCGAGTGCCGAGGCGCTGAACACCGAGGTCGTCATCACCGCGGTACGGCCGTACTTCTCGCTCAGCGCGCTCACCGGCAGCAGGGCCAGCGCGAGTGCGGCCGTGGTGGCCGAGACGGTGAGGCTGGCCTGCGCCGGGGTGAGCGAGAGGCCCGCGGAGAGCGCGGGCAGCAGGGCCTGTGTCGAGTAGAGCAGGGCGAAGGTCGCGAGACCGGCGGCGAACAGCGCCACATTGGCGCGGCGGTAGCCGGGTCCGCCCGGGCGGAGCGCGTCGGCGAAGGCGGCGTCCGGCCGTGTCACGGCGGACGCCCCTGTATCGGCAGGAGGCATGTCCCCACGCTAGGACCGGTCCGTTTCATGCGTCCAATGCACGGACTGGCCATAATCGTTCCTATGGTGCATGAGGCGAGGTCAACGACGCCGGTTCCGCCGTCCCGTGACGCGGGCGACATCCGCGCGGAGCTGGACAGCGCGTCCTGGGCGGCCGTCCTCGCGCCGCGGCTCGCGCAGTTCGCGGCGGTCGCGCGACACGAGCACGTGACCCGGGCGGCGCGGGAGCTGGGCGTGCCGCAGTCGACGCTCAGCCGGGCGATGGTCCGGCTGGAGACCGATCTGGGCGTCACGCTCTTCGCCCGCCAGGGGCGCACCGTCTCGCTCACCCCCGCCGGGCGCGGCTTCCTCGGCTCCGTGGAGCGCGCGCTGGCGGAGGTGGAGCGGTCGGCGGAGTCGGCACGCGCCGGAGCCGACCCGGAGACCGGGCTCGTCGCCTTCGGCTTCCTGCACACTCTCGGCTCGGAGACCGTACCGGCCCTGCTGCGGGAGTTCCGCGCCGACCACCCGCGGGTGCGGTTCCAGCTCGTGCAGAACTACAGCGAGGCGATGCTGGCCGGCCTGCGCGCGGGTCAGCTGGACCTCTGCCTGACCTCACCGGTCCCCGACGCGCCCGATCTGGTCACCCGGCGCCTGGACGAGCAGCGGCTGCGGCTGGTCGTGCCCGCCGACCACCGGCTCGCGGGACGGCGCAGGATCCGGCTCGCGGAGGCCGCCGGTGAACTCTTCGTCACCCTCGAACCGGGCTACGGGCTGCGGCGGATCGCCGACACCCTCTGCGCCGAGGCCGGTTTCACCCCGCGCGTCGCCTTCGAGGGCGAGGAGACGGAGACGCTGCGCGGCCTGGTCGCCGCGGGGCTGGGAGTGGCGCTGCTGCCACCGCCGCTGGTGCCCCGTCCCGGTGTGGTGGAGCTGTCGGTGACGGCGCCGCGCGCGGTGCGCGAGATCGGGGTGGCCTGGCTCGGCGGTCACCCGGACACGGCGCCCGTGGCGGCCTTCAAGAAGTTCCTGGTCGGGCGGCGCGGCAGGCTCATCCCGGGGTGAGTTGCGCGTCCGTCGGACGGCGCGGATCGACGACCCGGCCGTCGGGCAGGATCTCCCCGGTGTCCTCGAAGAGCAGGACGCCGTTGCACAGCAGACTCCAGCCCTGCTCGCTGTGGGACGCCGTCACATGCGCCGCCTCACGGTCGGAAGCGTCGGCGGACGGGCATTGCGGCTGGTGCAGACACATGACGGACCTCACTTTCCACCGGCTGTGGCGATGTTTCCCCGCCCCGCCGACACGGGCCGTACGGCCGTGCGGCGCGCAGGCGAACGCCGGGACAGCTCTTGGTGCCGAGGGCCCGTCAGTGCAGCGGAGCGCGGCCGAAACCCGCCGCCAGCGGCATGCGCAGACCGAGCGGGGGAGGGGCGGCGAGGGCATCGGCGACCGGACGGGCGAAGGAACGTCCCAGCAGGGTCCCGAGGACGAAGTCGGCGGCCAGCGCGGAGACTTCGGAACGGTGCTCGGTCAGCAGATGGCCGTCGGAGTGCACCTCGAAGCGGCACACGTCCCGATTGACCTTCTTCGCGCGCTCGGCGAGCCGGTAGGACAGGTCGGGGTGGGTGGAGTGGTCGTTCGTGCCGTGCACGATCATCACGTGGCGGCCGATCAACTGCTTGACGGGATCGGGCTCCAGGGCGTCGGGCAGCCACGGGGCCATCGCCACGACGGAGTTGACGGCCGGGTGGCCGGCCGCCCGCAGTGCCGCGCGGCCGCCCATGTCCATGCCGACCAGGGCCACCGGCACGTCGCCGTACCGCTGTACGACCTCGTCCACGGCCCACTGGGCGTCCTCCGCGGGGTGGGCGTGACCCCCATTCCAGCCGCGGAAGCGGTAGTGCACGACGTGCACGGCCAGGCCCTCGCCCCGGCCGGCCGCCCGGACCAGCCGCCGGGCCAGGGGCACCACGGCGGCGGCCGCCACCGGCGAACGCCGGCGCGTGCTCAGCGCGCTGCCCCCGGGCAGCACGAGTACGGCGGCCCGGACCGTCTCGTCCGATTCCCGCCGTGCCGCCGGGGTCAGCCCCGGAGTGACTCTCTTTCCCAACCGCGCACCACGCACCGGTAAAGCTTGCGAAGCCATGGCGTAACCATGGCAGACGGGAAGGTGTGCACGACCTGGCCGGGAGGTCAATATTCGGCATCATCCACGGGTTCTACGCGCGTAGGGGATATCGTGCGGCAATGACGAGCCCACGCACGGTCGCCCTGCCCCCGGCCTCGCCCGGGGCGACCCCCACGCCCGAGCAGATCCGGCGCGCGCCGAAGGTCCTGCTGCACGACCATCTCGACGGCGGCGTGCGCCCCGGAACCGTCGTCGACCTGGCGCGTGCGGCGGGCTACGACGCCCTGCCGGAGACCGACCCGGACAAGCTCGGCACCTGGTTCCGCGAGGCGGCCGACTCCGGCTCCCTGGAACGGTACTTGGAGACGTTCTCGCACACCGTCGGCGTCATGCAGACCCCCGAGGCGCTCCACCGGGTCGCCGCCGAGTGCGCGGAGGACCTGGCGGCCGACGGCGTCGTCTACGCCGAGGTGCGGTACGCCCCCGAACTCCACGTCGAGCGCGGGCTCGGACTGGAGCAGGTCGTCGAGGCCGTCAACGAGGGCTTCCGGGAGGGCGAGCGCCGGGCCCGCGAGGCCGGCCACCGCATCCGGGTCGGCGTGCTGCTCACCGCGATGCGGCACGCCGCCCGCTCCCAGGAGATCGCCGAACTCGCCAACGCCCACCGCGACCGCGGCGTCGTCGGGTTCGACATCGCGGGCGCCGAGGCGGGCTTCCCGCCCACCCGCCACCTGGACGCCTTCGAGTACCTGAAGCGGGAGAACTTCCACTTCACCATCCACGCCGGCGAGGCGTTCGGCCTGCCCTCCATCTGGCAGGCCCTGCAGTGGTGCGGCGCCGACCGGCTCGGCCACGGCGTGCGCATCATCGACGACATCCAGGTCGCCGACGACGGCACGGTCACCCTCGGCCGGCTCGCCGACTACGTGCGCGACAAGCGCATCCCCCTGGAGATGTGCCCGACCTCCAACCTGCAGACCGGCGCCGCCGCCTCCTACGCCGAGCACCCCATCGGTCTGCTGCGCCGGCTGCACTTCCGCGTCACCGTGAACACCGACAACCGGCTGATGAGCGGTACGAGCATGAGCCGCGAGTTCGGCGAGCTGGTGAGCGCCTTCGGGTACACCCTCGACGACATGCAGTGGTTCACGGTCAACGCGATGAAGTCCGCGTTCATCCCTTTCGATGAACGGCTGGCGATGATCAATGACGTCATCAAGCCCGGATACGCCGAACTGAAGGCCGAGTGGTTGTTCCGCCAGACGTCCGCCGCACCGCCCTCGGCCAGCGGTTCCGCGTCCGAGGGGGAGTGACCGGCGGGGCGGGCGGGGGCGCGCCGGGGCGGTGACGGCGCGGCGCGCGGCCGTGCGCGTCCGCTTGCGCCGCGGTGCCCCGCCTCGCTACGTTCCGGATTCCCGCGGTTACGGCCCGTGTGCCGGCGCGGCGGACGCTCCATCTCCCCCATCACGAGGATCGCAACCATGAAGACCGGAACCGTCAAGACTCTCGGTGCCGCCGCGCTGGGCGTGGCCTTCGTCGGTGCCGCCGCGGGCGCCGCATCCGCCGCCCCGGCGACGACCGACATGGGCCTGCCCCAGGTGCCGAACCTGCCGGCCACCTCTCTGCCGGTCAACCAGGTGGCCAAGTCGGTCCCGCTCGACTCGCTCGCCGGCAACCTGCCCAAGACGGGCAGCGTCGTCCCCGGCGCGCAGAACACCCCCGTCGCGCTCAACACGCTGCTCGGTGGCCTGCCCATCGGCAAGCTGCCGATCGGGCAGCTCCCCCTGGGCCAGCTCCCGCTGCAGGGCCTGCCCATCGGCGGCTGACCCCGTCCGTGCGCGAGGGCCGCACCCCCACCGGGGGTGCGGCCCTCGCGCGTCGTGGCGCCGGCGGCTACATCGCGGCCGAGGTACGCCCCTCGGCGGGCAGCACGATCCACAGCGCCAGGTAGAGCAGGAACTGCGGGCCGGGCAGCAGGCAGGAGAGCAGGAAGATCACGCGCATCGTGGTGTGCGAGGTGCCGAACCGGTCGGCGAGCCCGGCGCAGACCCCGGCGATCATCCGGCCGTGACGCGGGCGGACCAGAGACGACATGGCGGGTGCTCCTTCGGGAGTTCCAGGCCGGTCCCTCCGGCCGATGACATCACCGTACGAGCGCATACCACCGCGAATCATCGCTCTACGGGGCGACCCCGACCCTGGAAATCCTCGGGGTCCGGCCCCGAGAGCCGGCCGGGCCCGGGGCCGTGACCCGCGCACCGCGCCGCCGCAGCCAGGCCCGCGCGGCCGGCACGACCGCGAGGTGCGTCAGCGCGACGCCCGCGGTGTTGAGCAGCAGGGCGTCCACGTCGAAGATCTGGCCCGGCACACCGGTCTGCATGAACTCGAGGGCCAGCGAGATCATCAGCCCGGCGAACACCGTCCGCGCGAACGAACCCGCGCCGGAGACCCGTGCCCGCCCCCCGGCCATGGGCAGCAGCACCCCCAGCGGGGCCAGCAGCACCAGTCCGGCACCCAGCGCGCGGGCCGCCGCCAGGGGCGGCAGGGCGAGGTCGGTGCGGATCGTCGCCAGGGGGCGCAGGTTCGGCGCGTCGACCCAGGCGACGTACTGCGGTCGTAGCAGCAGCCATCCCACCAGGGCCAGATGAACCGCGGCGAGTATCAGGCCCACCGCGCGCACTTTCGGGAGAGAGCCGTTGCGCCGCACGAATGGAAGGACGTCCGTCACTTCACGGCGGTTCCAGCGGTTTCGGCGGCCCCGGGGTCCGTACGCAGGTCGCTGGTGCAGGTGAAACGACGCACCTGTGCGTTGTCCGAACCGCCCAGGATCACCGAGCCGTCGGAGGACAGCAAGGGATTGCCCGCGTAGGTGCACACCAACTGCGCGAGTGCGAACGGCGGCAGCTCCGACAGTGGCGCGCTCAGCCGCAGCGTGCCCCGGGGATCGCCGGTACGCGGTCCCTCCACGGCGAGGTCGCCCTGCACGGCGGTGCCGAAGCCGGCCGACGCCTCGGCCATGCCGAGCCGTTGCTGGAGTTCGCGCAGCAGCGCCACGGCCGTGCCGAGCCGGGTCAGCCCGGCGAGGGCGACGGAGCGGTGCACATCGGCGACCTGGGAACTGCACACCAGGTACACGGTGGCGACGGACTGCGCGGCGGAGGGCGCCGCCGTCGGGGAGGCCGAGGCCGAGGCCGGGGCGGAGGCAGTCGCGGTGGCAGAGGCAGAGGCAGAGGCCGTCGCCGTCGCCGTCGCCGGGGTGTCGTCCGGTACGGCGCACGACACCCGAGACGGCGCCGGTCCCGCGTCCACCGGTACGGAGGTCGTGCGGATGCCGCAGCCGGCCGCCAGCGCCGCGCACACCACGGCGAGGAGCGGGGCGCGCCACCGCCGGGCGAAGCCCGGCACCGCGGGATACGGGGCGGTGCCCCGGGGCGGCTGCGTCACGAGTTCACGTTCCCTTCCTCGGGCTCCGGGGCGAGATCGTCCCCGCCGCCCATCGGCAGCCGCAGCGTGAAGACCGCACCCCCGCCGGGGGCGTTGGCCGCGGTGATGCCGCCGCCGTGGATGTGCGCGTTCTCCAGGGCGATCGACAGGCCCAGACCGCTGCCCTCGGAACGGGCGCGGGAGGCGTCGGCCTTGAAGAACCGGTCGAAGACGTGCGGCAGGACGTCCTCGGGGATGCCGGGGCCGTTGTCGGCGACCTCGACGACCAGTTCCTCGCCGTCCTGCCGCACCTTGACCCGGACCGGCGAGCCGCCGTGCTTGAGGGCGTTGCCGATCAGGTTGGCCAGGATGACGTCCAGACGGCGCGGATCGAGTCGCGCGATGATGCCGCGCGGCGCGTCGAGGTCGACCGCGTCCAGCCAGGCACGGGTGTCCATGCACGCGGTGACCATGTCGGAGACGTCGACCGCGTCCTCGACGAGCCGGGCGGTGCCGGCGTCGAAGCGGGTGACCTCCATCAGGTTCTCCACCAGCTCGCCCAGCCGCTTGGTCTCGCTCACCACCAGCCGCACCGCCGGGGCGATCATCGGGTCGAGGGAGTCGGCCTCGTCCTCCAGCACCTCGGTCACGGCGGTGATCGCGGTCAGCGGGGTGCGCAGCTCGTGCGACATGTCGGCGACGAACCGCCGGCTGGCCGCCTCGCGCTGGCTGAGCTCGTCCACCCGCCGCTCCAGGCGCTCGGCGGTGCGGTTGAACGTCCGTGACAGCTGGGCGAGTTCGTCGGTGCCGGTGACGCGCAGCCGGGTGTCGAGCTTGCCCTCGCCGAGCCGCCGCGCGGCGTCCCCGAGCCGGGCCACGGGCCGCAGCACGGTGGAGGCGGCGGCCTGCGCCAGCAGCGCGGCGCCGATCAGGGCGAGCGCGGTCGCGATGCCCAGCGACCAGGCCAGCGAGTTGAGGTCCTTGCGCTCGGCCTCCAGCGACTTGAACATGTAGCCGGTCGGGCCGCCCCCGATCACCTTGGCGCCGCCCACCAGGTAGGGCTGGCCGCCGCGGGTGATCCGCTGCCAGTACAGGTGGTACTCGGCGGGGTCGCCCGGCTTGGGGTTGCGCTTCTCGACGGCCTTGCGCAGGGACTGCGGCACCGCGTCGAGCGAGAGCCCGTCGCTGCTCGACTTGGTCGCGCAGTGCTCGCCGTCCGGCCCGGTGCCGATGAGGATCACCTGGTAGTTCTGGGTGCTCGAGCCGATGCTGCGCGTCGCGTCGGCCAGCTTGTCGCAGGACGGATGGCGCGGCAGCGACCCCGCGTTGCGCGTCATCGACGCGCGGAAGTCGTTCAGCGCCGCGTTCTGGGCGCGGGTCAGTACGGCGTCGCGGTTGAGCCAGTACGCGATGCCGGAGGCGGACACGGCGGCGGCCAGCGCCACGGCGGCGAAGACCACCACCAGGCGCAGCCGCAGGCTCGTGAGCCGCAGCAATCGTGATCGCCAGCCGTTCAGCCGCTGGTCCGCGGCGTCGTCCTCGGCGGCGTACTCGTGATGCCCTGGATTCACGCCGGGGCGTCCAGGCGGTATCCGACGCCTCTGACGGTACGGATCAGGGTGGGTGACGACGGCACGTCCTCGATCTTGGCGCGCAGCCGCTGCACGCAGGCGTCGACCAGGCGGGAGTCACCGAGGTAGTCGTGCTCCCAGACCAGGCGCAGCAGTTGCTGCCGGGACAGCGCCTGCCCGGGCCGGCGGCTGAGCTCCAGCAGCAGGCGCAGTTCGGTGGGGGTCAGTTGCAGGTCCTCGCCGTTCTTCGTGACGGTCATCGCGGACCGGTCGATCACGATGCTGCCGAAGGCCGCCGAGTCGGAACTGTCCCGCTCGCCGCGGCGCAGCACCGCGCGGATACGGGCGTCCAGCACGCGCGGCTGGATCGGTTTGAGGACGTAGTCGTCCGCACCGGACTCCAGGCCCACGACGACGTCGATGTCGTCGCTCCGGGCGGTCAGCAGGATGATCGGCAGTTGGTCGGTGCGCCGGATGCGCCGGCACACCTCGAAACCGTCGATCCCGGGCAGCATGACGTCCAGCACGATCAGGTCCGGCCGCTGCTCGCGCAGCAGCTTCAGCCCGTCCTCGCCCGTCGCCGCGGCCACCACTCGGTGGCCTTGGCGTGACAGGGCGAGTTCGAGGCTCGCTCGGATGGCGTCGTCGTCCTCGATCAGCAACAGGAAAGGCACGCCCGCATTCTCCACCAAGGATGGCCGCGGAAGGTACCTGTGGCGTCTGTGACGGGCCTGTGACACTCGGCGGACAGCGTCATGAAACTGGCCCGGCAGTCTATTGGTCACGGCGAGGGCAGCCCTGGGCGAAGCCCCCGCCGGACCGAGACAGACACCAGGCAGGCTCCACCCACGGGGGCGCGAAATGAACGCACTGCACAGCACGACGACGGCAGTACTTCAGCCGCTCCCGCTCGTCTCCCACCAGCACGTCTGCAACGAGGAGCTTCGCCCGGCCGCCGCGGTGCACACCGCGGCGCGGGGCGTGGAGAAGTCCGGTGCCACGGGCGGGCGGGGGTGCGCTCGTGGCACCGGACGTGGGGTGATCCGCAACCGGCCGCCGTACTTCACGGCGATCGAGGGCGGTCACGGGGGACACGGGGGTGTCGCGTACGGAGAGGCCACGGGGGCCTCGGGGGACCTCGCCGGCCCGGCCACGGGCCGCGAGGAGGAGCGGCGGACCTCGGCGGAGGCGGACTTCACCGCCTACGTCCAGGAGCGCCGGGCCTCTCTGTACGCGACCGCGTACCACCTGACCGGTGACCGGTTCGAGGCGGAGGACCTGCTGCAGAGCGCGCTGTTCTCCACCTACCGGGCCTGGGACCGGATCAGCGACAAGGCGGCGGTCGGGGGTTACCTCCGCCGCACGATGACCAATCTGCACATCAGCGCCTGGCGGCGCCGCAAGCTCAACGAGTACCCGACCGAGGAACTGCCGGAGACGGTGGGCGACTGCGACGAGATGCGCGGCACCGAGCTGCGCGCCGTGCTCTGGCAGGCGCTCGCGAAGCTGCCGGAGACCCAGCGCACGATGCTGGTGCTGCGCTACTACGAGGGCCGCACCGACCCGGAGATCGCCGGCATCCTCGGCATCAGCGTCGGCACGGTGAAGAGCAGCATCTGGCGCTCGCTGCGCCGGCTGCGTGAGGACCAGACGCTCAGCGCGGGCGTCGACGAGGAAGGGGCGTTCGGCGAGCTGGTGGCCTGACGCCGCGGAGCCCCGGGGGGATCGGGGGAGCGGGGGCTCCACAGCGGGGGGAGGGGGAGAGGGAGCGGTCGCGTACGGCGGGGGGTCCGTGCGCACCGCTCCCTCGTCCATGTCTTACGGGAGTGCGAGCCGAATCGTTCAGACCCGGACGGGAATCGGTTCGTAACGAGCACCGGTGATCCGTTCCAGCGCCTCGTCCCGGTCGCACACATGGGCCCCGAGCGCCGAGTGCCGGGCCACGATGTGCCGTTCGGCCCGCATCAGGTTCCAGCCGCGGCGCAGCAGGAAGGGCACCGACTTGCGGCCCTCGCGCAGGTCCCGCACGAAGCGGCGGCGGGCGGTGGTGACCGCACCCCGGCTCAGGCACAGGGCGTCGGCGAGCAGCCCCAGGTCGCCGCACCGCGCGGCGATGTCGGCGGCGAAGATGCCCTCGGCGATGAACAGCGGTGCCCCGTCGAGCTCCACGGCCGTGCTGCCGGTGACGGAGCTGGACGAGAGGTCGTACTCGGGGACGTCGGTCCGTCCGGTCGCGCAGAGTTCGGCGACCGCGGCGAGGGCGGCGTCGGCGTTCCAGGACACCGGCGAGTCCCAGTCGGTGCCGATGCCGCTGGGCAGCGCCGGGAGGGTCGGGTCGTCGCCCTCCTTGTAGAAGTCGTCCAGGCGGAGGATCGGCAGCCCGGTACGGGCGGCGAGCGAGGACTTGCCGGACCCGGAGGGGCCGGTCAGCAGGATCACGCGGGCGACGAGGTGGGGGCTCACGGAACACCAGTGTGGGGCATTCCGCCTTTGGAGTGACCCTCGGGGACATGTTTTGGACGCGTGATGTTCAACCGAATACCGTACGTGGCGACATCGTCGCGTACGGAGACGGCCGCCGGCCCGCGACCGGCCCCGGTCTCCGGCCCGGCACCGGTTCAGTGACCAGGCAGGTGGACCTTCATGGCGCAGCTCTCCCGTACCCTTCTCCGCACCGCAGCCCTCGCGGTGTCGTCCGTCGCCGCCCTCGCGGTGGCCGGGGCGGCGCAGGCGGGCGCGGCGCAGCCCGACGGGCAGGGCAGCGCCGACAAGTCCGCCAAGGAGACCGCGTCGGCCGTCGTCGGCACCATCAACTACCTGCCGGTCAACCCCCTGGCGCGCACCAGCGTCAACCCCCTGGACAACGCGGTGGGTTCGCAGGTCAGCGACTTCAAGCCGGTCTCCACCGCCATGCTCACCAAGCCGGTCGCCGACAGCCGCTCGGTCGCCGACCTGCCGCTGGTCGGCGGCCTCGTGCGCACGCTCCAGGGCCACTGACCGTCGTTTCCGCTTCGCCCCGCTCTGACCAGCGACTTTCGGTCAGGCGGGGCGCGTCGTCCCGCGTGAATGAGGGACAACTTCGGTGTGAAGCCCTTTCGGTATTCGGACCGATGGGACGTCCCGCGCGGCACCGCCCACTACATTCCGCTCGCCAAGATCCGCCGCAGCGGCGGTCCGGGCCGAACGGGGAAATGGGGTGGGGGACAGGTGACGGCGGCACGCAAGGACCGCGGACCTGCACCGGGTGCACGGTGGAGTGTCGAGCGTTCCTCGGACGGGGGCCACCACTGGCGCATGAGGGCGCACAACGGACGGGTGGTGGCGGTGGCGGCCGAAAGCAGGCCCGACCCCGGCGCCTGCCATGCCGACTTCACGCTGCTGAAGAGCCTGCTCGGGCAACTCACCTGCGTGATGCTGCACGCCCCCGGGGACGGCAGCGGGTGGTGCTGGTCCGCACGTGACGTGCGAGGGCGCACGCTTGCGGTTTCCCCCCGCGCCTACGAGCGCTACTCGACCTGCCAGACGGCGTACGAGCGCTTCGTCTCCTTATTGGCGGACACGACGACGGACGACGCCGGGGACCCGGCGACCCGTCCGGCCGCCGGGAAGGCTCCCCGGCGGCCGGACGGGCCGCCGGGGAGTCCGGGTCAGTAGGCGGAGCCGGAGCCCGCGCCCGCACCCGCCGGGTGCCACACGGTCTTCGTCTCCAGGAACGCGGTCATGCGCTCCGTACCGGGCTCGGCCGCCCAGTCCACAGCCTGTGGACGCAGCACCCGCTTGAGGTTGTCCGCGGCGGCCACCTCCAACTCCCGGGCCAGCTCGGCGTCGTGCGCCGCGCCCGCGAGGTCGATGGCGTTGACGTCCTGGTGCGCGGCGAGCGTCGGCGCGACCTCGGAGGTCCGGCCGGACAGCAGGTTGACCACACCGCCGGGCACGTCCGAGGTGGCCAGCACCTCACCCAGCGACAGCGCGGGCAGCGGGGCCTTCTCGCTCGTGACGACGACCGCCGTGTTGCCGGTGGCGATCACCGGGGCGATCACCGACACCAGGCCGAGGAAGGACGACTCCTGCGGCGCGAGGACCGCCACGACACCGGTGGGCTCGGGGCTGGAGAGGTTGAAGTACGGCCCCGCCACCGGGTTGGCGCCGCCGACGACCTGGGCGATCTTGTCCGTCCACCCCGCGTACCAGACCCAGCGGTCGATCGCGGCGTCCACCACGGCGGCCGCCTTGGACTTCGACAGGCCCTCGGCCTCGGCGACCTCGCGCACGAACTGGTCCCGCCGGCCCTCCAGCATCTCCGCGACGCGGTAGAGGACCTGGCCCCGGTTGTACGCGGTCGCGCCGGACCAGCCGGCCACGGCCTTGCGGGCGGCGGAGACCGCGTCGCGGGCGTCCTTGCGGGAGGACTGCGGGGCGTTGGCGAGCCAGTCGCCCTTGGAGTCGGTCACCTCGTACACCCGCCCGCTCTCGCTGCGGGGGAACTTGCCCCCGACGAACAGCTTGTAGGTCTTGAAGACGGACAGCCGCGCCGCCTCTGACTTCTCGGGCTTGTCAGACTTCTCAGACATCGAGGTACCCCTCCAGACCGTGCCGGCCGCCCTCGCGGCCGAAGCCGGACTCCTTGTAGCCGCCGAAAGGCGAGGTCGGGTCGAACTTGTTGAACGTGTTGGCCCACACCACGCCCGCGCGGAGCTGGTTCGCGACCGACAGGATGCGCGAGCCCTTCTCCGTCCAGATGCCGGCCGACAGGCCGTACGGGGTGTTGTTGGCCTTCTCCACAGCCTCGGCCGGGGTGCGGAAGGTCAGCACGGACAGCACCGGGCCGAAGATCTCCTCGCGGGCGATGCGGTGCGCCTGGGTGACACCGGTGAACAGCGTCGGCGCGAACCAGTAGCCGGACGAGGGCAGTTCGCACTCGGGGGACCAGCGCTCGGCGCCCTCGGCCTCGCCGGCCTCGGCGAGCGCGGTGATCCGCGCCAGCTGCTCGGCGGAGTTGATGGCGCCGACGTCGGTGTTCTTGTCCAGCGGGTCGCCGACGCGCAGCGTCGACAGCCGGCGCTTGAGCGCGTCCAGCACCTCGTCGGCCACCGACTCCTGCAGCAGCAGGCGGGAGCCGGCGCAGCAGACCTGGCCCTGGTTGAAGAAGATGCCGTTGACGATGCCCTCGACGGCCTGGTCGATCGGGGCGTCGTCGAAGACGATGTTGGCGCCCTTGCCGCCCAGCTCCAGCGTGACCTTCTTCTTCGTGCCGGCGACGCTGCGGGCGATCTGCTTGCCGACCCCGGTGGAGCCGGTGAAGGCGACCTTGTCGACGTCCTCGTGCGCGACGAGCGCGGCGCCGGCGTCTCCGTAGCCGGGGAGGATGTTGACGACGCCCTTGGGCAGGCCCGCCTGACGGCAGATGTCGGCGAAGAAGAGGGCGGACAGCGGCGTGGTCTCGGCGGGCTTGAGGACCACGGTGTTGCCGGCGGCCAGCGCCGGGGCGATCTTCCACGCCAGCATCAGCAGCGGGAAGTTCCACGGGATGACCTGGCCGGCCACGCCCAGCGGGCGGGGGTCGGGGCCGTAGCCGGCGTGCGAGAGCTTGTCCGCCCAGCCGGCGTAGTAGAAGAAGTGCGCGGCGACCAGCGGGAGGTCGGCGTCGCGGGTCTCCTTGATCGGCTTGCCGTTGTCCAGCGTCTCCAGCACGGCCAGTTCGCGCGAGCGCTCCTGGACGATCCGCGCGATGCGGAACAGGTACTTGGCCCGCTCGGAGCCGGGCAGCGCCGACCACGAGGTGAAGGCGCGGCGGGCGGCCCGCACGGCGCGGTCCACGTCCGCCTCACCGGCCCGGGCGACCTCGGAGAGCACTTCCTCGGTGGACGGGCTGACGGTCTTGAAGACCCGGCCGTCGGAAGCCTCGGTGAACTCGCCGTCGATGAACAGGCCGTAGGAGGGGGCGATGTCGACGACGGAACGGGACTCCGGCGCGGGCGCGTACGCGAAGGCGGATCCCGGCCTCGGCTGCCCGGACTGCTGCGCGTGGTTCTTCTGCGTGTTCTTGGTCATGGGTTCTCAGTCCACCGTCACGTAGTCGGGACCGGAGTAGCGGCCGGTGCTCAGCTTCTGGCGCTGCATGAGCAGGTCGTTGAGCAGGCTGGACGCGCCGAAGCGGAACCACTCGTTGCTCAGCCACTCGTCGCCCACGGTCTCGTTCACCAGCACCAGGAACTTGATGGCGTCCTTGGAGGTGCGGATGCCGCCGGCGGGCTTCACGCCGATCTGGACGCCGGTGGCGGCGCGGAAGTCGCGCACGGCCTCCAGCATCAGCAGGGTGTTGGCGGGGGTCGCGTTGACCGCGACCTTGCCGGTCGAGGTCTTGATGAAGTCGGCGCCGGCGAGCATGCCGAGCCATGAGGCGCGGCGGATGTTGTCGTACGTCGCCAGCTCGCCGGTCTCGAAGATCACCTTGAGGCGGGCGGAGCTTCCGTCGGCGCGGCGGCAGGCTTCCTTGACCGCCTTGATCTCCTCGAAGACCTTCAGATAGCGGCCGGAGAGGAAGGCGCCGCGGTCGATGACCATGTCGACCTCGTCGGCTCCGGCGGCCACCGCGTCGGCGGTGTCGGCGAGCTTGACGGGCAGCGCGGCACGGCCGGCCGGGAAGGCGGTGGCGACGGAGGCGACCCGGACGCCGGAGGAGCCGAGGGACTCCTTGGCGATCGCCGCCATGTCCGGGTAGACGCAGATCGCGGCGACCTGGGGGGCCGTGCGGTCGGTCGGGTCCGGGGTGACGCCCTTGGCGCACAGCGCCCGGACCTTGCCCGGGGTGTCCGCGCCTTCGAGCGTGGTCAGGTCGATCATGGAGATCGCCAGGTCGATGGCGTACGCCTTCGCCGTGGTCTTGATCGAGCGGGTGCCGAGGCTTGCGGCGCGGGCCTCGAGGCCGACCGCGTCGACGCCGGGCAGCCCGTGCAGGAAGCGGCGCAGCGCGGCGTCGGAGGACGTGACGTCGGACATCGACGCCAGCCTCGCCGCGGCGTCCGGGCCGTGAGCGGGAACAGTGGTGGGCATGGTCACCAGACGAGCATATCTACGCGCGTAGCGAATGTCACCGGGGACAAACGGATCCATCTGATCCCACCGGGTCGCCCGGGCAACCGAATCCGGAGCAGTGGTGGTCTGGTGGGTGAAGGGGGTCATCGATGAACGCAGACCACGAGGCGGAGTTCCAAGGGTACGTCCGCGCCAGATGGGCCCAGCTGGTGAGGACGGCCTATCTGCTCACGGGTGACAGGCATCACGCCGAGGACCTCGCGCAGACCGCCCTCGCCAAGGCCTACCGGTCCTGGCGCAGGATCCAGCGCAGGGACAATCCCGACGCCTATGTGCGCCGGATCCTGATCACCTGCAACAAGGACCGGTTCCGCAAGAAACGGGTGCCCGAGCGGCTGGTGGACATGCCGCCTGACGGTGCCGGCGCCGATCCCACGGCCCGTGTGGCACAGCGGCAGGTGCTGCTGGCGGCTCTCGGGGAGCTGCCGAGCCGGCAGCGGGCCGTGGTGGTGCTGCGCTACTGGGACGACCTGTCGGAGACCGAGGTGGCCGAGTCCCTGGGCTGCTCGGTCGGCACGGTCAAGAGCCAGGCGGCCAAGGGGCTGGCCAAGCTCCGCGTCCGGCTGGGTCCCGCGGTGGAGCGCGCGGAAGCCGGCGCGGGCGTGGGCGTGCGGACGTCATGAGGCACAGCGGACAGCGGGCAGCGCAAGAGGACCGGGGAGAGCGGAGGAGTCCGATGAGGGACACAGGACACGGCGCGGGGCACGGCCCGGCGGAGAAGGACACGGAGTTCGAGGCCGTGCTGCGCGAGCTCCTGGGGGAGCAGACGGAGGCGTTCCGGGCGGGTGAGGCGCCCGTCGCCTCGATCGTGCGGCAGGGCAGGACGCACCGCAGACGCCGCATGGCCGCCGCCGGGGCGGGGCTGGCCGTGCTGGCCGCGCTGCCGGGGACGGCCCTGGCGGTGCACTTCCAGCCGGACGGGCGCAGCACGACCGCCCTGCCCGGCGACGCCGCCTCGTCGGCCGCGACGACGGCGAGTGCCGCTCCGCAGCACTCCTCCGCGTCGCCGCCGGTGAGCCGGACGCCGAGCGGTCCCGAGGGGCCGCTCACAGCCGGGCAGCTCACGGACGGCATCACGCTGAAGCGGGCGGGCAGCGTGCTGGAGAAGTGCCTGGCAGCCCAGAAGGCTCACGAGCACAAGGGGTTTCCCTCCAACGACCTCGACAAGGCCGAGGACTACCGCGTCATCCTGGCGATGAACGCCACGGGCGACGAGAACTCCCCCGGCGACGGCATCAATGTCGTGGCGGTGGAGAAGTCCGGCGGCACCCCCACCCGGCTGATCTGCACCGAGAAGAAGGGCGCGGAGCCGGGTGTCAACGCCAGCGTGGGCGCCGACCCCGAGCGGGGACGCGTGCAGCCGGACATCAACGCCTTCCGGCTCTACAAGATGGACACCGCCACCGGCCCGGGCCTGCCGTACGTCTTTCCCTTCCGCTGGGGCAGCATCGGCACGGTGGAGCCCGGGATCGGCAAGGTCACCGTCGCCTACGGCGGTGTCACGCAGCAGGCGGTGCTCGACCACGGGTACTTCGTCGCGACCGGCGTCCTGACCAAGGCGGTGAGCGCCCTGCCGCACATCCAGGGCTATGACACCGCGGGCAAGCTGGTCTACGACTCGGCCGAGGACAAGGGGTACGAGTAGGGCAGCCCCTGACGCCGATGCACTAACGCAACCTCCGCCCGGTGAGGCAGCGACGGCCCGTCGGGCACAATCTGATCTCATGACGAGCTCGCAGACCCCCGCCCCCGACCCGCAGCCCGAACCGGGGCAGCCGAAGTACGCCGACCGGTCCTTCCGCTCGGCGGCCGGTATCGCCGGCGGCGTGATCATGCTCGCCATCGCCCTCTGGCTCGGTATCGACGCGATCGTCCGGGGGGCCGGCCGCACCCCCTGGGTCGCGCTTGCCCTGCTGGTGCTGATCGTCCCGCTGATCGTCGCCTTCAGCCTGCGGCCGGTGGTCTTCGCCGGGGAGGGGCGGCTGCGGGTGCGCAACCCCTTCCGGACGATCACCGCGCCGTGGGCCGCAGTGGAGGGGTTGCGCTCCGGTTACTCCACGGAGCTGTTCGCCGGGGGCAAGAAGTACCAGCTGTGGGCGGTGCCGGTGTCGATGCGTGCCCGCAAGCGCGCGGTGCGGGCCCAGGCCCGGGCAGGGGCCGCGAACGATCCGGGCGCGGCCGCGAGCAGGCGCTTCGGCGGGTCGGACCCCGTCCCCACCAGGGCCTGGTCCGACCGGGTCGTCGCCGAGCTGCGTGAGCTCGCCGAGAAGAACGCGGGCCGGGACACCGCCCAGGGCGAGGTGTCGGTCCGCTGGGCGTACGAGGTGATCGCCCCCGCGGCGGCCGGGGCGATCGCCCTGGTGGTCCTGCTCGCCACGGGGTGAGCCGGCGGCCCCTGCGCGGGGCCGGCTCCGGCCGGCTTCGCCCAGAGGACATGAGCGCGCCCCCCACCGGGCCCGGGCGGCAGACGGCCCGCACCCTCAGTGCCCCGTGGCCGTCCCGGCTTCGGGGCACGTCCGCTGAGATCTCAGGGGAGTGCCGCACCCGGCCGCCCGCGGCCCGGAACGGTCGGGAGAGCGAATAACCCCACCCCGCGGGCGCCACCTCCGTCAATAGGCCGTCCCCGCGTGCTCCGCCCGGGGAATAGGCGCCCTCGAAAACAGGAACGGCACGCCAGGGCCGAATTCCGTACGGCGGGCGCGCGGTTTTTCTTCCGTGTGGAAGTCAATTCCGGTCCGGCGGATTCATCTCGAATTTGTCCCGCGGGACCCCCTTGCTCGTCGCATTCACCGGCAGTGGAGAGAGTGCGGCGCCGGGCCCCGTGCGGGGTCCGGCGCCGGCGGTTGCTCAGGGCTCAGCGGACGTCGACGAAGTCGGCGGCGGAGACGGCGGCCGCGGTGTCGGCCGTGCCGGCCCATGACAAGCGGTAGGAGCCGTCGACGAGCGCCGGGACGGTGGTGGAGACGGTGCCGTCGGCAGCGGTCCTGACGGTCTTGACGGTGATCCAGGAGTCGCAGTCGGCCACACGGAACTGGAGCGCGACGGGGCGGCCGGCCGCGGCGGGGGCGTACGCGCCCGCCGCCCAGTCGGCGTGCCGCACGCCGCCCTTGACGGTGAGGTTCTTGCCGAACTTCACCGGCTCGGGGGTGGCGTCGGCGGTCACCTGGGTGTCGCGCTGCACGGTGAAGGTGGCGGCGGCGTCCAGGAAGACGGCGTCGCTGTCCGGAGCGATCGCCCAGGCCGAGACGCTCCAGGCGCCTGCCAGCGAGTCGTCGGCCGGGACGGTACCGGGCGTGAGGGTGAAGGTCAGGGTGCAGGTGCTGATGGTGTCGGTGGTCGGTTCGCAGGCCGCCGCCGAGGGCACGCTGACGTCCTGCTCGGCGAACGTGCCGTGGTACAGGGTGGCGTTGATCTGCTCGAGGCCGGACGGGTCGGTAGCGGTGACCTCGACGCTGACGGTTCTCTCCGCCGTGCCGACGACGACGGGCTGACCGCCGTTGACGACCACGTCGGTGATGTCGGTGTCGCCGTACCTCTGGTCCGCGTGAGCGGCCGGAAGGGCGAGAGCGGACAGGGCCAGGATGCCGGACGCGGCGACGACGACTGAGCTCATGCGCATGTGAATTCCCCAAGGTGAGTGCCACGGCCTGCCAATCTCCCCCTGGCAGACTCGAATTGACGTGTGCAGCGTACTCATCGTGTGGAGAGTTCGGAACATTCTCTTCAAAAGAAAGAGGTGATCCGTCGATTTGTTTCCCCGGGAATCGCTGCGGGAATATCGCTTTCCTTGATTTGCCGGGAAGCCGAAGGAGAAACACAATCCGAATTTCAGTCGACCCGGCGGCCACGGGCGGCCACGGGCCGCCGCGGGGTGCCGGAGCGGGTCGGCCGGTGAACGGCCTGCGGTGCGGGGATGGCCCACGGATGAGGGCCTCTTGTCTGTGGGATTCCTGTGAGTCCACCGGGTGAACGAGGGGCAACTTCGCCGCGAAGCATGGCTCGTGCAGTCAACCGGTGCGGCCACAGTGCACTCTTGTCTGATTACCCTGCGTGTGCTGCATGAGCGCTCAACCATGAACAGCGCATGCAACGTTTCCTGACAACAGGCAACAGGGGTGGGCATGGCGGCACTTAAGGGGGGCGCGGCCGTACCTGGCACGCGCTGCCAGATAGACATCGAGGCGGACGGCTCCTACTCGTGGCGGCTCACCGCGTCGAACGGCCGGGTGATCGCCGTGGCCGCGACCGTGTACGACGACTACGGCGAGTGCCGTGCCGCGTTCGAGCAACTGTGCGCGGAAGCCGAGGGCTTACCCGGCGAGCTGCACCACTCCGCCGAAGGCAACGGCTGGGTGTGGCGGATGCGTGATTCTCACGGCCGGCCCGTGGCCGTTGCCTCGCGCGCCTACGAGCGGCACTCGACGTGCCGGACGGCATACGACCGTTTCCGTGCGGTCCTGACCGAACTCGGGTCGGGACGGACGGCTTTGTGGGACGACGCGGACTGAGGTGAAATCCACACACGGCTGTTGCCCGAAGTTGCCCCTAGGGGGTGCCTCGTTCACATTCGTGTGCGCGGGTGTCCACCGCACCCCAGAAGTGTCGTAGCACGTGACGACGCGAATATCCGAACGGCCAGTGGCTCCGGCGGCCCGACCGCCGAGACGCCTGTACCCGGACCCGGGCATGTCCGACCGCGTGTTCAGGGGCATCCTGCGCGGCGGCGGGGGCCTGGTCCTCGCGATCATGCTGCTCGTCGGCGGCTTCCTGACCTACCGGGCGTGGCAGGCGTTGTCGGTCGCGAAGTGGTCCTTCCTGACCACCCAGGCGTGGGAACCCGAGGCCCACAACTTCGGCATCGCGGCGGTGCTCGTCGGCACGGTGCTGATCGCCGCCGTCGCCATCGTGTTCGCGGTGCCGCTCGCACTCGGCACCGCGCTCTACATCTCCGAGTTCGCCCCGCCGCGGATCCGGCAGACCCTCATCAGCGTCGTCGACCTGATGGCCGCCGTGCCGTCCGTGGTCTACGGCCTGTGGGGTCTGTTCTACTACCAGGGACACGTGGTCACCGTCTCGCGCTGGATCTCCACCTACCTCGGCTGGATCCCGGCCTTCACGGTGGACGGCGCCGATCCGAACGACCCGCTCGCCACCGCGACGGTCTACACCTCCTCCACCTTCATCGCGGGCATGGTCGTGGCCCTGATGGTCGCGCCGATCACCTGCTCGGTGATGCGCGAGGTCTTCTCGCAGGCGCCGGTCGGCGAGCGGGAGGGGGCGTACGCGCTCGGCGCGAACCGCTGGGGCATGATCCGCAGCGTCGTCCTGCCCTTCGGCAAGGGCGGCATGATCGGCGGCACCATGCTGGGTCTGGGCCGGGCACTCGGCGAGACCATCGCCGTGTACATGATCATTTCGCCGGTCTTCGCGATCCAGCCGCACATCCTGCAGAACGGCGCCAACTCGGTCTCCTCCCTGATCGCCCTGCGCTACGGCGAGGCGACCCCGTTCGGCATGTCGGCGCTGATGGCCGCCGGCCTCGCGCTCTTCCTGATGACCCTCGTCGTCAACTTCGCCGCTTCGTCGATCGTCGCCCGCAGCCGTTCCGGCGCGGCGAGCGACTCCTGAGGAGACCGAGCCCGATGACCGTCACCGCTGAACAGAGCCAGAAGGCCGGCCAGGGCACCCACCTGCCCGCACGCCGGACCGGCGACCGCACGACGCTCGGCGAGTCGCGCCGGAACCTGTCCACGCTGCGTGCCACCGACGTGTACGCGATGGTGGGCGCCGGCGCCGCGTCCCTCGCCGTCACGTGGCTGCTGTACGACCGGCTGCTGCCCTTCAACGGCGAGCTGGGCTTCGTGGTCATCGCCTACGTGCTCTTCATCGGCATCTATGCGCTGGCGGTCTCCTTCGACGAGGACGGTCCCGCGGTCCGCGACCGGGTCGCCGCCGCGATCGTCCAGAGTCTCGGTCTGGTGATGCTGACCGCCCTGGCCTTCGTCGTCGTCTACACCCTTTACGAGGGCCGCAAGGCGCTGCCGCATCTGAACTTCTACACCCAGTCGATGGCCGATGCCGGTCCGCTCGAACCACTCGATGTCGGCGGCATCCTGCACGCGATCGTCGGCACGCTGTGGCAGATCGGCATCGCCCTGGTGATCTGCATCCCGGCAGGGCTGGTGTGCGCGGTCTTCCTCAACGAGATCCCGGGCGCCTTCAGCCGGTTCGTCCGCACCATCGTCGAGGCGATGACCGCGCTGCCGTCCATCGTCGCCGGTCTGTTCATCTACGCCATGTTCATCCTGGGGCTGGGCTTCGACCAGTCCGGTCTCGCCGCCGCGCTCGCCATCTCCGTGATGATGCTGCCGATCATCATCCGCGCCTCGGACGTGGTCATCCGGCTGACCCCCGGCACGCTGCGCGAGGCGTCCTACGCGCTCGGAACCTCGCGGTGGCGCACCGTGTGGCATGTGGTGCTGCCCACCTCCCGGTCCGGGCTGACCACGGCGGTCATCCTGGGTACGGCGCGCGGCGTGGGCGAGACCTCACCGGTCCTGCTGACCGCCGGTTTCACCGCGGAGCTCAACACCAATCCGCTCCACGACCCGATGGTGTCGCTGCCGCTCGCCGCCTTCGAACTCGTCAAGTCCCCCGAGCCCGCCTACATCGCCCGCGGCTTCGGCACCGCGGCGGTGCTCCTGGTGCTGGTGCTCGTCCTCTTCGTCATGGCCCGCATCATTGGCGGCCGCGGTCCGGGCAAGTTGACGCGACGCCAGGAACACCGCGCGGTCAGGGCTTCGCACCGTGACGCCCGGCGCTTCGCGCCGTCCGCAACAGCAGCCCAGTCGCCAGTCCGTCCCGCACCGACGAGGAGCACCCCGTGATACCCGCACCCGTCCGTCGTACGCGCGCCCTGCGCGCGTACCAGGCACTGGCGCTGTTGGTCGCCGTGGTCTGCGCGCTGCTGGCGGTCCGACCGCCGGGTGCCGTCGCAGCTTCCTACACGAAGATCAGCGGATCCGGCTCGACATGGAGCGCCAACGCCATCGAACAGTGGCGTCGCAACGTCCGCCAGCAGGGCATGACCGTGAACTACGCGTCGGTCGGTTCCACGGTCGGCCGCAGCCAGTTCGCGTCCGGGACATCCGACTTCGGCGTGTCCGAGATCCCCTACGGCCTCACCGACCTGGGCCAGCAGGACCCCCCGCCGGCGCGCAAGTACGCCTACATGCCGATCGTGGCCGGTGGGACCTCGTTCATGTACAACCTGAAGATCGGCGGCAGGCAGGTCACCAACCTCCGGCTGTCCGGGGACGTCCTCAGCAAGATCTTCACCGGCAAGCTCACCATGTGGAGCGCGCCGGAGATCAAGGCCGACAATCCCAAGCTCAATCTGCCGGCCCGGCGCATCGTCCCGGTCGTCCGCTCCGACGGTTCCGGCACCACCGCGCAGTTCACCCTCTGGATGTCCAAGGAGCACTCCAGTCTCTGGAACGACTACTGCCGCCGGGCCGGCAAGACACCGCCGTGCGGCCTGACGTCGTACTTCCCGAACATCCCCGGCTCCGGATTCGTCTCCCAGTCGGGCTCCCTCGGTGTCGCGGGCTACACGAGGCAGCCGCAGGCAGAGGGCGCCATCACCTACGTCGAGTACTCCTACGCCAGGAACGCGGGCTTCCCGGTGGTCAAGGTGCTCAACAGGGCGGGCTACTACGTCGAGCCGACCGCGTCCAGCGTGGCCGTCGCCCTCACGAAGGCCGAGATCAACAACGACCCGCGCTCCGCGAACTACCTGACGCAGCAGCTGGACAACGTGTACCGCTACGGCGACGACCGGACCTACCCGCTGTCCAGCTACAGCTACATGATCATCCCGACCAAGGAGGAGATGGGCTTCACCCAGGCCAAGGGCAGGACGCTCAGCGCCTTCAACAACTACTTCCTGTGTGAGGGCCAGCAGTTGGCGGACCGGCTCGGCTACTCGCCGCTGCCGAAAAACCTGGTGGAGGCCGCCATGGCCCAGACGCGGAAGATCCCCGGCGCCATGGTGAACACCATCGACATCAACAAGTGCAACAACCCGACATTCTCCGGTGGCAAGAACACCCTGATCCTCAACGCCCCGCACCCGAAGGCGTGCGACAAGAAGGGCCCCGACCAGTGCGCCGACGGCACCGCCGGCGCCCAGCAGCCCACCGTGCCGAGCGGCAGCTCCGGCGGCACCTCCGGCACGGGGGGCTCCGGTTCGTCAGGCGGTACGGGATCGACGGGCGGCACCGGTTCCACGGGCTCCACGGGGGGCGGCGGCTCCACAGGAGCGACGGGGTCCACGGGCGGCAGCGGCTCCACGGGCTCCACGGGATCGACGGGCGGCACCGGCGGCACCACCGGTGACCCCGGCACCGCCGCGGGCGGGACGAGCGGTGGGACCGTGCTCGACCCCGACACCGGCCAGGTGGTCAGCACCAACCAGACCGGCGACACCTCCGTCGTCGCCAGCCCGGTCTCCCTCGGCACGGACGACGCCCTCGGACTGCGCACCGCCCTGATGGTGCTGTCGGCCGTGCTGCTCCTCGGTGTCGTCGTGGGACCACCGCTCGTCGCCCGCGTGATGGCCGACCGGGCGCGGCGCAACGGGGGTGCGGCATGAGGACCGCACTGAACCGGACCCGGCCGCGTCTTCTCCTGGCCACCGGATCGCTGCTGGCCGCCCTCGTGGTGGCCCTGCTCCCGCTGCCGCCGGCCGCCACTGCCGCTGCGGCGGCGGACACCGGCGCGGAGTCCTCCGCGGTGACGAAGACGGGGACCAAGGGCAAGTACGACGACTTCTCCCATCTGAAGGTGACCGTCCATCAGACGAAGAACCTGCGCTCCCAGGGCGTGCGGATCAGCTGGGAAGGTGGGGCGCCGACGCAGCCGGATACTCAGTTCAACGTCAACTTCCTGCAGATCATGCAGTGCTGGGGCGACGATCCGGCCGGGCCCACGCGAGAGCAGTGCGAATTCGGCGCCACGGGAGTTCCGCTTCCGGGGATCATGACCAGTAGCCGGCGGGTCGCCAGTACCGGGTCCGGCGTCGGCGACCCGGGAGAGACGCAGTACACCGGCACGAACAACTTCGTCCCCTTCCGTCCCGTCGACGGGTCGCCCACCACGTCCTCCACGGACTACACGTACTTCGGGCCGTTGGACACCAACGAGCAGATAGCCAACCGCATCTTCGCCAACGGCACGGGTGAAGTGGGATTCGAAGTGCAGGACGGGAGTCAGGCCGACCAGCTGGGCTGCGGCGTGAACACGGCGCCGCCCGGCGGTGCCGTCACTCCGCGTTCCTGCTGGCTGGTCGTCGTGCCGCGCGGCACTCACGACGCGGACGGCAGTGACAGGGGCGCGGGCGGCAGGCTCGACACCTCGCCGCTGTCCGCGACGAACTGGGCCCAGCGGATGGTCTTCCGCCTGGACTTCCAGCCGATCGGCTCGTTCTGCCGGGTGGGTCAGGAGGAGCGACCCGTATCGGGTTCCGAGCTGGTGGACGACGCGGTCGCGTCGTGGGGACCGAAGCTGTGCTCATCCACGGGGAGCACGTTCGTCTTCAACCGGGAGGACGAGGAGAGTGCCAGGGGCGAGGTACTGAGCACGACGACGGAGACGCCCGGGCTGGGCGTCACCGTCGACCCGGTTGTTCAGCCGGGAGGCGGGCCATCCGTCGTGCACGCTCCGGTGGCGTTGTCCGGTCTGGCGTTCGCTTTTTTCATAGAAGGCCCTTCCGGTGTGGTGCATGAGATGAACCTGACACCGCGGCTTGTGGCCAAGATGCTCACTCATTCCTATGTGAGAGACGTGCCGTGGGCCATCCCTGTTCCGGAACATGTGAAGGGGAATCCGGATTACTGGACCCAGGACCCGGAATTTGAGGAACTGAACCCGGAATTCCCTGATCAGATCACGCCCATGAGTCTCATTGTCCCGCAGGGGAATTCCGACACCACGCGCATGATCTGGCACTGGCTCCAGGCGGACAAGGACGCCCGGGACTTCCTTGCCGGAAAGGAAGATCCCTGGGGAATGAAGTTGAACCCCTATTTCAAGGACCTGGGCCTGGATACGGCTCTGAACAACTTCCCCAAGGTGGATGACACTCGCGCCCCGGCCGTGGCCGGACTCCCGCCGAACCCGCCCGACTACGGAATCATCGACCTTGCCCCGTACGCGGCTGACCTGCACGACGGCGCCCTGCGCACTCGCCGGGGCCACAACGGCCGAACCGTCCAGCAGGATGTGGGCTCTTCCACCAACCCCAGGGGTCTCAAGGCCGACGAGATCTTCCCGGGCCGTCATGCCGTGATGGCGGTCGTCGATGCCGCGTCGGCGGAGCGTTACGGGCTGCCGACAGCGGCGTTGCGCAATGCGGACGGAAACTTCGTGAGGCCCTCGGTCGACACGCTGCGGGCAGGCGTCGATGCCATGCAACCGTGGCCGGACGACCCTGCCGTGCTCAAGCCCGATCCGGCGCGCGCCAAGGGCCAGGCGTACCCGCTGGCTGCGGTGACCTACGCCGCCGCTTCGGTCAACCAGGACGCGCAGGCCCGCAAGGCGTACGCGGATTTCATCAGGTTCGCCGCGGGGCCGGGCCAGACGCCGGGCCGGTCGGAAGGCGAACTTCCGCCCGGCTACGCGCCGTTGTCCACGAAGCTCCGCCAGCAGGCCGAGGCTGCCGCAGACGCCCTGGAACGAGGAGCGCCCGCGGACGGCCCATCGACCGATGGGCCGGCACCGGGCGATCCCGGGGGCGGTGACTCCGGGGGTCCCGCATCCGGGGCCGACGCCGGAGGGACCTCCTCCGGTACGGGCGCCGGTGGAGCGTCGTCGGGCGGAGCGGGAGGCGACACCGGTGGCGCCGACGGCGACCCCGGCGCGGGACCGTCGAATTCATCCGCCGCCCCGCCCGGATCCGCGCCACCTTCCGCCGTGCCGCAGCAGAATGTCGCCGAATCCGGGATTACCCCCGGCGAAGCCCTCGGAGTGATCCGCTGGGTTCTTCTCGCCGTCCTCGTTCTCGGTGGGGCAGCAGCATTGGCAGGCCCGGTGTTTATTCGTTTTGCGCAACGGCGAATCCCCTAGGAGACACCTAGGAGGCTTGCCCGTAACCTTTTCCTCCATGGGAATTGGTGGCTACCGCACTAAAAACTTGGAAGCGTATGCGGTGGTCGGCCGACGGGTCGGCAGCATGAAAATCCGGATTCAGCTTGAACGTCCAGTCTTCGAAATCCCGAAACAAGGAGTTCTGAAGTGAACGTCAAGTCTCGCGCCAAGGTCGGCGCCGCGATCATCGGCGCCGCGGCGCTCGGCGTCGGCATCCTGGCCGCCCCCGCGTCCGCGGACGCCCCCATCCGTCAGCTGGCGGGTGTCGGCTCGGACACCACGCAGTACGTCATGAACGGCCTGGCCAACGGCACCGTCGTCGTGAACGCCGGCGGCGCGAACTACGTCACGTCGTGGGACGCCGTCGCCCAGACGGGCGCCGCCGACCCGTTCACCACCAAGAACCCGGCGACGACCCCCGGGTGCACGTTCACCCGCGCGGAAGCGAACGGCTCCTCGAACGGCATCAAGCTGCTGAACGCCGACATCGCGAACGGGGGCAGCGTCTGCCTCGACTTCGCCCGCTCCTCGCGCCAGCCGAACGACACCACCAACTCGGACCTCACCTGGATCCCGTTCGCCAAGGACGCGGTCACCTACGCCACCGACCTGGGCAGCACCATCGGGTCCCAGGCGCCCGGCACCGCGGGCGTCCCGACGCTGACGACGGCGCAGCTGCAGCAGATCTACACCACGTGCAAGTACACGGATGCCGCGGGCGCCGTGCACACGGTGCAGCCGCTGCTGCCGCAGGCCGGCTCCGGTACCCGGACGTACTGGCTGTCGTCCATCGGGGTCACCGAGGCGCAGATCACTGCGGCCAAGGCGAGCTGCGGCCTCGTCGACAACGTTCAGGAGCACGACGGTACGGCGATCACCAACCTCAACCAGATCATGCCGTACTCCGTCGCCCAGTGGATCGCCCAGGGCAAGAGTCTCCCGGGCGTCCCGAACCGTCGCGGCGAGTCGCGTCTGCGCAACATCGGGGGTGTGACACCCACCACCGGCTCCGGCAGCGCGCTCGCGCTCAACCCGAACTTCGTCTTCACCCGTGACGTCTACAACGTCGTCCAGACCTCCCGGCTCAACGAGGCCGCGATCGATGAGGCGTTCGTGGTGAAGGCGAGCGTCCCGGGAGACACGGCGGATGTCTGCCAGGACGCCGGCACCATCACGACCTACGGCTTCGCCACCATCCCCAACTGCGGTGCTACCACCCTCACGGGCAAGAGCTGATCCGTGATCCTCGTCTGATCCTCGCGTGACGGCCGGGCACCTTCCAGGTGCCCGGCCCCACGTGCTGCCGCCATATCCGTCCATCAACCGTCCCCCGGGGGCAATCGCAATGACAGTGCTTCATTCCTTCCGAAGAGTGGCCGCGATCGCGGCCGCCTGCGCCGTGCTCGCCCTGGGCCTCGTGACTCTGGTCGCATCCCAGTCCCAGCCCGCCCGGGCGGCGTCCATCGGGACTTTCACCATGGCGTCCAGCGGCAAGTTGAGCGATCCGGAGCCGCTCGGCAGCACCATCGGAATACCTGCTGCGTGCCCTGACTACGTCATCGACGACGGAAGCGGCAACGTGGTCAGCTTCCCCTTCAATTGGGGCCTTTTCCTCAATGTGGTCAAGGACGGCACAGAGGTACGTGCGATAGACGGCATCTACAACGACACGGATCGGCCCTACGATGCGCCGAAGACGATTTCGCTGGCCGCGGCGGACAACCCCGATCTGGCTGTCCACGACCTGTCGCAGATCTTCAGCGGTGACGGCACCTATGAGCTTCGTCTGCAATGCATGGACGATTTCGCGGGCACCCACCCGGACTCGCCCTACTGGACCCAGAAAATCACCGTCAACGGCGACAACTGGGTGCTCGGAGAGGGTGCCACGGCCGTCAGTGTCGCGATACCGGAGTACAGCCCCAGCCAGCCCGAGCCGGGCCAGGAGGTAACGCTCACGGCGACGGTCACGCCGGCTGGGGCAGTCGGCACGGTGACTTTCCTCGACGGTGGGGCACCGTTGAACCAGACCCCGGTCCCGGTCGCCTCCGGGAAGGCCGAGTTCAAGACGTCGACGCTGTCCGACGGAAACCACTCGATCACCGCCCGATTCACTCCGACGAACCCTGCCGAGTGGGGAGCCTCCGAATCCCAGCCCGCCCGGCTGGACGTGCAGTTGCTGAGGGCCGAGATGCTCGACACCTCGGGGAACCGGCTGTCCCCGGGCTCAGAGTTGCAGCGTGGTCAGACGGTCAAGCTGATCGTCCGGGGATGCGTGCCCGACACGTCGTATGCATTGGACATGTACATGGCCGCCAGCAAGGTTGATGCCGAGTTCCCTGACGTCAAGGCAGATTCCAGCGGAGTGGCGACCTGGGGGGCTCTCACGGTTCCCGAGGACGCCGTCGCCAGCGACCTCTACAGGTGGGAATGGACGCCGAATTGTGATGTGACGTCCAGGGCGATGACTTTCACCGTCCCCGAGCCGCCGTCCGGGTCCCCGAGTCCCACCGACTCCACGACGCCCACCGACGACCCGACTGACGCCCCCTCCGACACCCCGTCGCCCACGGACTCCGCGACGGACACGTCCGGCACGACCTCCGGAACCAGTGGCGGCGACACCGCCGGTGACTCCGGCGGCAGCGGTGACACCGGAGGTGCCGGCACCACCGGCAGCTCCGGCGGGAACTCCCCTCAGGGCGGCCTCGCCGCCACCGGCAGCCAGATCGCGCTGTTCTCCGGCGTGGGCGCCGTCGTCCTGGTCGGGGCCGGGTTCGCCTTCGTACGGCTCGGCGGCCGCAGGAAGCTGCTGACCTTCGGCGCACCCCGCTCGTAACGCCACGCGGAGCACGGGCGGCGGGACCCCACCCCGCCGCCCGCGCCTCCATTTCTCCGCCCCACACCTCTCCACAGGGAGCGCACCCCGTGACCACGCTGTCCCCGCCCCCGCCCGCTGTGGCGCCCGCGCCTCCGCGCCCGCCGGATGCCGGGCCACCGCCCACCCGCCCCGGTTTTGCGTTCGCCGGGGCGGCGCTGTGCGTGCTCGCCGCCCTGTTGTTCGGCTTCGCCGCCAACCTCGCCCTCGTGGGCAATCTCCAGCACGCCCGTGACCAGCGGACGGCGTACGACGAGCTGCGCCGCCAACTCGCCCTCGGCACCGCCCCGGTGGGCCAGCGGACCTACGACGGCAAAGTGCTCGAACCCGGAGCCCCCATCGCCCTGTTGCGCATTCCGGCACTCGGCCTGGACGAGGTCGTCGAAGAGGGCACCACGTCCGGCGTGCTCATGGCCGGCCCCGGGCACCGCCGCGACACCCCGCTGCCGGGCCAGGCGGGCACCAGCGTGGTCATGGGCCGCCAGTGGGGGTACGGCGGCCCGTTCAACGATCTGCACCGGCTGGCCCCCGGTACCCCGATCGAGCTGACCACCGGCCAGGGCACAGCACGTTACGAGGTCACGGCTGTCCGCCGCGCGGGCGACCCGCTGCCGTCCGTCCTCGAACCGGGCCGGGGCCGGCTCACCCTCATCACCGCCGAGGGCCCCGCGTACACCCCCTCCGGCGTCCTGCGCGTCGACGCCGACCTGGTGAGTGACGTACAGCCCAACCCGCCGCGTCCGCCGGCCGCCGGCTGGATCGAGGGCTCCGAGCAGGCCCTGGGCCGCGAGAACTCGGTCTGGCTCTCGGTGTTCCTGTGGTCCCTCGCCCTGCTCGCCGCGGCGCTGCTCACCACCTGGGCCCATCGCGCGTGGGGTCGCTGGCAGACCTGGATCGCCGGCGTACCCGTACTGGTCGCACTCGGCCTCGCCGTTTCCGGCGCCGCCACCCGTCTGCTGCCCAACCTGCTCTGACCGACCCCTGACCGACTGGGAGCCACGTCATGTCCGATCCCACCGACACGCTCGTCGGCGAAACACTGCGCATCCCCCCGGTCGCCGCCGCCCCGACCGCGGCGGCGACCGGCAGCCCGGCCACCCTGGAGGCCGACGCGATCTCCGCGTGGTTCGGCGACCACAAGGTCCTGGACGAGGTGTCGCTCACCATGCCCGCCCACCAGGTCACCGCGCTCATCGGCCCGTCCGGCTGCGGCAAGTCCACCTTCCTGCGGATTCTCAACCGCATGCACGAGCTGGTCGGCTCCGCCTCGCTGGCCGGCCGGGTGCTGCTCGACGGCGAGGACATCTACGACCGCGGGCGCCGCATCACCCAGGCCCGCCGCCAGATCGGCATGGTCTTCCAGAAGCCCAACCCCTTCCCGGCGATGTCGATCTACGACAACGTGGTCGCCGGCCTGAAGATGGGCGGCATCAAGGCCGGCCGCCAGGACAAGGACGCCCTCGTCGAGGAGTGCCTGACCAAGGCCGGCCTGTGGAAGGAGGTCCGGGACCGCCTCCGGCAGCCCGGCGGCGCCCTGTCGGGCGGCCAGCAGCAGCGCCTGTGCATCGCCCGCTCGCTGGCGGTGCGGCCCCGGGTGCTGCTGATGGACGAGCCGTGCTCCGCCCTGGACCCGACCTCCACACGGCGCATCGAGGAGACGATCCACGAGCTGTCCCACGAGGTCACCATCGTCATCGTCACCCACAACATGCAGCAGGCAGCGCGCGTGTCCGACCAGTGCGCGTTCTTCCTGGCCGAGCAGGGTACGCCGGGCGTCATCGTCGAACACGGCGCCACGGACGCGATGTTCAACAGCCCGCAGGACCCGCGCACGACGGATTACGTCAACGGCCGCTTCGGGTAGACAGCCTGTATCCCTGGTGCCGTCCCGTACGACCGACGACGAACGGAGGCATGGGATGACAGGCACCCGTACGGCCATGGCCGTCCCGGTCCTGCTCGCCTCCGCGGTCCTCGCGGGCTGCGGAGGCCCCGGCGCGGCCGGCGAACCGCTCGCTGGCCCTGAGCCGGTCCCCGTCGCGAGCCCCGCGTCCGGGAGGGCGGCCGGGGGCGTGCCCGCGCGGCGGCCGGCGTCCGCGCCCCCGGCCGCGCAGGCCGCGCCGGTCGTGACCGTCGCTCCCCGGCGCACCCCGAGGGCACCGGCCCGGAGCCGGCCCGCGGCCTCGCCGTCCCCCCGCGCGACCACCGCGTCACCGAGTCCGGAACTCCCCGAGCCCTCGAACACGCCTGCCCCGTCCGTGTCCTCGCGCACCGCGCCCACTACGCCCTCGGAGCCCTCGTCATCCCCGCAACCGCCGTCGCGGCCGTCCACCTCGGCGCCGTCCGACGCGGCGCCGGACGGAACCACCACCCTCCGCATCGGCACCTGGTCGGCCCAGGTCGTCCGGGGCGATCAGGAGACCGTGGACGCGTGCCGGGACGCCGTCCAGTGGGACGGGCCCGACCTCGGCACCGAGAACGGCTACGCCATGAGCACCGCCGTCGTCGTCGGCCACGACTACTGCGGCTTCCGGCGGTTCGCCACCCTGCCGGTCGGCACGGTCGTCACCGCCACCACCCCGCGCGGCACCTTCACCTACCGCGTCTACGCCCACCACGTCGAGCCCGGCCGCGGCACCCCCTCCCACGGCCTCTACTGGGGCGACCTGGTCCTCCAGTCCTGCGTCGGCCCGAACACGGGCTTCAGCTACCTGACGCGCGAGTGAGCGGCGCCGCCGGCACGCGGGTCCGGACCGGTCAGAGCGCCGTCACGCCTTTGCCGACGGCGCCGAGCACGCGCTCACGGCGGGTCCACGTGACGACCGCCGCCAGGACGAGCAGCACCGCCGGCGGCGCCGGACTCCGGTCGACCACGGACAAGCAGGTCACGACCGCGCCCGTCATGACTCCGGTGAGTACCAGACCACCCAGGGCGCTCAGCCGGGGAACGAGCAGCAGTACGGCCCCCACCAGTTCCAGGGAGCCGGTGACGTACCGGAGCCACTGCCCGGCGCCGACGTCCTGGAAGAGGTCGACCATGTCCTTCGCGCCGGCGATCTTCGAGGCCCCCGCCATGACGAACACGACGGCCAGGACGGCCTGAAGGATCCACAGGGCGATGTTCCGGCCCTTCCTTCCGCCGGCCGCGGGGGCACTCTGCACAGAACCGGACATGTCTTCTCCCTTGACGCGCGAAGCGGCCGCCGCCCACCGACTGGTGTGCCGTCCGGCCTTCACTTGAACTTTCATGTCACACCCTAGAGTGCGACTCATGAACATTCAAGCGAAGGGGTGTGCCGCCCCCAGTGGTGCGTCACCCGTTCGGAGGACGGGGGGGAGGAGTGACGGCCGGCCGCGGCGACCGAGCGGCACCTCCGGCGCCGGAGGGCCGGAGGGACGTCCGCTGAAGGGCAGCCTGGCGTACGGCACTCACGGCGGGCAGACCTGTGAGCAGTGGCCGATCGACGTCACTGGCGGCGGCCGTGTCCGGTACCTCGTGGACGCCGCCGACGGCACGTGCTGGATCCCTTTCGCGGGCATGGGGCATCCGCGAGCCACGGACCGTCGCGGACGGAGCGCATCGACCGGCGGCCGATGCGCTCCGCCGGCGCGGAGCGGTTCAGATGCCCGCGGCGGCAGCGAGGTCGGTCTTGAGGGCGGACAGGACCTCCGCCGCCCGGGTGCGGGTGGTCGCGAGGGTGTCGGCGCCGCCGGGGACCGGGAGGACGACCTCCAGGTAGCACTTGAGCTTCGGCTCGGTGCCGCTGGGACGGACGATGACGCGGGCCGCCTCGACGGGGCCGGCGCCGGCGAGGTGGTAGCGCAGGCCGTCGGTCGGGGGCAGGGCCTCGGTGCCCTGGGTGAGGTCCTCGGCGGTCGTCACGGTCAGACCCGCCAGCGAGGCCGGCGGCCGTTCCCGCAGCCGGGTCATGGCGTCGGCGATGAGGCCGAGGTCGGCGACCCGCACCGAGAGCTGGTCGGTGGCGTGCAGGCCGTACTCCAGGGCGATGTCGTCCAGGAGGTCGGAGAGCGTGCGGCCCTTGGCCTTGAGCTCGGCGGCGAGTTCGGCGACGGCCAGGGCCGCGCTGATGCCGTCCTTGTCGCGGACGCCCCCGGGGTCCACGCAGTAGCCGAGCGCTTCCTCGTAGCCGTACCGCAGGCCCTCCACCCGGGAGATCCACTTGAAGCCGGTCAGGGTGTCGGCGTAGTCCAGGCCCGCCCGGGCGGCGATGCGGGACAGCAGCGAGGAGGAGACGATGCTCGCCGCGAACGTGCCCGTGGCGCGCTGGTGGACCAGATGGGTCGCGAGCAGCGCGCCCACCTCGTCGCCGCGCAGCATCCGCCAGCCGGCCCCGGCGGCGCGGTCCGGGACGGCGACGGCGCAGCGGTCGGCGTCGGGGTCGTTGGCGATGACGATGTCGGGCCCCAGCTCGCGGGCAGCGGCGAAGGACAGGTCCATCGCCCCCGGCTCCTCGGGGTTGGGGAAGGCGACGGTCGGGAAGTCCGCGTCGGGCTCGGCCTGTTCGGCCACCACGTGCGGAGCGGCGAAACCGGCCCGCGCGAAGGCGGCGGTCAGCGTGGAGCGGCCGACGCCGTGCAGGGGGGTGTAGACCACGGACAGGTCCCGCGGGGAGTGCCGGTCCACCACCGACGCGACGCGCTCCAGGTAGGCCTCGACCACCTCGTCGCCGAACACCTGCCAGCCCTCGTCGGCCAGGGGCACGTCGGAGAGCGGGCCGATCGCGGCGATCTCGGCGGCGATGCCGGAGTCGGCGGGCGGCACGATCTGCGAGCCGTCGCCGAGGTAGACCTTGTAGCCGTTGTCCTGGGGCGGGTTGTGGCTCGCGGTCACCATGACGCCCGCGGCCGCGCCGAGGTGGCGGACGGCGAAGGCGAGCACGGGCGTGGGGAGCGGCCGGGACAGCAGGGCGGCGCGCAGCCCCGCGCCCACCATGACGGCGGCGGTGTCGCGCGCGAAGTCGTACGACTTGTGGCGGGCGTCGTAGCCGACGACGACCAGCCCGTCGCCCTGGCCCTGCTCCTTCAGGTACGCGGCCAGGCCCCCGGCAGCCCGGATGACGACCGAGCGGTTCATCCGCATGGGGCCCGCGCCGATCTCGCCGCGCAGGCCGGCCGTGCCGAACTGCAAGGTTCCCGCGAACCGGTCCGCCAGGTCGTCCGCCGCGTCCCGGTCGCCGGCCTCGGCGGAGGCGAGCAGGGCCTCCAGCTCGCCGCGGGTGTCCGGGTCGGGGTCCTCGGCCAGCCAGGTACGGGCCTGCTGGATCAGCTCTGCGGTGTTGCCGGCGCCTGCGCTTGCGCTTGCCACGTGATGCTCCTGCGATGTCTCGGTCGTCGGTGCCGCCTCCGCCGCGCGGTGGCCGGTCTCGGGACCGGCGTGTCCGCCGCGCGGGTCGGGCGGGCGTGCCGGTGCCCGTCCGGCGGGCGGCGGCCGGGGTGGGGGCGGCGCGGGCCGGGGGGACAGGGGGTTACCTCCCCGCGCCCGCGGGTTCCCTAACCAGGTGAACCGGGCGCCGGGGCCGTGCAGGGGCGGCCGGGGCGTCCGCGCCCCGGTCCCGCCCGGCGTCCGGCCTCCCGGCGGGCGGTCAGATCCGCTCCAGCACCTGGGCGAGGAGGGCGCCCATGCGGGCGGCGGAGTCGCGGCCGGCCTCCAGGACCTCCTCGTGGTTGAGGGGTTCGCCGGTCATGCCCGCGGCCAGGTTGGTGACCAGGGAGATGCCCAGCACCTCGGCACCCGCCTCGCGGGCCGCGATGGCCTCCAGCGTGGTGGACATGCCGACCAGGTCGCCGCCGATGGTGCGGACCATGTTGATCTCGGCCGGCGTCTCGTAGTGCGGGCCGGGGAGCTGGACGTAGACGCCCTCCTCCAGGGAGGGGTCGACCTCCTTGCACAGCGCGCGCAGCCGCGGGGAGTACAGGTCGGTGAGGTCCACGAAGTTGGCGCCCACGATCGGCGAGGTGGCCGTCATGTTGATGTGGTCGCTGATCAGCACGGCCTGGCCGGGCCGGTAGGTGGGGCGCAGCCCGCCGCAGCCGTTGGTGAGCACGACGGTCTTGCAGCCGGCGGCGACGGCGGTGCGCACGCCGTGCACCACGGTGGCCACGCCGTGGCCCTCGTAGAAGTGGTTGCGGCCCAGGAAGACCAGCGCGCGCCGATCGCCCATCCGCACCGAGCGCACCTTGCCGGAGTGGCCCGCGACGGCCGGCGGCGGGAAGCCCGGCAGCTCGGTGATCGCGAACTCGTACTCGGCCTCGCCGAGCCGGTCGGCGGCCGGCACCCATCCGGAGCCCATCACCAGGGCGACGTCGTGGGTCTCGTCGCCGGTGAGCTCGCGCAGGCGAGCGGCGGCCTCCGTGGCGGCGGCGTACGGGTCGCCCAGCGGAGTGCGGGCTGCGTTGGGATGTGCGGAAGAGTTCACGCCGATGAGGGTAGCCGGTTATCTCCTACGCGCGTAGACGTCTCAGGTCACGGTCTGCGAAACTTCGGAGGATCCCACGATTGACGCTCCCATGGTGACCTCCCGGGCGTCCGGTGGTGAGCGCTTTCCGTGCCGCTCGCCAGGTGTTCGTCCCCACCGTGCCCGGTGCCGCGCCCCGGCGGTCAGCAGGGGCGCTTGCGCAGTTCCATGACGTAGTCGTGGGGCGCGCCCGCGGACTCCGCCGCGTCGGCCAGCTCGCCGAGGTAGCGGGCGGAGGGGAGGCCGCCCTCGTAGTCGTTGAGGACGTAGATCCACGCCGTCACGTCGCCGTCCAGGGTGTGCGCGCGGACCTGGTGGCGGCGGTAGATGCCGAGCGGCACGCCCTCCCAGCGGTCGAGTGACTCGTCGTCGACCGGCGCGATGTCGTAGAGCCCGACGAAGACCTGGTGCAGCGGGTCCTCCACCAGGGTGGCGATCGCGCCCTCCCAGCCCATCTGCTCGCCGCCGAACGTCAGGCGCCAGCCGTCGAGCCAGCCGGTTCCGCGCAGCGGCGAGTGCGGGGCGCGGCGGGTCATCAGCCGCGCGTCGAGGTTGCCGGCGTACGCGGCGTAGAGCGACATGGTGACGAGAGTACGACAGAGGGGCCCTGCCCACCCGACCACGACGGCCGGGCCGCGGGGCCCAGTCGGTGATCACTTGGCGCGTGCGGGACAATGGGGTACGTGACTCGGATCGTGATCATTGGTGGCGGACCCGGCGGATACGAAGCGGCCCTCGTGGCCAGCCAGCTGGGCGCGGAGGTGACCGTCGTCGACTGCGACGGTCTGGGCGGGGCGTCGGTGCTCACCGACTGCGTGCCGTCGAAGACCCTGATCGCGACGGCCGAGGTGATGACCACCTTCGACTCGTCGTACGAGGAACTGGGCATCATCGTGGCGGACGACACGCCGCACGTCGAGCAGGCGGCCCGGGTCGTCGGCGTCGACCTCGGCAAGGTCAACCGCCGTGTGAAACGTCTCGCACTCGCCCAGTCGCACGACATCGCCGCCTCCGTCACCCGTTCCGGCGCCCGCGTCCTGCGCGGCCGCGGCCGGCTCGAGGGCATGCAGGCCATCGACGGCTCCCGCACGGTGGTCGTCACGGCCGCCGACGGCACGACCGAGACCCTCACCGCCGACGCCGTGCTCATCGCCACCGGCGGGCGTCCCCGTGAGCTCCCCGACGCCCTGCCGGACGGCGAGCGCATCCTCAACTGGACGCAGGTGTACGACCTGGAGGAGCTCCCCGAGGAGCTCATCGTGGTCGGCTCGGGCGTGACCGGCGCCGAGTTCGCCGGCGCGTACCAGGCGCTCGGCTCCAAGGTGACGCTCGTCTCCTCCCGCGACCGCGTGCTGCCCGGCGAGGACCCGGACGCCGCCGCCGTCCTGGAGGACGTCTTCCGGCGCCGCGGCATGAACGTCATGGCCCGCTCCCGCGCCGAGTCCGCCAAGCGGGTGGGCGACCGCGTCGAGGTCACCCTCTCCGACGGCCGGGTCATCACCGGCAGCCACTGCCTCATGGCGGTCGGCGCCATACCCAACAGCTCCGACATGGGCCTGGAGGGCGCCGGGGTCAAGGTCAAGGAGTCCGGCCACATCTGGACCGACAAGGTCTCCCGCACCTCCGCGCCGGGCGTCTACGCGGCCGGCGACGTCACGGGCATCTTCGCGCTCGCATCGGTCGCCGCCATGCAGGGCCGGATCGCGATGTACCACTTCCTCGGCGAGACGGTCGGCCCGCTCAACCTCAAGGCGGTCTCCTCCAACGTCTTCACCGACCCCGAGATCGCGACCGTCGGCTACACGCAGTCCGACGTCGACGCCGGCATCATCGACGCCCGCGTCCTGAAGCTGCCGCTGCTGCGCAACCCGCGCGCGAAGATGCAGGGCATCCGGGACGGCTTCGTGAAGCTCTTCTGCCGCCCGGGCACCGGCATCGTGGTCGGCGGCGTGGTCGTCTCGCTGCGCGCGAGCGAGCTGATCCACCCCATCTCGATCGCGGTCGACAACAATCTGACCGTCGAGCAGATGGCGAACACCTTCACGGTCTACCCGTCGCTGTCGGGCTCGATCGGCGAGGCGGCACGGCAGTTGGCCACCCGGAAGGCCGCCGGGGAGCTGTAACCGCCAGGCGCGGGACCGCAGCTTTCCGTATAGCACGAGGCGTCCGACTTCACGAACAACTTCTGTTAATCGGTGCAAACTGCTGATAGCAGACGGTCATTGGCGTTACTGTCAGTTTCGTGTTCGCAGCAGAACGTCGCCAACTGATCCTCGAAATGGTGCGCGCCAACGGAGCGGTTTCCCTCCGTGAGCTCGCCCGCGTCGTCCAGACCTCGGAAGTGACCGTACGGCGTGACGTGCGGGCGCTCGAGGCAGAAGGACTGCTCGACCGCCGGCACGGCGGTGCGGTGCTGCCGGGGGGCTTCACCAGGGAGTCCGGCTTTCCGCAGAAATCCCATCTATCGACCGCGGAGAAGACGGCGATCGCCGATCTCGCGGCCGGTCTCGTCGAGGAGGGCGAGGCCATTGTCGTCGGCGCCGGTACCACCACCCAGGAGCTGGCACGCCGGCTCGCCCGGGTGCCGGGGCTGACCGTCGTGACCAATTCCCTGCTCGTGGCGCAGGCGTTGGCGCATGCCAACCGGGTCGAGGTCGTCATGACCGGCGGCACGCTCCGCGGGTCCAACTACGCGCTCGTCGGCAGCGGCGCCGAGCAGTCCCTGCAAGGACTGCGGGTCTCCCGGGCGTTCCTGTCCGGGGCCGGTCTGACCGCCGAGCGCGGCCTGTCCACCTCGAACATGCTCTCCGCGAGCGTCGACCGGGCGCTGGTCCAGGCGGCCGCGGAAGTCGTGGTGCTGGCCGACCACACCAAGCTGGGCACGGACACCATGTTCCAGACGGTGCCGACGGACCTGATCACGCATCTGGTCACCGACGCGCCGCCCGCGGGCGACGACCGTGCCGCGACCGAGCTCCAGGCGCTGGCAGACCGCGGTGTGCAGGTCGCGGTGGCGTCGACCGACGGAGTCGACGGCGGGATGCCCCACGGGCGGCAGCGGCGGGAGATGCCGCCCGTGCCGGGCCCCCGCCGGCACCAGCACCCGCAACCGGGTTACTCCGGTGGCAGCGCGGCCCCACCCGGTGAGCCGCGCGCCCGGGCCGCCGGCCAGTCGGCCGGAGGCGTCGCGGGGAGCATGTCCCCGCTGCGCACCGCCCAACTGGCCGGGGAGCAGCAGGCCGCGCGGATCGCGGACCTGGCACCCCGTCGCCGCTGACCACCGCGGGCCCCGGCCGATCGTCGGCCGGGGCCCGCGTGCGGTGCCGTACGTGCGGTGCTGAGCTCGGATCAGTCCTTGATCTCGCAGATCAGCGCGCCGGAGGAGACGGAGGAGCCGACCTCGGCGGTCAGGCCCTTGATGGTGCCGGAGCGGTGCGCGTTGAGCGGCTGCTCCATCTTCATCGCCTCCAGGACGACGACCAGGTCGCCCTCCTTGACCTCCTGGCCCTCCTCGACGGCCACCTTCACGATGGTGCCCTGCATCGGCGAGGCCAGGCTGTCGCCGGAGGCGGCGGAGCCGGCCTTCTTCGCCGTGCGCCGCTTGGGGCGGGCGCCTCCCGCGGCCGCCGTACGGGCCAGGGTCATGCCCAGCGAGGCCGGGAGGGAGACCTCCAGGCGCTTGCCGCCGACCTCGACCACGACGGTCTCGCGGCCCGGCTCCTCGGACTCCTCACCGTCGAGAGCGGCGGTGAAGGGCGGGATCTCGTTGACGAACTCCGTCTCGATCCACCGGGTGTGGACCGTGAACGGGCCCTCGCCGCCGTACACCTCGGGCGCGAACGCCGCGTCGGCGACCACCGCGCGGTGGAACGGGACGGCCGTGGCCATGCCCTCGACCTGGAACTCCGCCAGGGCGCGGGCGGCGCGCTGCAGCGCCTGCTGCCGGGTGGCGCCGGTGACGATCAGCTTGGCCAGCAGCGAGTCCCAGGCGGGGCCGATGACACTGCCGGCCTCCACGCCCGCGTCCAGGCGCACGCCCGGGCCGGACGGCGCGTCGAACCGGGTGACGGTGCCGGGGGCCGGCAGGAAGTTGCGGCCCGGGTCCTCGCCGTTGATGCGGAACTCGAAGGAGTGACCGCGCATCGGCGGGTCGTCGTAGCCGAGCTCCTCGCCGTCGGCGATCCGGAACATCTCGCGGACCAGGTCGATGCCGGTGACCTCCTCCGTGACCGGGTGCTCGACCTGGAGACGGGTGTTGACCTCCAGGAAGGAGATCGTGCCGTCGGTGCCGACCAGGAACTCGCAGGTGCCCGCGCCGACGTAGCCGGCCTCCTTGAGGATGGCCTTGGAGGCGCTGTAGAGCTGCTTGTTCTGCTCGGGGGTCAGGAAGGGCGCGGGCGCCTCCTCCACGAGCTTCTGGTGGCGGCGCTGCAGCGAGCAGTCACGGGTGGAGACGACGACCACGTTGCCGTGCTGGTCGGCCAGGCACTGGGTCTCCACGTGCCGGGGCTTGTCCAGGTAGCGCTCGACGAAGCACTCGCCGCGGCCGAAGGCGGCGACCGCCTCGCGCACCGCGGAGTCGTAGAGCTCCGGGACCTCCTCCAGCGTGCGGGCGACCTTCAGGCCGCGTCCGCCGCCGCCGAAGGCGGCCTTGATGGCGATCGGCAGGCCGTTCTCGCGCGCGAAGGCGACGACCTCCTCGGACCCGGAGACCGGGTCGGGGGTGCCGGCCACCAGCGGCGCACCGGCGCGCTGCGCGATGTGCCGGGCGGCGACCTTGTCACCCAGGTCGCGGATGGCCTGCGGCGGCGGGCCGATCCAGGTCAGGCCCGCGTCGAGGACCGCCTGGGCGAAGTCGGCGTTCTCCGACAGAAAGCCGTACCCCGGGTGGACGGCGTCCGCCCCGGCTTCGGCAGCGGCCGCCAGCACCTTGGAGATGTCCAGGTAACTGGTGGCCGGAGTGTCACCGCCCAGCGCGTACGCCTCATCGGCCACGCGCACATGCAGCGCGTCCCGGTCCGGCTCCGCGTAGACGGCCACACTGGCGATCCCGGCATCCCGGCAGGCACGGGCGACGCGGACTGCGATTTCACCGCGGTTGGCGATGAGGACCTTGCGCACGATGGCTCCCTCCTTGAAACAAGCAGAGTTTAGGTACTGGCGACACTTCGTGCCGAGGCACCCCTGGGGGTGAGCTTGCCCACACGGAGGGTGACACGAGTCCCCGCGGGGGGCTCGGATGCCGTGGCTTCCCACGGTAAATCCCTATTCATCCCGGTGCTTGGGCCCCTGGGGTGTGGGCCGGGTCACCAGCCTCCACCGTGGCCGACGGGGCGTTGCTTTTGTGGGAACTCCACGAAGGCCCGGGGAAATCTTTGCCGGGCGGCCGCCCCATACGGGTGGCGGCGACGAAACCCTTGCCGCAACTCCTACCCGTTAGTAGCGTGCGCCCTACGTGATACCGGCGGTAAGCCGGTCAGGGACAGGGGGCGCGCAGTGCGCAGGAGTGTCGTCGCGACAGCGGCCGTGGTGCTCGTCCTGGAGGCGTTCGGCTTCGCCGTCGTCAACTGGGTGATGGGCATCGTCGTCGAGCACCAGCAGATGTCCCTGGGCGGGCTGAAGCCCGGCGCGATGGCGGCGGGTGCGTGGGCGGCCGGCGTGGTGATGGCGCTCTTCCTCATCGGGTGCGCGATCGTCCTCGCCCGCACCGCGGTCCGGGACCGTGCCCCCGGGCGCTTCGGCCGCATCCTGCTGATCGTCTGCGCGGTGACCCACGGCGTGCTCGCCGCCGGGCTGGCCGCGCCGGTGGGCTGGGCGGCGTTCGTCGGGATGGTGGTGATCATGGGCCTGGTGGTGCTCAGCCTGGTCCTGTACGCCGGCGGTGAGGCCCCGGCGGCAGCGGCGGCCTCCGACGAGCCGGGCGGGAGCACGCCCCCGCCGCCCCCCGTGGCGCCCGCCGCGGTCTGAGCGGCGGCTCCCCGGCCCTCGCGGACCCAGACGTCTCCGACCGGACGTCTCAGACCCAGAAGTCGGTGATGCGCAGACCGAGGTCCGCGAACAGCCGCCGCAACAACGGCAGCGACAACCCGATGACATTGCCGGAGTCGCCCTCGATGCCCTCGACGAACGGGGCCGAGCGTCCGTCGAGCGTGAACGCGCCGGCCACCGCCAGCGGCTCGCCGGAGGCGACGTAGGCGGCGATCTCGTCGTCGTCCGGGGTGCCGAAGTGGACCGTGGTCGAGCCGGTGGCCGACACCCTGCGGCCGCCCGCGCCCAGGTCGATGACGCAGTGTCCGGTGCGGAGCACGCCGGACCGGCCGCGCATGGACTTCCAGCGGGCCGTGGCGTCCTCCGCGTCCGACGGCTTGCCGAGGGCCTGGCCGTCCAGCTCGAGCACGGAGTCGCAGCCGATGACCACCTCGTCGCCGGACAGCCCGGCGGCGACCGCGGCGGCCTTGGCCTCGGCCAGGACCAGGGCGAGTTCGGCGGGGCTGCCGGCGCTGACCGCTTCCTCGTCGACGCCGCTGACGACGACCCGCGGGTCGAGTCCGGCGTCCTTGAGCAGTCCGAGCCGCGCGGGGGAGGCGGACGCGAGGACGAGCGGGCGGGTGCGGGCGCTGCGGCTGTCGGTCATGCCGTCATCGTAGTCAGCAGCGCCAGGCCACCAGCGCGGTGATGGCGGGGACGGCGACGGCGATCACGAGCATCGCCCGGCGCAGCATCGCCTGGGCCTGCCGCATCTCCTCGGGGGGTTCGTCGGACGGGTCGGACCACAGCATCCGTCCAGGGTGCGCCGTGCGCGGTGCCCGCGCCTGAGTACGGATACTCAGGCGCGGGCGGTACCCCGCGGGCGCGGCTCAGTGCGGCCAGTACGTGGCGCGCCAGGCCACCGGCGCCGGGCGGAGCGGCCGGGACGGCACGTTGCGCGCGGGGGCGGCCCACTCGTCGGCAGGCCGCGGGCCGTCGGCGGGGCCGGGTGAGGCCGCGGCCCGCGCCTGGACGAGGGCGACGACGGCCGCCAGTTCCTCCGGGGTCGGGTTGCCCCGTTCGACCTTGATCATCATCGTGGGCACACTCCTTACAGCGGGATGTTGCCGTGCTTCTTCGGCGGCAGGCTCTCGCGCTTGTTGCGCAGCGTCCGCAGCCCCTTCACCAGGTGCATGCGGGTCTCCGAGGGCATGATCACCGCGTCGACGTAGCCGCGCTCGGCGGCCACGTACGGGTTCAGCAGCGTGTCCTCGTACTCCCGCATCAACTCCGCGCGCAGCGACTCGGCCTCCTCCGGCGAACCGGCCTCGGCGAGCGTGCGGCGGTGCAGGATGTTGACCGCGCCCTGGGCGCCCATGACCGCGATCTGGGCGGTCGGCCAGGCCAGGTTGAGGTCGGCGCCCAGGTGCTTGGAGCCCATGACGTCGTAGGCGCCGCCGAACGCCTTGCGCGTGATGACGGTGATCAGCGGCACGGTGGCCTCGGCGTACGCGTAGATCAGCTTGGCGCCGCGCCGGATGATGCCGTTCCACTCCTGGTCGGTGCCCGGCAGGAAGCCGGGGACGTCCACGAAGGTGATGACCGGGACGTTGAAGCTGTCGCAGGTGCGGACGAAGCGCGCGGCCTTCTCGCCGGCGTTGATGTCCAGGCAGCCGGCGAACTGCATCGGCTGGTTGGCGACGATGCCGACCGGGCTGCCCTCGATGCGGCCGAAGCCGGTGACGATGTTCGGGGCGAACAGCGCCTGCGTCTCCAGGAACTCGCCGTCGTCCAGCACATGCTCGATGACCGTGTGCATGTCGTACGGCTGGTTCGCCGAGTCCGGGATCAGCGCGTCGAGTTCCAGGTCCTCGGCGCCCACCTCCAGGTCCGCCTCCTGGGGATAGGCGGGCGCCTCCTGGAGATTGTTGGACGGCAGGTAGGACAGCAGCGCCTTGACGTACTCGATGGCGTCCTTCTCGTCGCCCGCCATGTGGTGCGCGTTGCCGGAGACGGAGTTGTGCGAGCGGGCGCCGCCGAGCTCCTCGAAGCCGACGTCCTCACCGGTGACGGTCTTGATGACGTCCGGGCCGGTGATGAACATGTGCGAGGTCTGGTCGACCATCACCACGAAGTCGGTGATGGCGGGGGAGTACACCGCGCCGCCCGCGCAGGGGCCCATGATGAGCGAGATCTGCGGGATCACGCCGGAGGCGTGGGTGTTGCGGCGGAAGATCTCGCCGTACAGGCCGAGCGAGGTCACGCCCTCCTGGATGCGGGCGCCACCGGAGTCGTTGATGCCGATGACCGGGCAGCCGGTCTTCAGCGCCCAGTCCATGACCTTCACGATCTTCTCGCCGAAGACCTCGCCGAGCGCCCCGCCGAACACCGTGAAGTCCTGCGAGAACACCGCGACCGGGCGTCCGTCGACGGTGCCGTAGCCGGTGACGACGCCGTCGCCGTAGGGGCGGTTCTTCTCCAGGCCGAAGTTGGTCGAGCGGTGCCGCGCGAGCTCGTCGAGCTCCACGAACGAGTTCTCGTCCAGCAGCAGTTCGATGCGCTCACGGGCCGTCAGCTTGCCCTTCGCATGCTGCTTCTCCACCGCGCGCGCCGAGCCTGCGTGGGTCGCCTCCTCGGTGCGGCGGCGCAGGTCCGCGAGTTTCCCCGCGGTCGTGTGGATGTCGTACTCCGGCTCAGCCATGGGAAGCGGCTCTCCTGTTCCCGTCGGGTGGATCTGAGGGTGTGACGTGACTGGCGAGTAATTCTGTTTCCGTAGCGTAACCGCGCGGATGCTGCCCGGTCAGTGCGGCGTTGGCCACACCCCTGCTCCTAGGCTGGGGCACATGACATCGAACCGCTGGTCCGACCTCGACCGCCCGCCGCTGAACGTGACGGCCCTGCGCAAGGCGATCGTCACCCCGGACAGCCGGTGGACCTCCTTCGACCTCGTCGAGGCCACCGGCTCCACCAACAGCGACCTGGGCGCCCGCGCCCGCGAGGGCGCGCCCGAGGGCGCGGTGCTGGTCGCCGAGGAGCAGACCGCCGGGCGCGGCCGGCTGGACCGCCAGTGGCAGGCGCCGGCCCGCTCCGGGCTGTTCTTCTCCGTGCTGCTGCGGCCGTCCGCCGCCCCCGCCCACCGCTGGGGCTGGCTGCCACTGCTCGCCGGGGTCGCCACGGCCACGGCCGTCGCGCGCACGGCGGGTGTGGACACCGGTCTGAAGTGGCCCAACGACGTGCTGGTGACCGTCGGCGGCGAGGAGCGCAAGACGGGCGGCATCCTCGCCGAGCGGGTCGGCGACGACGCCGTCGTCTTGGGCATCGGGCTCAACGTCACCCTGCGCGAGGAGGAGCTGCCGGTACCCGCCGCCGGGTCGCTGGCGCTCGCGGGCGCCAAGGTCACCGACCGTGATCCGCTGCTGCGCGCCGTGCTGCGCTCGCTGGCCGACTGGTACGGCGAGTGGCTGGGCGCGGAGGGTGATCCGGCCGCCTCGCGGCTGCAGCAGGCGTACGCCGCGGGCTGCACGACCCTGGGCCGCACGGTGCGCGCGGTGCTCCCGGGCGGCACCGAGGCGACCGGCCGGGCGGTCGCCGTGGACGACGACGGACGCCTGGTGGTGGCCACCGCCGCGGGCGAGCGGGCGGTCGCCGCGGGTGACGTCGTCCATGTGCGGCCGGCGGGAGAGTGAGCCAGGCCACACCTGTCGTATGGTGGGTGCGGCAACCGCCATACAACAGGTGTGCGGAAGGGCCAGTACGCAGGGACCCTGGAGGGGGCGGGCGGTGACCGTGGACGACGCGAGCGACCTCCCGTCGCACGACGGACCGGACCGGGAGCCGGAGAGCGGGCCGGAGGGCACCGCGCCCGACGACGAGCCGGACGCCGGGCCGGAGGACGAACCGGAGGCCGGGTCGTCCGGGCCGGAAGAGGACCCCATCGCGCTCCGCCTGGAGCAGCTGATCATGGGCGCCGAGCGGCTCTACACACCCTTCCAGGCAGCCCGCAGCGCCGGCGTCTCCATGGACCTCGCGGCGCGCTTCTGGCGGGCCATGGGCTTCGCCGACATCGGCCAGGCACGGGCCCTGACCGAGGCCGACGTGCTCGCCCTGCGCCGCCTGGCGGGCCTGGTGGAGGCCGGTCTGATCAGCGAGAACACCGCCATCCAAGTGGCCCGTTCCACGGGGCAGACCACCGCGCGGCTCGCCGAGTGGCAGACCGACTCCTTCCTGGAGGAGCTGACCGAGCCGCCCGAGCCCGGCCTGACCCGGGCCGAGGTGGCCTACCCGCTGGTCGAACTGCTGCTGCCGGAGCTGGAGGAGTTCCTGACCTACGTCTGGCGGCGGCAGTTGGCCGCCGCCACCAGCCGGGTCGTGCGCTCCGACGACGAGGAGGCCGTCGACCGGCGGCTCGCGGTCGGCTTCGCCGACCTCGTCGGCTTCACCCGGCTGACCCGGCGGCTGGAGGAGGAGGAACTCGGCGAACTCGTCGAGGCCTTCGAGACCACGGCCGCCGACCAGGTCGCCGCCCACGGCGGCCGGCTGGTCAAGACCCTCGGTGACGAAGTGCTGTTCATCGCCGACGACCCCGGCACCGCCGCGGAGATCGGCATGCGGCTGATCGAGACGATGAACGGCGACGAGACGATGCCCGCGCTGCGCGTCGGCATCGCCTTCGGCACGGTCACCACACGCATGGGCGACGTCTTCGGCACGACGGTGAACCTGGCGAGCCGGCTGACCTCGATAGCGCCCCGGGACGCGGTGCTCGTGGACGGGGAGCTCGCGCAGGCACTGGTCGCCGGCGGCGAGGCGCCCGAGTCGGAGGCGGAGGTCGAGCCCGGGTCGGACGAGAAGTACCGGTTCGCGCTGCAGCCGATGTGGCGGCGGCCGGTACGTGGTCTCGGCGTCGTGGAGCCCTGGCTGCTGAGCCGGCGCGGGGGCTGATCGCCGACGCCGGGCGGGCACGGCCCGGCGAAGCTTTCGCCGGCGGGGGCGGCGCCCTACCCTGCTCGGGTTGGTTCACGATCATCAACGGCCGACCCGAAGGGTGCGTGGCAATGTCCGAGCTGCGGTTTGGTGAGTGGGTGGCGGTCCGCCGGCACGGTGACGCGTGGCGGGTCGCCGAGCTGGTGCTCGACCGGCCGAAGGCGATGAACGCGGTCTCCACCGAGATGGCGCGGGCGATCACCGAGGCGTGCGCGGCCCTGGCCGCCGACCGGTCGGTGAGCGTGGTCGTGGTGACCTCGACCCACGAACGGGCCTTCTGCGTGGGCGCCGACCTCAAGGAGCGCAACTCCTTCTCCGACGCCGACCTGATGAAGCAGCGCCCGCACACCCGGGCCGCCTACACCGCAGTGCTGGAGCTGCCGATGCCCTCGGTGGCCGCCGTGCACGGCTACGCGCTGGGCGGCGGCTACGAACTGGCGCTGGCCTGCGACGTGATCGTGGCGGACCCGACGGCCGTGGTGGGCCTGCCGGAGGTCAGCGTCGGTGTGATCCCCGGCGGCGGCGGCACGCAGCTGCTCCCGCGCCGGGTGGGTGCCGCCCGGGCGGCGCAGCTGATCTTCACGGGACGGCGGGTGCCGGCCGCGGAAGCGCTCGCGCTGGGCCTGGTGGACGTCCTCGCCGAGGAGGGCCAGGACGGCGCCGAGGCGCTGGCGCTGGCCGAGCGGATGGCCCGGAACTCCCCGGTGGGGCTGTGGGCCGCCAAGCGGGCGCTGCGCCTCGGCCAGGGCACGGACCTGCGCACCGGCCTGGACGTGGAGGACGCGGCCTGGCGCTCGGTCGCCTTCTCCGGGGACCGGGCGGAGGGCGTCGCGGCGTTCAACGAGAAGCGCGACCCGGTGTGGCCGGGGGAGTGATTGGCGCGGGAAACGGCCGTGCCGGGCGGGCTTGAAGCGCGCGCGATCCGGTAAACGTCGCAAACTGGTAAAAAGTGGCGGCGACAGGAGACGGGCGCATGAACGGCACCGGCGGCGGGGACGTGCGACTGCGCGCCGTCGCCGAGCTGGCGCGGGCGGTGGCCGCGGCGAAGTCGCCGATGGAGGCGGTCGTCGCCGCCGCGACCGCCGCGCGGATCGCCCTCGGCGGCACCATGGCGGCGGTCTCCCGCTGGGAGCGCGACCGCGGGCGGCTGCGGGTCCTGGTCAACGACGGCGATCTCGCGCCGGAGGAGGAGGCGCAGCCGGCCGAGGAGGTGTACTCGGTCGCCGACTTCCCCGAGATCGTGGAGTTCCTGCACGGCCGGTGGACCGAGGGCGGCGAGCCGCACGCCTGGGTCGAGACCGCGGACGGCCCGGCGGGCGACCGCGCGGACGCCTACTGCCACCAGCGGGTCGCCATGCTGCGCCGGCGCGGCCGCTCGTCCTGCGTGATCGCGCCGATCCTGCTGCACGGGCTCGCCTGGGGCGAGCTGTACGTCGCCCGGGCGGCGGGGCGGCCGGTCTTCGACCGGGACGACACGGAGTTCGCCACCGTCCTGGCGGCGCTCACGGCCGCCGGCATCGCGCAGACCGAGCGGCTGGCGGAGGTCCGGCGGCTGGCCTTCACCGACCCGCTGACGGGGCTGGCCAACCGGCGCGCGGTCGACCAGCGCCTGGAGGAGGCCCTGGAACGGCACCGCGGCGACGGCACCCCCGTCAGCCTGGTGGTCTGCGACCTCAACGGCCTCAAACGGGTCAACGACCAGCTCGGGCACGCGGTCGGCGACCGCCTGCTGGTCGGCTTCGGCTCGGTCCTCTCGCTGTGCGGCGCGGCGCTGGCGGAGAGCCTGGTGGCCCGGCTCGGCGGCGACGAGTTCTGCCTGCTGTCCGTGGGGCACGGGGCCGAGGACGTGGTCCGGGTGGCGGAGGAGCTCTGCGTACGGACCAAGTGGCTGGGACTCGGTGACGGGGTCGCGGTCGGGGTGGCCTCGACGGACGCGGAGATCGGGCCGGTCACCTCGGCGCGACGGCTGTTCCGGCTCGCGGACGCCGCGCAGTACCGGGCCAAGGCGCTGCACTCCATCGAGCCGGTCGTGGCGGGCCGCGGTGCCCCGGAGGACCCGGTCGTCCGTCTCGCCGACCAGCCCGTCGGGCACGACGTCGAACGCCGCCGCTTCCGCGGCCGCGACTAGGCGGGCGAAGCCCGTGCGGTCCCGGCTCGCGCCGATGTCCCCGCGTGCGGCGGGTGTGCGCTCCCGGTGTTCCGACTGGCCTGTCCGCGTGTGGTGGGCGCCGTGGCCTTCGTGCTCGGCGGGTACGTGCTTCCGTCTCCCGCCGTGCGCTGGACGGAGCCCCCGTCTGCGGGGGCATGGCGGGCAGGCCGATGCCCTGTCGTGCCGCCCGGGCTGGTGGCCGGCCCAGGGTGCGGTGCACGCGGGCTTGGGGGAGTCCGGCGTGCCGTCGTCGGCGTGGGCGGGCCGACGTCGGCGGGGTTCGTTGCTTCGGGCGCCGATGGCCGGGTGCGGCGGGGACGTTTTCCCGCTGCCCGTCGTGCGCTGTGGGTGGGCCGCTCGGTCGGTTCGGTGCCTGTGGCGTCGGGCTACGGGCCGGTGGCGGGGCTGTGGCTTCCGCGTTCCGGTGGGCGGGCCGAGGCGGGGCGTGTTCCTGTCGCCCTTCGTGTGCTGGGGAACGCGTGTGTGGGCAGGGCGGGGCCGCGCGGTCGATGGGGGCCGCGGCCGCCAGGGCTGCCGCGAACCGGCGGCCTGGCGCCGCGCCGGGCGCGGGAGGGTGGGCTTGCGTGGGGTGCGTCACGGGGGGCGTGGTCTCCGCGCCGCCGTGGCCGTACGTCGTCAGGAGGCCCCACGGGGGTCGGAAACCGGACACGTGACAGCTAGCGATTCAGTCCGTAGGGTGCGTGAATATGGGTATGCATAACGTGGTGATCGGGGCCCACGGGGCCACGGTGGAGGATGTGCTGGCGGTCGCCCGGGGCGGCGCGCACGTGGAGCTGTCGGCGGAGGCGCTGGCCGGGATCGCCGCGGCGCGCGACGTCGTGGACGCGCTGGCGGCCAAGCCGGAGCCCGTCTACGGAGTCTCCACCGGCTTCGGCGCGCTGGCGGTGCGGCACATCAGCCCCGAGCTGCGCGCCCAGCTGCAGCGCAGCCTCGTGCGCTCGCATGCGGCCGGCATGGGCCCGCGGGTGGAGCGCGAGGTCGTCCGCGCGCTGATGTTCCTGCGGCTGAAGACGCTCGCCTCCGGCCGGACCGGTGTGCGCCCCGTCGTCGCCGAGACGATGGCCGCCCTGCTCAACGCCGGCATCACCCCGGTGGTCCACGAGTTCGGCTCGCTGGGCTGCTCCGGCGACCTGGCCCCGCTCGCGCACTGCGCGCTGGTGCTGATGGGCGAGGGCGAGGCGGAGGGCCCCGACGGCGTGGTGCGCCCCGTCCCCGAGCTGCTGGCCGAGCACGGCATCACGCCCGTCCAGCTGCGCGAGAAGGAGGGCCTTGCCCTCATCAACGGCACCGACGGCATGCTCGGCATGCTCGTCATGGCCCTCGACGACCTGCGCCTGCTGTTCACCTCCGCCGACGTCACCGCCGCGCTGTCCCTGGAGGCGCTGCTCGGCACCGACAAGGTGCTCGCCCCCGAGGTGCACGCGATCCGCCCGCACCCGGGCCAGGCCGCCAGCGCCGACAACATGCGCCGGGTGCTCGCCGGGTCCGGACTCACCGGGCACCACCAGGACGACGCGCCCCGCGTGCAGGACGCGTACTCGATCCGCTGCGCGCCGCAGGTGGCCGGTGCGGGCCGCGACACCGTCGCGCACGCGCGGACCGTCGCGGAACGCGAACTGGCAGCGGCCGTCGACAACCCCGTGGTGGTGTTCGGGGAGGACGGCGAGGGGCGGCTGGAGTCCAACGGCAACTTCCACGGCGCCCCGGTGGCGTACGTGCTGGACTTCCTGGCCATCGCCGCCGCCGACCTCGGCTCGATAGCGGAACGGCGCACCGACCGGCTGCTGGACAAGAGCCGTTCGCACGGCCTGCCCGCGTTCCTGGCCGACGACCCGGGCGTGGACTCGGGCCTGATGATCGCTCAGTACACGCAGGCCGCGCTCGTCAGCGAGAACAAGCGGCTCGCGGTGCCGGCCTCGGTGGACTCCATCCCCTCCTCGGCGATGCAGGAGGACCACGTCTCGATGGGCTGGTCGGCCGCGCGCAAGCTGCGGCAGGCCGTGGACAACCTGGCCCGCATCGTGGCGATCGAACTGGTCGCCGCGTCCCGGGCGATCGAGCTGCGGGTGCAGGGCAGCGAGGTGCTGGTGTCCGCGCCGGCGTCACAGGCGGTGCTGAAGGCCGCGCGTGAGGCGGATGTGACCGGGCCGGGCCCGGACCGCTTCCTGGCGCCGGACCTGGCGGCCGCGTACGCGTTCGTGCGCAGCGGCGCCCTGGTGGCGGCGGCCGAGTCGGCGACCGGGCCGCTCGCCTGAGTCCGGTCGGTCAGTAGGCGCGGGCGCGGCGGCTCGCATGGACGACGAGCGCCGCGCCCATGCCGAGGAACGCGGTGCCGCCGATCAGGTACGGCGTGGTGTCGACGCTGCCGGTGTCCGCGAGCTGCTGATCCCCGGCACCGCCGGACGCGGTGGTGGAGGTCGTCGTGGACACCTCGGCAGCCGTCGTCGTCGTGTGCTCCGGGTTGGCGGACGCGTTCGGCACGAAGTACAGCGCGCCGAGGACGGCCGCCGCGGTGACGGCGACGTAGGCGGGAGAGCGGTACGAGGTCAATGGATCCCCCAGCGGATGCGGTGACTTGACCGTGGAGCCCGATGGTAGTGAGACAAGGGGGGCGGAGGGAAGTTCGATCCCGGAACGCCCCCTTCCGCAACCTCCGCGCCGCCTCCGCGGGTATCCTCCGGCCCGGATCCGGGTGCCTCCCCCCGCGGCGGGCCGCGCGAGCATACGCTCCGTCACATGAGCACTACTGACATCCCCATCGGGGAGAGCGGGCCGCGATACGTGCGGCTCCAGGTCGAGCTGGTCCTGGAGATCACGGGGTCCGACGAGCTGACGGATGCCGCGCTCGACCAGCTCGGCGGCGACGAGTACATGCCCGACGACGAGCGGCAGCACGCGGAGTCCTCGGTCCGCCAGGACGAGTCGGAGGCACTGGCGTACCTGGTCGATCCGTTCGACCTGGTCACGGACGTGCCGGGGATCGAGATGGTCCAGGCGTCCTGGTCCTGCGCTCACACCGAGTACGACCCCGACTCCGATGAGTGGGACCTCTACGACGACGAGACAGCCGACGAATCCGACGACGCCGATGCGGAGGGGAAGGAACCGGGTAGCCGCTGAACGCGTCTTGATATGTGCGTGCCTCACAGGCCCCGGGCCCGTCATCGGGTCCGGGGTTCCGCATGAGCTGCTGTGGGCGACGCGATGGTGTTGTTCCCCACACTCTGCGGCGTGGAGGAACGGACCTAAGACCCTGGCAGTTCCCGACAGTACGACCGAGGCTCGAATCGAGGTCCGCGGCCCGCGTAGCCGCGGGCTGGGGGATCGCGTACCGAAGACATTGGAGATTCGTGTGAAGCGCGCCGAGACCGGCACAGCCAACGACCCGCGCCCCACCCGCAAGCGCAGGGCAGGGCTGGCAGCGATAGCGCTGCTGGCCGTGGGCGCGATCACGCTGACCGCCTGCGGGGGGGACAAGGCGGACGCCGGAACCGACAACACCGTCAAGTCCCAGGCGTCGGTGGACGAGGCCGCGGCCCAGGACGCCTCCGACGCCCGAATAGCCATCACCCCCAAGACCGGTGCCGACAACGTCAGCATCAACTCCGGTTCCAAGGTCGCCGTGACCGACGGCAAGCTGAGCGCCGTGACGATGACCGCGGTCTCGGGCGGCAAGGAGGTCGAGGGAACGATCTCCGCCGACGGCACGAGCTGGGCGCCGAACGCGCCGCTGGAGCGCGCCACCCAGTACACGATCGTCGCGAAGGCGGAGGACACGAAGGGCCGCAAGGCGACGGAGAACTCGACGTTCACCACCGTCTCGGCCGCGCACAGCTTCATCGGCTACTACACGCCCGAGGATGGCCAGACCGTCGGCGTGGGCATGCCGGTGTCGATCAACTTCAACAAGGCCATCACGGACAAGAAGGCCGTCCAGTCCGGGATCACGGTGTCCTCCAGCAGCGGCCAGCAGGTCGTCGGCCACTGGTTCAACGGCACCCGCCTGGACTTCCGCCCCGAGAACTACTGGACCGCCGGCTCCACCGTCACGGTCAAGCTGAACCTGGACGGTGTCCAGGGTGCCGACGGCGTCTACGGCGTCCAGGAGAAGACGGTCTCCTTCAAGATCGGCCGCAGCCAGGTCTCCACGGTCGACGCCTCGACCCACCAGATGAAGGTCGTCCGTGACGGCAAGGTCATCAAGAACATCCCGATCTCGGCCGGCTCGGACGAGCACACCACCTACAACGGCCAGATGGTGATGTCCGAGAAGTTCACCGAGACCCGGATGAACGGTGCCACCGTCGGCTTCACCGACGACGACGGCAAGGGCGAGTACGACATCAAGGACGTGCCGCACGCCATCCGCCTGACCACGTCCGGCACCTTCATCCACGGCAACTACTGGGGCTCGGACTACGTCTTCGGCCACGTCAACACCAGCCACGGCTGTGTGGGCCTGAACGACACCAAGGGCGCCAAGGACACCGGCACCGACGCGTACTGGTTCTACCAGAGCTCGATCGTCGGCGACGTCGTGATCGTGAAGAACTCCAAGGACAAGACCGTCGACCCGGCGAACGGGCTCAACGGCTGGAACATGAGCTGGGCCGACTGGAAGGCCGGCAGCGCCGTCTGATCCCTCTCGGCGCGCGAGGGGCCCGGAACCGAACGGTTCCGGGCCCCTCGGCGTGTGCGGGCTACTTCTTGGTGCCGTCGACGATGACCGGGGACCCGCCGGCGTTCGTGCCGCAGGGGACCGCGTAGACCGGGTTGGCCTTGGCGGCCTCCTTGAAGGCCTCCAGGCACTGGTTGTAGAGCACCTTGTCGTTCAGCGAACGGGCGATGATCTGGTTGGCGCGGGCGATGCCCTCCGCCTCGATGCGCTTGCGCTCGGCCTCGGCCTTGGCCGTGCGCGCCGCCTCGACCGCCCGCTCGGTGTCCTGCTCCTGCTGGATCTTCTTGTCGATCTGCGTCTGCAACTGGTCGGAGGGGCGCACATTGCGCAGGTTGACGGCGGTGATGTCGATGCCGCGGGGCGCGAGGCGCTCCTTGATCAGGGCGTCGATCTCCCGGCCGATCTCCTCACGCGCGGAGGCGTAGCCCTCCTCGCTGGTGTGCCCGGCGAAGACGTTGCGGATGATCTCGCGGCTGTCCGGCACCACCAGGCGCTCCTGGATGGCCTCCTCGTTGCCCGCCAGCCGGTAGAGGGCGACGGCCTTGGCGGGCACGACGGCCCACTTCACCGTGACGTCCGCGTACAGCACACCGCCCTGCGAGGAACGGACCTCGACGACGTCCTTGTCGTAGAGGTCGAGGTCCGCCGGGCGGGTGGAGAAGGACGTGATGTCGGTGAACGGCGACGTGAGGTGGACGCCGGAGGTCAACGGCGAGCCTATTTTGCCGAAGGTCACCGGCACGCCGACCTCGTAGGCGTTCACGACGTGGACGCAGGCGAAGACGCCGGCCAGCACACCGGCGAGGGCGCTGAGCGCGGCGCCCAGCTTCCAGCCCCCGGTGCGGCCGCGGCCGACCAGGAACAGCACGACGGCCGCGATCAGCAGCAGGATGCAGAGCACGAACACGGGAATCCCCCTGGGACGAAACGATCCGCGCCGCCTCCCCGTGCGGCGCGCCCGCATCGTAACGGGCCCCGGGGGCTAGGAGGTTCGCAATTGCTGGGGGTCGTCGAGGACGTCGCGCACGACGCTGTAGGCCGCGCCCAGCAGGACGCCCTCGCGGCCCAGCCGGGACACCAGGACGGCGTCCGCGGGCCATTGGCGGTCCGTCACGCGGCGGTCCAGCTCCCGCACCAGCGCCCCGCGCAGCCAGGGGGCGAGTGCGGCGAGGGTGCCGCCCAGCACGACGGCCTGCGGGTCCAGCAGGTTCACCGCGCCGCTGAGCGCGATGCCGAACGCCTGCCCGGCCGCGGCCAGCGACTTCAGTGCCGCCGGGTCGTCCCCGGCGGCCGCGGTGTGCAGGGCCTTGAGGGCGTCCGACCGGTCGAGGCGGATCCCGGCGGACCGCAGTACCGCCTCCTCGCCCGCGTACTGCTCCAGGCAGCCCCGGGAGCCGCACGAGCAGCGGGGGCCGTTGGGGAACACCGGTACGTGGCCGAGCTCCCCGGCGAAGCCGCGGGCGCCGCGGAACAGCCGGCCGTCGACGACGAGCGCGGCGCCGATGCCGATCTCCGCGGAGACGTGCACGAAGTCCGTGACGCCCTCGTGGCCGCCGAGCCACAGCTCCGCCAGCGCGCCGAGGTTGGCCTCGTTGTCGACCAGCGTCGCGGTGGGGGTGAGGCCGTCGAAGAACTCCGCGGCCGGCACGTCCTCCCAGTCGAGGTTGGGGGCGCGCGTCACCTGCCGCCGGTCCCGTCCGACCAGTCCCGGTACGGCGACCGTCAGCCCGGCGGGGAAGAGCCCGTCCTCCCGGGCCTCCGCCGTCACCTGCCGTACGAGCGCGGCGAGTTCGCGCAGCACCTCGGGCGCGGGACGGCCGCGGTTGGCGGTCTCGACGCGGGCCCGGACACGGACCGTGCCGCGCAGGTCGATCGCGCAGACCGCCAGGTGGTCGACCCCGACCTCGGCGCCCAGGCCCACCGGGCCGGTGTCGCTGAGGGCGAGCGCGGTGCCGGGCCGGCCGACCGTGCCGGGGCGCTGCGTGCCGAGTTCCACCAGCAGCCCGGCCGCCAGCAACTCGTCCACCAGCGTCGAGACCGTCGCGCGGGTCAGCCCGACCTCGGCGGCCACCGCGGCGCGCGACATCTCGCCGTGCTCGGCCACGGCATGGGCCACCAGGGCAAGATTCCGCTTCCGCACGCCCGCCTGCGATCCCGGGCCGTCCGCCACGTGCCGATCCCCTCTCGTCCGGTGCTCGATGTCCGATGTCTGTTTCATACGGTTATGCCCCCACCCTCGCACGCCCTGCGGCCCGGTCAACCGCCCGCCGGCCGGGCCCGTACGTGCATCCGCTCGCCCTGCGCCCCGAAGAGGCTCAGGAACTCCACGGGCTGCGGTCCCGCGTTGGCGAAGCCGTGCGGGGTGCGGGTGTCGAACTCGGCGGCCTCGCCCGCGGTCAGCACCAGGTCGTGGTCGCCGAGGACCAGCCGCAGGCGGCCGGACAGCACGTAGACCCACTCGTACCCCTCGTGGCGCCCCTGCTCGGGCCGTACGGCCGGGTCCTGGGGCGCCTGGATGATCATCTTGTACGCGTGCAGCCCGCCCAGGTAGCGGGTGAGCGGCACGAAGGTCTGCCCGTGCCGGGTGACCGGGCGCGGATGGACGCGCGGGTCCCCGGTCGGCGGCGCTCCGACCAGCTCGTCCAGCGGCACGCCGTACGCCTTCGCCAGCGGCAGCAGCAGTTCCAGCGTGGGCTTGCGCTGCCCGGACTCCAGCCGGGACAGGGTGCTCGACGAGATCCCGGTGGTCTCGCCGACCTGTGCGAGCGTGGCGCCGCGCTCCCGCCGCAGGGCCCGCAGCCGGGGTCCGACGGCGGACAGCACGCCGGGGATGTCGTCGTCTGCCATGTCTCCATTTGCCGTTCCGGCAAGCGATCTTGTCAAGGCCGTACGAAGTGGCGAACGTCTCCCGGAGCGGCGCGGCCCGCGCGGAGGACGCTCCGCGCGGGCCCCACCGAAAGGCCGCGTCGCCGCCGGGGACCGCTCACTCCACCCCGAAGGCCCGCGACAGCTCCGCCCCGATGCGGCCGAGGGACTCCTCGTCGCGCGGCACCGGGTCGTACGACGGACCCTCCGCGGTGTTCCAGCGGCGGGCGATCTCCTGCGGGGTCTCGCCCGTCAGCAGGGCCGCCGCCTGGGCCGCCGCGCCGAGCGCGACGAGCTCGTCGGCCACCGGGACGCGCACCGCGCGGCCGGAGAGCCGCCGGACGGTCTCCCGCCAGGCGGTGCCCCGGGCGCCGCCGCCGATCAGCAGCAGCGGGGCGTCGGAGGGGGCGCCGTCGACCGCGAGGACCTGGTCGAGCGCGCTGAGCAGGGCGTACGCGGCCCCGTCGTAGGCGGCCTGGAGAATCTGCCCCGGAGTGGTGTCGTGCCGCAGCCCGGTCAGCAGGCCGGAGGCGTACGGGAGGTTGGGCGTGCGCTCGCCGTCGAGGAACGGCAGCAGCACGGTGGAGCCGCCGGGGGCGACCGCCTCCCGGTCCAGGGAGAGCAGGGCCGCGACCTTGTCGACGGCGAGCGTGCAGTTGAGGGTGCACGCCAGCGGGAGCCAGCCGCCGTGGCCGCCGGCGAAGCCGGCCACGATGCCCGTCGGGTCGGCGGGACGTGAGGCCGAGGGGGTGTAGACGGTGCCGGAGGTGCCGAGGCTGAGCGCCGGCTGGCCGGGGGCGAGGCCGAGGCCGAGGGCGGCGGCGGCGTTGTCGCCGGTGCCCGCGGCGACCAGGGCGCCCTCGCTCAGCGGCAGGCCCGGCAGCACGGCGCCGGCCCGCTCGCCGGGGCCGAGGACGCGGGGCAGCAGGGCCGGGTCCAGGCCGATCGAGGCCAGCATCGCCTCGTCGTACGCCTCGGTGTCGGTGGCCCACCAGCCGGTGCCGGAGGCGTCGCCCCGGTCGGTGACGGCGGCCCCGCTCAGCCGCTCGGTGAGGAAGTCGTGGGGCAGCCGCACGGCCGCCGCGGCCTTGGCGGCCTCCGGCTCGTGCTCGGCCAGCCAGGCCCACTTGGTGACGGTGAAGCTCGTGCCGGGCACGCTGCCGAAGCGCTCCGCCCACCAGGCGGCGCCGTGCCGGTCGACCAGGGCGGCGGCCTGGGGCGCGGAGCGCACGTCGTTCCAGAGCAGCGCGGGCCGCAGCGGCCTGCCGTCCGCGTCCAGGACGACCAGGCCGTGCTGCTGCCCGCCGACGGAGATCGCGCCGGCCTCGGCGGCGTACGGGCCGAGCTGGGCCAGTGCCTCGCCGAGTGCTCTCCACCACACCTCGGGGTCGGTCTCGCGGCCCTCCCCCTCGCTCACCACATGCCGTGCCTGGCCCCTGGCCAGCACCTTTCCGGTCTCCACCTCGACTGCCAGCACCTTGGTGGACTGCGTGGAGCTGTCCACACCCAGTGCGATCGTTCCGTGCCCCATGTCGCGGCTCATGCTGCGGCTCCCTTCACAAAGCGGCGTTCGCATATTAATTTGTTCAACGGTCTTACGAATAGGAGCCGCCGCGATGAGTTTCACCCCCACCCCCGACGACAAGTTCACCTTCGGTCTCTGGACCGTCGGCTGGCAGGGCCGCGACCCCTTCGGCGACGCCACCCGCCCCGCGCTCGACCCGGTCGAGAGCGTGACCCGCCTGGCGGAGCTCGGCGCGTACGGCGTCACGTTCCACGACGACGACCTGATCCCCTTCGGGTCGGACGACACCGCCCGCGAGGGCCACATCAAGCGCTTCCGCCAGGCGCTGGACGCCACCGGCCTCAAGGTGCCGATGGCCACCACCAACCTCTTCACCCACCCGGTCTTCAAGGACGGTGCCTTCACCTCCAACGACCGTGACGTGCGCCGCTACGCGCTCCGCAAGACCATCCGCAACATCGACCTCGCCGCCGAGCTCGGCGCCAAGGTCTACGTCGCCTGGGGCGGTCGCGAGGGTGCCGAGTCCGGTGCCGCCAAGGACGTGCGGGTCGCCCTGGACCGCTTCAAGGAGGCCTTCGACCTGCTGGGCGAGTACGTCCTCGAGCAGGGCTACGACCTTCGCTTCGCCATCGAGCCCAAGCCCAACGAGCCGCGCGGCGACATCCTGCTGCCGACCGTCGGCCACGCGCTGGCGTTCATCAACGAGCTGGCGCACCCCGAGCTCGTCGGCCTGAACCCCGAGGTCGGCCACGAGCAGATGGCCGGGCTGAACTTCCCGCACGGCATCGCCCAGGCGCTGTGGCACGGCAAGCTGTTCCACATCGACCTGAACGGCCAGTCCGGCATCAAGTACGACCAGGACCTGCGCTTCGGCGCCGGCGACCTGCGCTCCGCGTTCTGGCTGGTCGACCTGCTGGAGACGGCCGGCTACGAGGGCCCGCGGCACTTCGACTTCAAGCCCCCGCGGACCGAGGACTTCAGCGGTGTGTGGGCCTCGGCGGAGGGCTGCATGCGCAACTACCTCATCCTCAAGGAGCGGGCCGCCGCGTTCCGCGCCGACCCGGCCGTGCAGGAGGCGCTGAAGGCCGCGCGCCTGGACCAGCTCGCGCAGCCGACCCTCGCCGAGGGCGAGACCCTGGCCGGCTTCCTCGCCGACCGCAGCGCCTTCGAGGACTTCGACGTCGAGGCCGCCGCCGAGCGCGGGTTCGCCTTCGAGCAGCTCGACCAGCTGGCGATGAACCACCTGCTCGGCGCCCGCTGAGCGTCGTCCGCCGCTTCGCGTCCTCCGGGCCGAAAACCGGTTGCCGTCGGGTCCCGCCCGGCGGCAACCTGCCCGGATGACCGAACTGCGCACGACCGCACTGAGGACGCTCACCCCGGAGGACTGGCGGCTGTGGCGAGGGCTGCGCCTGACCGCCCTCGCCGAGGCGCCCGGCGCCTTCGGCTCCCGGCTCGCCGACTGGCAGGGCGCGGGGGACCGCGAGGAGCGCTGGCGGGACCGGCTCGCCACACCCGGCACGCACCTGGTCGCCGAGCTCGACGGGGTGCCCGCGGGCATGGCCAGTGGCGTCCCCGGCGAGCACCCCGGCACCGCCGAACTGATCTCGATGTGGGTGGCGCGCGACGCGCGCGGCCACGGCGTGGGCGACCTGCTGATCCGGGCCGTCGAGACCTGGGCCGCGGGGACCGGCGCCGCGGTGCTCACCCTCGCCGTCGCGGACGGCAACGAGCCGGCCGCCGCGCTCTACCGCCGCAACGGCTTCGAGGACTCCGGAGAGCGCGGCCTCATGCCCGACGGCCGCCCGGAGCGGTTCATGGCGAAGCGGCTCCCGGCGGCCCCGGTGTGACGCGACTCACCAGGCGAACGCCTCGGGGGCCGGGCCCGGCCCCGGGAAGATCTCGTCCAGCCCGGCCAGCACCTCCGCGTCCAGCTTGAGTTCCACCGCGCGCAGTGCCGACGTGAACTGCTCCATCGTGCGCGGCCCCACGATCGGCCCCGTGACCCCGGGCCGGGTCAGCAGCCACGCCAGGGCCACCTCGCCCGGCTCCAGACCGTGCTTGTCCAGCAGGTCCTCGTACGCCTGCACCTTGGCCCTGACCACCGGATCGGCCAGCCCCGCGGCCGACCGGCCGACCTTGGTGCGGGAGCCGGTGTTCTCGCGCTCCTTGCGCAGCGCGCCGCCCAGCAGTCCCTGGTGCAGCGGCGACCACGGGATCACCCCGAGGCCGTACTCCCGCGCCGCCGGGATCACGTCGGCCTCGGCGCGCCGCTCCGCCAGGTTGTACAGGCACTGCTCGCTGACCAGGCCCACCATGCCCCGGTTCGCCGCGAGCTCGTTGGCCTGCGCGATCTTGTAGCCGGGGAAGTTCGACGACGCGGCGTAGAGGATCTTCCCCTGGCGGATCAGCACGTCGACCGCCTGCCAGATCTCCTCGAAGGGGGTCGCGCGGTCGATGTGGTGGAACTGGTAGACGTCGATGTGGTCCGTGCCGAGCCGCCGCAGGCTCGCCTCGGCCGCCCGCCGGATGTGCAGCGCGGTGAGCCGGTCGTGGTTGGGCCAGGACTGCTCGTGCCACGCCTTTCCGTCGTCCGACATGTTGCCGTACACCTTCGTGGCCAGCACGACCTTGTCGCGCCGGCCCCCGCCGCGTGCGAACCACGCGCCGATGACCTTCTCCGTCAGTCCCTTTTCCTCGGCCGTGCCGTAGATGTCCGCGGTGTCGAAGAAGTTGACCCCCGCGTCCAGCGCGGCGTCCATGATCCGGTGGCTGTCCGTCTCGTCCGTCTGCCCGCCGAAGTTCATCGTGCCCAGCACGATGCGGCTGACCTTCAGACCGGTGCGGCCCAGCTGCGTGTACTCCATGGAAGACCAGCCAACGCCTTCGAGTGGACTCACGGCAAGGGGAATTGGGGACCACCCGGGTCCGGCGGGGTCAACGGGGAACGGGCAGCCGGACCGTGAAGCACGCGCCGCCCTCGGGGGACTCGGCGGCGGCGCTGATCGTGGCACGGGCGGGCGCACCGTCGCCGCGACGCACGCCGACCTCCGGTTCCCCGCAGCCTCCCTGGCGACGGAGGACGGGCAGGGCGGCCCGCCGGTGACCGCGGTGCGCCCGGATCCCGCCGCCGGCACCCTGCGGCTCGAACTCGGCGGCGGACTGGGCGAGGTGACGCTGCGCCCCGGGGTGGTGGACGGCCGGGTGACGCTCACCGTGACCGGCGCCGTCGTCCTGGGCAGGGCCGCCCCGCCGGAGACGACCGCCCGCATCGAGCGGCGCCTGGCCGGGCGGGCGCCGCGCGGCGCCTACCCGCTGGCGCTCCGGGCCACCTCGGCGCGGGTGACCGCGGACGGCCTGCGCGTCACCCTCGACGGCGGCCGGGCACGGCTGCCCCGGGCGGGTCAGGCCGCCTGACCGTCGGTCGTGCCCTTGGCGAAGCCCTCGCGCAGCCGGGCCAGTTCGTCGTCCGGGACGGCCCGCGCCCAGGCGTCGGGCACGCCCCGGACGGTGTGGTCGCTGCTGGTGGCGGCGGTGTAGGTGGCCGTGCAGGTCAGCGCGACCGAGCCGGAGGGCTGCATCGTCCGCTGGTAGGCACAGCGCTTGATCTTCCTTCCGTCGAGCGTCATGTCGATGGTGATCTCCGCGTGCACCGGGGAGTCGGCGCTCGCCTGGGCGCCCGCCGACCCGTACGCGGAGTTCTGGAGCGTGAAGCGGGCCGTGCAACGGGTGCTGCCGCAGGGGGAGAAGCGCGCCGTGCCGACGGTGGTGAAGGTGACCGTGGGGTCGACGGCGGTCCGCAGCGCCGTCAGGTCCTGCTCGAACCCGGTGGTGAACGCGTCGCGGTCGGTGCCGGTGAGCACGGAGACGGAGGCGTCCGTCCCGTCGGCCAGCGGGAGCGGCCCGGTCGCGGCGGGGGAGGTGCCGGAAGCCAGGCGGAGCAGGGTGCGGGGCGCGGAGTCGCTGATGGAGAAGCTCCCGCCCGGGGTGGACAGCAGCGTGGCGGCCCGGCCGGCCACCCGGGTCGGGGCGGCGGTGGCGGAGGACGCGCTGCCGGCCGCGTCCCGGAGCAGGGCGGCGACGTTGGCGGGGGCCAGCGGGGCCGTCAGGTCGTCGATCTCGGGGAGGTCGGAGGCCGCGTCGAGCCACTGGCCGGAGATCCGGTCCAGCACGTCGCCGGAGTAGCCGCGGGTCTTCCAGTACGCCTGGTCCGCCTTGGCCAGCCGGTGGTCGCCGGCGGTGAGCATCCGTACGGTCCCGCCCTCGTCGCCGAGGGAGCCGCGGCCCCATCCGCCCGGTGTGGTCTGCAGGTCGAAGGGCGTGGTCGAGCCCGCGTCGCGGGCGAACTCCCCTCGGTACGACAGTACTTGGGCCTTCTCCAGGGTGTCCGCGGCCTCGCGCAGCATCCGCGCGGCGTCCGCGGCCGGGTCCTTGCCGGCCGCCGTCGGCGAGCCGCCGGAGGCGGTCCCCGCGGAATCGTCGCTCCAGGGGCTCGCTATGAGGATGCCGGCCACCAGGACGGCGGTGGCGACACCGGCGAGGGCGAGCAGCAGCGCGGCGCGCCGGGGCCGTGCCGCTGAGCGCGGCGGCGCGTAGGCGGGCATCCGCGGGTACGGCCTCCGCCCGCGGCCGTGCGACGGCGGGGACGGCCTGCCGTGACCACTGCCGTGTCCCGGTCCGGAGCCGTCGCCGAAACCCTGGCGACCGCCGTGACCGTCCCCGCCCCACGGCGTTCCGTCCGTCATCTCTGGTTCTCCCCATCGTGCATGGCCGCGCGGACCCTCGTGCGCACCACCGTTGAAACGCTTCTCATCCAGGCGCCGACCTTCTCATCCGACCCACATGCGCGCCTCAGCCTTCCGTAAATCCCCGGCCATAGCTTCTCGCCGTGACCCCACGGGGTCCTGCATCCACGGTCCCCAACGGGGCACGACGCGAGGACACGCATGTTTCTCATCTATCTCCGGCGCGAACTCCGCCGGCGGCGGAAGGCCGCCCTGGTCGTCGCGCTGGGGCTGGCCCTCGGTATCGCGCTGGTCATCACCGTCACCTCGGTGTCGGCGGGCATGACCCGGGCCCAGGGCAAGGTACTCCAGTCCCTGTACGGCCTGGGCACCGACATGACCGTCACCAAGGCGCAGAGCGCGTCCTCCTCCGGGGGCGGGGGGCCGAGGTTCGACTTCGACGCCCGCGGCGACGACAGCGGCGCCGAGCAGAGCTCCGACAACGTGAGGGTGCAGGGCTTCCAGTCGCTGAAGTCCTCGGTGGTAGCGCAGGTCGCCGCGCAGCCGGGCGTGGCCGACGCCGTCGGCGGTCTCGGACTCCAAGTGGTCAAGATCAGCGGCCGGTTCACCCGGGGCACCGCGCAGTCCGGCACCGGTGCGGACGGCGGTCAGAGCGCTCCCGGCGCACGGCCGAAGGTCCAGGGCGGCGGCGCGGACTTCGGCGTCGACAACTACTCCGTGCAGGGCGTCGACGTGGCGCACCTCGACCTCGGCCCGCTGACGACCTCGAAGATCACCTCCGGGAAGACCTTCACCAGTGCGCAGGGCAATGCCAAGGCGGCCGTCCTGGACAGCGCGTACGCGAAGCAGAAGAAGCTGACGGTGGGCAAGACGCTCACCGTCTCGGGCACGAAGTTCTCGGTGATCGGCATCGCGACCGCCGACAGCGGCTCCTCCGCCGCGAACGTCTACATCCCGCTGCAGCGGGCGCAGACCCTCGGCGACGCCAAGGACAAGGTCACGACGATCTACGTCCGCGCCGCCGACTCCCAGCGGATCGACAGCGTCAAGAAGACGATCCAGAAGAACATCTCCGGCACCACGGTCACGACCTCCTCGGACCTGGCCTCCACGGTGTCCGGCTCCCTGTCCACCGCGTCCGGCCTGGCGACCGACGTGGGCACGTGGCTGTCCATCGCCGTGCTCATCGCCGCGTTCCTCGTCGCCGCGCTGCTGACGTCCTCGGCCGTCGGCCGTCGCGTGCGCGAGTTCGGCACGCTCAAGGCACTGGGCTGGAGGAGCGGCCGGGTGGTCCGGCAGGTGATGGGCGAAGCCTTCGTCAACGGCATCGCCGGCGGCGTGCTCGGCATCGCGCTGGGCCTGGCCGGCGCGTACACCGTGACCGCGATCAGTCCCACGCTGGAGGCCTCCCTCGGCTCCGGCCAGGGCGGGGGCGCGGGCGGTCCCGGCGGGGGCGGCGGACCGGGCCGGCAGGCGGCGGCGAAGGCCGTCGACATCGCCCTCACCGCGCCGGTGAGCGCCACGACCATCGCCGTCGCCGTCCTGCTCGCCGTCGCGGGCGGTCTGATCGCGGGCAGCTTCGGCGGCTGGCGCGCCTCCCGGCTGCGCCCGGCCGACGCCCTGCGCCGCGTCGAGTGACCGCGCCGCACCTCCCCCTTCGACCCGCAACAGGAGTTCCCCATGTACACATTGAGCGGCGTGACCAAGCAGTACGCGCGCGGCAAGGAGACCGTGCACGCGCTGCGCGGCATCGACCTGGTCATCGAGGACGGTGACCGGCTCGTCGTCCAGGGACCGACCGGCGGCGGCAAGTCCACCCTGCTGCAGATGCTGGGCGGCCTGGACCGGCCGACCTCGGGCTCGGTCGAGCTGGACGGCGTCGACCTCGCCCGGCTGGGCGACACCCGCCTGACGAGGATGCGCGCGGAGACGATCGGCATCATCTTCCAGAGCTTCAACCTGATCCCCACGCTCACCGCGCAGGAGAACGTCGAGACCGCGCTCGTCCCCCTGCGCACCCCGCCGGCCGAGCGGCGCCGCCTGGCCGCCGAGGCGCTCGGCTCGGTGGGTCTCGGCGAACGGCGGCACCACCTGCCGGGTGAGCTGTCCGGCGGCCAGCAGCAGCGTGTGGCCATCGCGCGGGCCCTGGTGAAGAAGCCCAAGGTGCTGCTCGCCGACGAGCCGACCGGCGCCCTGGACGAGGGCACCCGCGACGAGATCCTCGCCCTGCTCGAAGGACTGTGGAAGGAGCACGGGCTGACCTTCGTCCTGGTCACCCACGACTCCCACATCGCCCGGCACGCCCCGCGGCTGGCGACGATCGAGGCGGGCCGGGTGACCGCCACCGACAACCCCGCCGCGTCCGGGCGCCGTTCGGCCGGCGGCGCCGGGCACGAGGCGGCCGTACCCGCCCGGAACTGAACGGCCCGCGGGGCACGGAGAGCGCGGCGGGGGAGGCGGCCGGGTTTCTCATCGCCCTCTCATCCCCGCCTCACACTCCCATCACAGCTGGTTCCTACCGTCACGACAGCGGGAGGGAGGGGCTGTCCTCCCTCCCGCTCCCCGGCTTCCGAACTCGGCGAGGAATCGCATGTTCTTCACGTATCTCCGGCGCGAACTCCGTCGCCGCAGAAAAGCGGCGCTCGTCATCGCGATGGGCCTCGCACTCGGCATCGCGCTGGTCATCACCGTCAACTCGGTGTCGGCGGGCATGACCCAGGCCCAGGGCAAGGTGCTCCAGTCGCTCTACGGCCTGGGCACGGACATGACCGTCACCAAGGCCGCCGATCCGTCCTCGGCCGGCGCGGAGCGTCCGCGCTTCCAGTTCAACGCGCGCGGCGACGACAAGGAGCAGAACAGCGACCGCGTCATGGTCCAGGGCTTCGCGACGCTGAAGTCCTCGGTCGTCAGCGACGTCGCGGCGCAGAGCGGCGTCAAGCAGGCCGTCGGCGGCCTGAGCCTGGTGGTCATCAAGATCAACGGTCAGTTCCAGCGCGGCACGTTCCAGCAGGACCCGAACAGCGGCGGCGGCGGATTCGGCCGCGGGGGCGGCAGCCAGCGGCCGCAGGGCACCGTGCGCGGCGGCGGCGCCAACTTCGGCATCGACAACTTCACGCTCTACGGCACCGACGTGGCGCACATGGACCTCGGTCCGCTGACCTCCTCGAAGATCACCTCCGGGAAGACCTTCACCAGCTCCCAGACCGACGCCAAGGTCGCCGTCCTGGACAGCGCGTACGCGAAGCAGAAGAAGCTGACGGTGGGCAAGACGCTCACCATCTCGGGCACGAAGTTCTCGGTGATCGGCATCGCGACCGCCGACAGCGGCTCCTCCGGCGCGAACGTCTACATCCCGCTGCAGCAGGCGCAGACGCTGTCGGACTCCAAGGACAAGGTCACCACGGTCTACGTCTCGGCCGCCGACTCGCAGAAGATCGACTCCGTCAAGTCGGCCATCCAGAAGAACATCTCCGGCACGACGGTGACGACGTCGTCGGACCTGGCCTCCACGGTGTCCGGCTCCCTGTCCACCGCGTCCAACCTGGCGACCAACGTGGGCAGGTGGCTGTCCATCGCCGTGCTCATCGCCGCGTTCCTGGTCGCCGGACTGCTCACGTCCTCCGCGGTCAGCCGCCGGGTCCGTGAGTTCGGCACGCTCAAGGCACTGGGCTGGAAGAGCAGCCGCGTCACCCGCCAGGTGATGGGCGAGGCCCTGGTCAACGGCCTCATCGGCGGCGTGCTCGGCATCGCTCTCGGCCTCGGCTGCGCCTACCTGATCACCGCCATCAGCCCGACCCTGGACGCGTCCGTCGCCCGCGGCGGTGGCTCGGGCGGTGGCGGTGGAGGCTTCGGAGGCGGTGGCTTCGGCGGCGGGCAGGGCGGGCCGGCCCGGCAGGCCGCGTCCAACGTGCTCAAGGTCGCCCTCGAGGCCCCGGTCAGCGTCAACACCATCGTCGTCGCGGTGGTGCTGGCGATCGCCGGCGGTCTGATCGCGGGCACCTTCGGCGGCTGGCGCGCCTCCCGGCTGCGCCCCGCCGACGCCCTGCGCCGCGTCGAGTAGCCGCGGCTCCCCCCGAGACGGGCGCCGCGCCCCGGACCTTCCCCCTGGCGGGGCGCGGCTCCCACCCCCTTCTCCTCCCAGGCTTCAGGAGTCATCTCATGTACAAGCTGAGCGGCGTGACCAAGCGCTACTCGCGCGGCAAGGACGTCGTGGACGCGCTGCGCGGCGTGGACCTGGTCATCGAGGACGGCGACCAGCTCGTCATCCAAGGACCTACCGGCGGCGGCAAGTCCACCCTGCTGCAGATGCTGGGCGGTCTCGACAAGCCGACCTCGGGCTCGGTCGAGCTCGACGGCGTCGACCTCGCCCGGCTGAGCGAGACCCGGCTGACCAGGGTCCGTTCCGAGAGCATCGGCATCATCTTCCAGAGCTTCAACCTGATCCCCACGCTCACCGCCCAGGAGAACGTCGAGACCGCCCTGGTGCCGCTCGCCGTCAAGGCCGCCGAGCGCCGTGCCCGCGCCGCCGAGGCACTCGACTCGGTGGGTCTCGGCGACCGCCTCCACCACCTGCCGGGCGAGCTGTCCGGCGGGCAGCAGCAGCGCGTGGCCATCGCGCGCGCCCTGGTGAAGAAGCCCAAGGTGCTGCTCGCCGACGAGCCGACCGGAGCCCTGGACGAGGGCACCCGCGACGAGATCCTGGCGCTCCTGGAGGGCCTGTGGAAGGAGTACGGGCTGACCTTCGTCCTGGTCACCCACGACTCCCACATCGCCCGGCGGGCGACCCGCGTCGCCACGATCAAGCGGGGCCAGGTCACCGTCTCCGACCGCACACCCGCGGCCTGACGGCGCGTCCCGACCGCCCTGCCCGCCCCGCCCGTCCCGCGGGGAAACGGGGAATCCCCGGAGCCGCTTCGACGGGCTCCGGGGATTCCTCGGCTTTGGGGGCTTCCGGGTCAGTCGCGCTGCGCGCCGGCCGGGAGCGAACGCAGCTTCAGCGTGCCGGCAGCGGATCCGCTGCTCGTGCCGAAGGCGTAGTTGAGCATCTTGGTGGCGTCGGCGAAGCGGTTGTCACCGGTGGAGCTGTGGAGCAGCACGCCGATGACGGTGCGGCCGTTGCGGGTGGCGGCGAAGATCAGGCAGGGGCCGGCCGAGGTGCCGGTGCCGGTCTTGACGCCGACGGCGCCGCTGTAGGAGCCGAGCAGCTTGTTCGTGTTGTACCAGGTGTAGGTGCGGCCGTTGGTCGCCTTCTGCACCGACTTGGCGGTCTTCACCACGTCGCGGAAGTTGATGTACGACATGGCCTTGCGGGCCAGGACGGCCGCGTCGCGCGGGGTGGTGTAGTTGCTGCCGGCCGAGGATATGCCGTCGAACGAGTCGTACTTGGTGTTCTTCATCTTCAGCGCGACGGCCGTGCTGTTCATCTTCTTGATGAAGGAGCTGGTGCGGGCCGAGACGGTGGTGCCGGTGCCGTAGGTGTCGGCCAGCGCCATGGCGGCGTCGCAGCCCGAGGGCAGCATGAGTGCGTAGAGCAGCTGCTTGACGGTGACCTGGTCACCCGTCTTCAGGTCGGCGGTGCTGGCGCCGTTGCGGACGACGTAGTCCCGGTAGGCCTGCTTGACGGTGATCTTCTTGTTCAGGTCCAGGTGCGGGGTGCCGAGGACGACGGCGGCCGTCATCACCTTGGTGGTGCTGGCCATCTGCCGCTTGGTGTCGGCGGCCTTGCTCCACAGCGTCTTGTCGGCCGTGCTGTCGAGCAGGAAGGCGCCGGTGGCGGTCACCGTGGGGGCCTTGGCGGTGGCGGCCTGGGCGGGGGCCACCACTGGCGCCGCCACGACGAGGGCACTGGAGGCCAGGAGCGCGGCTCCGAGCCGGTGCGTCCTCGTGATGCCGAGTCTCAACGAAACTCCAGGGGTCGAGGGGATGGGATCGAGCAGCACATCCTGACACTCGACCCGCGAACACCCGTACGTCGGACGGGAGTTTGTGACCGGACGGGGACAGAACACGGATGGCCCGCCCGGAACGGGAATCCGTTCCGGGCGGGCCACCCACGAGGCGCGCTTCCCCGGGCCCGATCGGCCCGCGCGGCCTACTGCGTGCGGTAGGCGTTGTAGATCGACTCGGAGAGCGTGTTGCCCTTCTTGTCGCTCACCACGGCCATGAGCGAGACGCCCGTACCGGCCTTGGGGTTCTTCAGCGTCACCTTGCCGCTCTTGACGGTGAGCGCTTTCCAGTGAGCGCCGCCGTCGGTGGACCAGTACACCTTCAGCGACTTGAGGTTGGAGCCGGCGGCCGAGCCCTGGACCGTGACCGGGATGGTCTTGGTGAGGCCGGCCGCGGAGGTGCTCGACGTGCTCAGTGCCGGGGTGAAGCGGACCACGGAAGCCGGCAGCCGCACCTCGTCGAAGGGCGAGGCGTGCTGGGAGGTGAACGTCCAGGACGTGGCGACACCCGTGCTGACGGAGGAGGGCTTGCTGCGGGTCACCGTGGTGGTGAGCCGGTAGGTGGCCTTTCCGCCCGGGACGGTGAAGGTGGCACCGTCGTCCAGGCCGTCGTTGACGGTCCCGATCTTCGTGCCGTTCCGGTAGAGGGTCGTGGTGGCCTTGTCATGGACGGAGAACCCCGGGTGGCCCGATCCGTCGGCGAAGCTGTTCACGCCGCCGTAGATCTCGTCCCCCGAACGGAACAGCCCCGACTCGGCGTCGAGCTTCGGGCCGAAGACGCCGACGTTCCAGACGCGGCTGTAGTTCTTGCCCTTGGCGTAGAGGCGGTCGTCGACGAACCACTGCGCCTCGGGCATCGCCCCGACGCCGTACTGCGCGAAGACCTGGGTCCAGCTGACGCCGGTGGCGTTGAGGTACACGGTCCTGGTGTACGGCAGCTTGGCGGGGAAACCGCTCGCCATGACCGGGGACTCGTTGACCGCCGGGACGTTGAACAGCAGGCCGTACTTGCCGGCCGCCGGGGCGCCGGCCGTGTTGCCGATCGTGGCCAGGTCGCCGCTCGCCACGGTCTTGGTGAAGCCCGTGAAGAAGGACGCGGTGCGCCCGTAGGCCACGTTGAAGACCTTCGAGCCGTGCTGGAAGACACCCGCGACGGAGGCCTGCAGCTGGGACGAGGAGAGCTGGGGGCCGAGGTACGCGGTGCGGAAGTCGGTCATGGTGCCGGTGTCGAAGCTCAGCCCGCCGCCGCCGTCGCCGTAGGCCAGGCTGTAGCCGACGGAGAGGTCGGTCTGCTTGGCCGCGGAGTCGGGCAGCTTGAAGACGAAGGGCTTCGCGGCACGCGCGTCGAAGGTCAGCGTGGTGTCGCCGGTGATCTTCACCACCGGGCGGCTCAGCCAGTCCGCGCTCTGCGGGGTCTCGCCGTCCGCCTGCAGCTTCATGATCAGGCTGTCCACGCTGAAGGTGCCCTTGGGTACCCGCAGCGTGGTGCTGCCGGCGGTCAGTTCCTGGGGGGCGTCGAGGCCGTCCAGGTTCGTGACCAGCGTGTCGAAGGCCGCGGCCGCGTGTCCGGTGCGGTCCACGTTCTTGATCGTGAGGTTGTACGCCTCGGTCTCGCGGACCACGGCCGCCGCGGTGCGGACGGTCCGGCCGCCGCCGGTGGCCACCACGTAGGCGCTGTAGGCGCCGTCGACGGTGCCGCCGAGGGTGGAGTCGACGGTCACGGTCGCCTCGGCGGTGCCGCCCGCCGGGACGGTCACCTGCTGCTTGTCCAGGGCGAAGAAGCCCGCCGGTGCGGCGCCGCCGCGCGGCCCCTGGCCGGTGAGCGACAGGTCGAGCGTGACGTCCTGCTGACCGGAGTTCCGGTAGGTGACGGTCTTCGTCACCCTCGGGTCGTCGCTGTGCGGCCACAGCGCCGTGCCGAAGTTCAGCGACGCCGGCTCGGCGACGACGCTCTGCCCGATGGCACGGGCCACGTCGATCCGGCCGGAACCCTGCTGGAAGGGGGTGTAGCCGCCGTCCTCCGCGGACCCGATCAGCACCGCCTTGATCTGCTGGCCCGTCCAGTCCGGGTGCTCCTGGGCGAGGATCGCCGCGGCGCCCGCGACGTGCGGGGTCGCCATGGAGGTGCCGGAGATGGTCAGGTAGCCGTCCGCGGGGTGCGGGACGTCCGGGTCGGTGTCGATGACACTGCCCTTGGCCGCGGCCGCGGTGATGTCCACGCCGGGGGCGGTGACATCGGGCTTGATCGCGCCGTCGCCCACGCGCGGACCGCGCGAGGAGAAGTCGGCGAGGCTGTCGTTCTTGTCGACGGCTCCGACGGTCAGCGCCGCGTCCGCACTGCCGGGCGAGCCGATGGTGGAGTCCTCGGCCTCCTCGCCCTCGTTGCCCGCCGCGATGACGAACAGGGGGGCGTCGGGGCCGGCGGACAGCCGGTTGACGGTCGCCTCGATCGGGTCGACACCCGGGGTGTCGGTGCCGCCGAGGCTCAGGTTGACGATCCTGGCGCCCTGCGCGGCGGCCCACTCCAGGCCCTTGATGATGCCGGCGTCGTCACCGAAGCCCTCGTCGTCCAGCACCTTGCCGCTGATGATCTGCGCGCCCGGGGCGACGCCCTTGTACTTGCCGCCCGACTTCGCGCCGGTGCCGGCCGCGATGGAGGCGACGTGGGTGCCGTGGCCGAAGTGGTCGGTGACGTCGGCGGCGTCCGAGAAGTTCTCGGCCTTCACCACCTTGGTGCCCGCGGGCAGGTCCGGGTGGCGGGTGTCGACTCCGGTGTCCAGTACGGCGATCTTGATGCCCGTGCCGTCGTAGCCGGCGGCCCACGCGGTCGGCGCGCCGATCTGCGGCACGCTCTTGTCGAGCGCGGCCTTCTGGATCGCGTTCAGCCAGACGGTGCCCAGGCCGGACTCGGCCGAGGCGTACGGAGAACCGTTTCTGTCGTTGGTCAGCGCCGACCAGACGTCGGACGCGTCCTTCTCCGGGGCGGTGACGGACTCGCCGTTCAGCCGCGAGAAGGTGTGCGTCACCTTCGTGCCCTCGGCCGCGTGCAGCTCGGACCTGGCGTCCGACGCCCCGCCCTTGTACGTGACGATCAGCCCGAGGCCGTGCCGCTCCGCCGCCTTGCGGTACTCCGCGCGGCTGAGGGTGGTCACGTCGAAGAGCCGGCGGTCCACCCGGCCCTGCGCGATGAGCTGCGTCGCGTCCTGCGGGACGACGTAGACATGGCCGTTCTGCCGGCGGGTCTGCACCGGTATGCCTTCGCGGCCCTTCGCGCGCTTGACGGCGACGGGCGTGCCCTTGGCGTTCACGGCGACCTGGTCACCGGTGATCAGGGTGATCCAGGTCGGCCCGCCGGCCTTCCGGGCGGTGACGGCGTCGGTCGACTGCTGTGCTCCCGGCGTTCCCGCGGGTCCCGCCGCGGCGGCCGGCAGCGCGACGCCCGCGGTCAGTACCGCGACGACCCCCGCTGCGAGCGCTGACGCGCGCGCCTTGCTCCACTGTGCGTGCAACTTCTCCCCTGGTGTCTGTGTCATGACACGCGGGAGCCGCTTCCCGGGCACGCGCACGCGATGTTCCCCCCGCGGCGATCCCCCCGGCGAGCCCCCCCGCCTCCTTACTGCTCAGTATCCGCCTGCGTCCTTGGAGTCTCCAGAGCCCCACAGGTAAACACCGTCTCAGATTCGGCCAAGTGTCCTCCGCCCGTCCGTGCGAGGCGCGTGGGGGGTGCGTTGAAGCGCTTCGACACTTCTCTGGACAGGGATCCGGGCAATGGATACGGTCTGCTGTCGAAGCGCTTCACCACCAGCGCCTCGCCGTACTCGCCGCCCGCACACCCGAGGGAGCCGCCGGATGGTCACGCTCGCCGAGGTCGCCCGGCACGCCGGAGTCTCCGCCAGCACCGTGTCGTACGTCCTCAGCGGCAAACGGTCCATCTCCGAGGCCACACGGCACCGGGTCGAGGGCAGCATCCAGGAACTCGGCTACCACCCCCACGCCGGCGCCCGCGCGTTGGCCAGCAGCCGGTCCAACATCATCGCCCTGATGGTGCCGTTGCGTACAGACATGTACGTCCCCGTCATGATGGAGATCGCCATCGCCGTCGCCACCACCGCGCGGCAGCACGGCCACGACGTGCTGCTGCTCACCGGCGAGGAGGGACCCACCGCGGTGCGCCGGGTCGCCGCGAGCGGACTGGCCGACGCGATGATCCTCATGGACGTCGAACTCCACGACGAGCGCATCCCGTTGCTCCGCGCCGGCGACCGGCCCGCCGTCCTCGTCGGCCTGCCCGCCGACCGCGTAGGACTGACCTGCGTCGACCTCGACTTCGAGGCCACCGGCGCGCTCTGCGTCGACCACCTCGCGGATCTCGGGCACCGCGACATCGCCGTCGTCGGCGAGGCCGCCGCGGTCTACCAGCGGCACACCGGCTTCGCCGAACGCACCCTCCAGGGACTGCGCACCCGCGCCGCCGCACGCGGCGTACGGCTCATACACCGCCCCTGCGAGGGCAGTTGGGAGTCCACCGCCGGCACGGTCTCCCGCATCTTCGACGAACGGCCCGGCACCACCGCGCTCGTCGTCCAGAACGAGGCCGCCATCGGTCCCCTCCTGTCCTTCCTGCGCCAACGGGGCCGCGCCGTCCCCGAGGACGTCTCCGTCGTCGCCGTCTGCCCCGACCAGGTCGCCAACCAGTCGGCACCCCGCCTGACCTCCGTCGCCATACCGGCGGAGGAGATGGGCCGCCGAGCCGTCGACCTCGTCATGACCAAACTCGGCGCGGACCCCTCCGCGGCCTCCCCCGGGGTCCACCTCATCGAGCCCCGCCTGACGGTCCGCGACAGCAGCGGGCCCGCGCCGGTGCAGTTGCCGGCTCCATGAGTTGTGCGGGTACCTTCAGGCGGCGTCGAAGGGCGGGATGATCCTCACCACGACCAGGAGCCGGGCCCGCGGGGCCACCAGGAAGTAGAACCAGCCCCCTGCCGCGTCCATGTGCCGCAGACCACCGGGTCGGGGGCCGCTGCCGAAGTCACTGACATCGACGCCCGTGGCGGCCAGTTCGGTCAACTGCCCGGCGAGCCGCTCCACTTCGGCGACGACGAAACGGGGAAGGCCGCCAGTGACATGCGCGTGGTCCGGATCGTAGTCCCAGCGCCAGTCGCTCACCGCTGGTGAACCGCGACGGCGGCGTGGGCGGCGTCGAGGATGCGGCCGATCTCCGACGCGGCTTTGCCGGCCTGGACGGCGTCGCCCGATGCCGCCACTTCTTCCCAGTGCCGCATGTCCGCGGCCAGGGTCGGGTGTCGCTGGATGTGCACGTAGGTGGACCACTGCGCGATGAATCGCCACAACGGGGCGAGGTCCGAGCCCTGGCGGGACTGATCCGCCGCCTCATCGAGTTCGCGTGTGAACGCGGGCAGAGCAGCCGGCGCGATCTGCGCGATGGCCTGGCGCAACGCCGTCACGGTGGCGGGCGGCCGAGGGATAAGTGGCTGCCCGGCGGTAGAGGCGGTCATCGGTTCTCCCATGGGCTGATTCCTGTCCCTCGCGTCAGCCTACTCAGCCGAAGCCGGACGCCGGCCCTCGATCGAGTGAGCCAGGGCCCCACGGCACCCACCGCCCCGCGCTCACGCGTGAGTGACTTCCCGCGCCCGAACCGGGCACTGCCACGGGGAAGGCCGAACGGTTACCGGGCAGCCCACCGCACCCGGCCGCCCGCCGAGGGCGAGGTCATCGCCCGGTACCCGCCGCCCCGGTCGGGCAGGCCACGCCCGTGCCGCCGATGCCGCAGTGGCCTGCGGGGTTCTGGGCGAGGTACTGCTGGTGGCGGGCCTCGGCGGGGTAGAAGGGGCCGGCGGGGGCGATCTCGGTGGTGACGGGGCCGTGGCCGGCGGCGCGGAGGGCGGCGGCGTAGCGCTCGCGGGAGGCGAGGGCGGCGGCGTGCCGGTGCGGGGAGTGGGTGCGCAGGGCGGAGCGGTACTGGGTGCCGTGGTCGTGGCCCTGGCGGTAGCCCTGGGTGGGGTCGTGGGCCTCCCAGAAGGTGCGCAGGACCTCGTCGTAGGGGAGGAGCGCGGGGTCGAAGACCACGCGCACCGTCTCCGCGTGGCCGGTGAGGCCGCTGCAGACCTCCTCGTAGGCGGGGTGCTCGGTGTGGCCGCCCTGGTAGCCGACGAGGGTGGTCCACACGCCGGGCAGGCGCCAGAAGGTGCGCTCGGCGCCCCAGAAGCAGCCGAGGGCGAGATCGGCGACCTCCAGTCCCGCTGGGTAGGGGCCGGCGAGCGGGGTGCCCAGCAGGAGGTGCCGCGCGGGCACGGTGTGCAGCGGGGCGGCGCGGCCGGGCAGCGCCTCCTCGGCGGAGGGCAGGCGCAGGCCGTGGTGGGGGAAGGACGTCGCCGTCAACGGGCCGGGCCCGGGGCGGAGTTGCGCTGGAGGCCGGCGATGGCCTGGGCGCGGTAGAGGGCGTACGCGGCTGCGGGGTCGTCGGCGTACGACCAGGGGGCGGCGCCCGCGAAGCCGTCGACGTGGCGGATCTGTTCGACCGCCTCGGGGTAGCGCTCGGCCCGCACCAGGAAGGAGATCAGCAGGTGCCGGACCAGGGGCAGCACCGGGTCGTTGGAGGAGGCGTGCTCGGTGGCGTAGAGGGCGCCGCCGACGGCCCGGGAGATGACCTCGCTCTGGTAGAAGCTGCTGGTCAGGATGAGCTCCGGCAGGTACGCGAAGACCTGGAAGAGCGGCAGCGCCGGCAGCAGGCTGCCCTCGGGCCCGGAGGCGGCGGCGCGCTCGGCGAAGTCGCGGGCCGCGTCCTCGGGCAGCCGGGACAGCGCGACGAGGTGCGCGCCCATGTGGTGCGGGGCACGGGCGGTGATCTTCTCCCAGGAGGCCGTGAAGTCGCCGTCCGCGGCGAGGTCGACGATGTACGGGACCGGGTCGCCCGGCGCCAGCAGCGCGGCCTCCGCGGCGACGCTTCGGGCCTCCTCCAGGATCATCGGCACGTCGGGCGAGCTCGCCGGGGCGCGCCGCGCCTGCTGCACCAGGAACGCGGCCTGGACGGCGGCGCCGCCGGGGTCCTTCGGTTCCTCCACCCGCCAGGTGCGCAGCCACGCCCCGCCCTTGCCGGGCGCGCGCTTCAGCTCCACCGAGGCGGCCCCGGCCAGCGTCTGGACCCGCTGCCAGCGGGCCTCGCCCTCCACCGGCGTGCCCTTGAGCAGGGCGGACACCGCGTGCCAGTCCTGGGTCCGCTGGGTCGCGGTGAGGGCCTGGGTCAGTTCGGGGTCGGGCCCCGGCAGCCGGATGTCGATCATGTCCTGGGACACGAACCCGTACAGGGCGGGGTCGGCCGCCGCCCTGGCCCACTCGGCGCGGCCGCGCCGCAGGCGGGGCCACATCACGACGGCGGCGATCAGGAGCACTCCGTACAGCACCCAGAGGAATTCCATGATGAGCAAGCGTACGCGCGCCCGGCCGGCACACCCCCGTGCCGTCGGTCGCACTACGCTCGGCGCTATGAGCGAGCAGCAGCACCAGAACTTCGAGACCCTCGCGATCCACGCGGGTCAGGCGGCCGACGCCCAGACCGGGGCCGTCGTGACGCCGATCTACCAGGTCTCCACGTACAAGCAGGACGGCGTCGGCGGGCTGCGCGGCGGCTACGAGTACAGCCGCAGCGCCAATCCCACCCGCACCGCGCTGGAGGAGAACCTCGCGGCACTGGAGGGCGGCCGGCGGGGCCTGGCCTTCGCGTCGGGGCTGGCGGCCGAGGACTGCCTGCTGCGGACCGTCCTGAAGCCCGGCGACCACGTCGTCATCCCGAACGACGCCTACGGCGGCACCTTCCGGCTCTTCGCCAAGGTCGTGGAGCGCTGGGGCGTGCAGTGGTCGGTCGCCGACACCTCGGACCCGGCGGCGGTGCGGGCCGAGATCCGCCCCAACACCAGGCTCATCTGGGTCGAGACGCCCAGCAACCCGCTGCTCGGCATCACCGACATCGCCGTGCTGGCGGACATCGCGCGCGGCGCGGACGCCCGGCTCGTGGTCGACAACACCTTCGCCAGCCCCTACCTCCAGCAGCCGCTGGCGCTGGGCGCGGACGTGGTCGTGCACTCCACGACCAAGTACATGGGCGGCCACTCCGACGTGGTCGGCGGCGCGCTGATCGCGGCCGAGGCGGGCCTCGGCGAGGAACTGGCGTACCACCAGAACGCGATGGGCGCGGTGGCCGGCCCCTTCGACGCCTGGCTGGTCATGCGCGGCATCAAGACCCTCGCGGTGCGCATGGACCGGCACAGCGACAACGCGGAGAAGGTCGCGGACCTGCTCTCCACCCACCCGAAGGTCACCCAGGTCTTCTACCCGGGCCTGGCCGAGCACGCGGGGCACGACGTCGCGGCCAAGCAGATGAAGCGCTTCGGCGGCATGGTCTCGTTCCGGGTCGCCGGCGGCGAGGAGGCGGCGGTCGAGGTCTGCAACCGGGCCCGGCTGTTCACCCTCGGGGAGTCGCTGGGCGGCGTGGAGTCGCTGATCGAGCACCCGGGCCGGATGACGCACGCCTCGGCCGCCGGTTCGGCGCTGGAGGTGCCGGCCGACCTGGTGCGCCTGTCGGTGGGCATCGAGTCCGTCGACGACCTGCTGGAGGACCTGCGGCACGCCCTCGGGTGACGCGGGGCGCGGGCGCCGCGCCCCGCGCGGCGTCCGCTACCAGTAGACCAGGGGTGTCGTCTGCAACGGCTGCGGGTCCGGCCACCACAGGGCGGCCGCCACCAGGGCGGCGGCCAGGACGGCCAGCAGCAGCACCCACAGGACGAGGTGCAGGACGCGGCGGCGCGCCACGAGGCGCCTGCCCTGTTCGGCGGCCCGGGGGGCGAGGCCCACCGGGACGACGGGGTGCGGCCCGTCCAGCAGTCTGCGGACCTCGTCCTCCTTGCGGTCCCACGGCGTCATGAGGCAGCCTCCCGCACCCGGGGCGCGGGCCCGGCCGAGGGCCGAGGGTTGCGCAGGACGGTCGTGGCCCGCAGGCACACCGCGCGCACCCGGTCGACCGGCATGCCGAGCTGCGCGGCGGTCTGTTCCTCGGCGATCCCCTCGTAGAGCCGCAGGACGACCACCAGCCGCTCCTGGACGGTCAGCGTGCCGAGCAGTCCGCCGCGCGGCCGCCGCCACCGGGGCCGGAGCGCGAAGCGGCGGACGATCTCACCGCGGGTGTGGACGTACGGGTCCTCGCCGCGCAGCCGGAACCAGTCCGCGTACGTCCGGGACAGCGCGGCGAACAGTAACTCGGAACCCTCGTCGCGGTCGCCGGTGAGCAGCGTCGCGGCGTGCAGAAGACGCCCTGCCGCACCCGCCGCGAACGCCGCGAACTCGGCGTCGCGCAGGCGTTCCGCTGCCGCCCGGCGCTCTCCCACAGCGCCATGGGACGGCAGACGGTGACCTCAGGTCAAGAGCTCTGCTCGTCCCCGGTTGTCATCGCCGTGTGATAGTCCGCCAACGCGGAGTTGAAGCGGCCGAGGAGATCGGTGAAGATCTCCCGTTCCTGCCCGGTCCAGTCCTCCGTCACGACCGACATGAGCTCGCGGCGCGAAGTGCGCACCTCTTCGAGGCGCGTGCGCCCCCGGGGGGAGAGCGCGAGGACGACCGCACGCCCGTCCTCGGGGTGCGAGGTGCGCTTGACCAGACCGCTGTCGACGAGCGGCGCGACCTGCCGGGTGACGGTCGAGGAGTCGATGCCCATGCCCTCGGCGAGCGCCTTGACGCCCATCGGCCCCTCGTTGTCCAAGCGGTTGAGCAGCAGGTATGCGGCCCGGTCCATGGAGTTGCGGGCCTTGCCGACGCCACCCAGACGGGTCTGCTCCGCGCGCCGGGCGAAGAGTGCCACCTGGTGCTGCAGGCGCTCCAGGAGGTCGGTCGTTGTCTCCGAGGGAATGGGCATGGCCGGAAGCTCGCGTTCTGTCGGTCCTGCGAAGGTTGGGAGAAGAGTACGCGGAGAGCGTCACCCCGGGACCCCGCCGGGGAAAACTGCTCCGTCCCGGCTCCCCGGGCACGCGGCTGCAAGACTGGGGCTCATGGAAAGCCCGGCAAGTCCTGTACGTCCCGTGCGCCGTCCGGCGGGCCCGCCCCCCTCGCACCCGGTCACGATCGACGACGTCCGCGGTGCGCACAAGATGCTCTCCGGGGTCGCGCGGACCACCCCGATGGAGGGCAGCCGCTACCTGTCCGGCCTGGTGTCCGCGCCCGTGCACCTCAAGTGCGAGAACCTGCAGCGCACCGGTTCCTTCAAGGTGCGCGGCGCCTATGTGCGGATCGCCGGGCTGCGGCCGGAGGAGCGGGCGGCCGGGGTCGTCGCGGCGAGCGCGGGCAACCACGCGCAGGGCGTGGCGCTGGCCGCCTCGCTGCTGGGGGTGCGCTCCACCGTCTTCATGCCGGTCGGCGCACCGCTGCCGAAGATCGCGGCGACCCGCGAGTACGGGGCCCAGGTGCGGATGGAGGGGCAGGTGGTGGACGAGACGCTGCACGCCGCCCGCGTGTACGCGGAGGAGACCGGTGCCGTCTTCATCCATCCCTTCGACCACCCCGACATCATCGCGGGCCAGGGCACGGTGGGGCTGGAGATCCTCGACCAGTGCCCGGAAGTGCGCACGATCGTGGTCGGAGTCGGCGGCGGCGGGCTCGCCGCGGGTGTGGCCCTGGCGGTGAAGTCGGTGCGCTCCGACGTCCGCGTGATCGGCGTGCAGGCGGAGGGCGCGGCCGCGTACCCGCCGTCGCTGCGGGCCGGACGGCCGGTGGTGCTGGACTCGGTGGCGACCATGGCGGACGGCATCAAGGTGGGCAGCCCCGGGGACGTGCCGTTCGGCATCATCCGGGACCTGCTGGACGACGTGCACACGGTCAGCGAGGACGAGCTGTCCAGGGCGCTGCTGCTCTGCCTGGAGCGGGCCAAGCAGGTCGTCGAGCCGGCGGGGGCGAGCCCGGTGGCGGCGCTGCTGGCCCGGCCGGAGGCGTTCGAGGGGCCGGTGGTGGCCGTGCTGTCGGGCGGCAATGTCGACCCGTTGCTCATGGAGCGTATCCTTCGACACGGTATGTCCGCGGCCGGCCGGTACCTGTCGTTCCGGCTGCGGCTCACGGACCGGCCGGGTGCCCTGGCGGCGCTGCTGGGGATCCTGTCGGCGAACGACGCCAATGTGCTGGACATCGCGCACGTCCGTACCGACCCCCGGCTCGGGCTGACCGAGGCCGAGGTCGAGCTGCGGCTGGAGACGCGGGGGCCCGAGCACCGCGAGGCGGTGGGCTCCGCACTGCGGTCCGCGGGGTATGTGCTGCTCTGACCTGCGCGTCAGTGCTCTCGCCGGCAGGACGGGGCGGAAGCGGGGCCCGATTGTCAGTGGTGTGCGGCAGGCTGGACGCAGGTGTTGCGGACGCGGTGGAACGCGGGAGAGGGTGCCGCGAGAAAAACCGGTTGACGCGATATATCGCGTCTGGGATGCTCGCGATGTATCGACGTGTGCCGCCGCTCCGGCCGCACGCCCGTTCATCCCCCACATCTCACTCACGCCCTGAAGGGGAGACAACGCATGCCAGGCGCCATCCACGCCGAAGGTCTGGTGAAGACCTTCGGCGACGTACGGGCACTGGACGGAGTGGACCTCGACGTCCCCGAAGGCACCGTCCTGGGTCTGCTCGGCCCTAACGGAGCCGGGAAGACCACCGCCGTCCGCGTCCTGACCACCTTGCTGCAGCCGGACAGCGGCAAGGCCGTCGTCGCCGGGATCGACGTGCTCAAGCACCCCAACGAGGTGCGCCGGCAGATCGGCCTCTCCGGGCAGTTCGCCGCCGTCGACGAGTACCTGACCGGCCGCGAGAACCTGCAGATGGTCGGGCGGCTCTACCAGATGTCCGCGCGCGACGCGAAGGCGCGGGCCACCGAGCTGCTGGAGCGTTTCAACCTCGCCGAGGCCGCCGACCGCACGGCCAAGACGTACTCCGGCGGCATGCGCCGCCGCCTCGATCTGGCGGCCGCGCTGGTCGTCCGGCCGCCGGTGATGTTCATGGACGAGCCGACCACCGGACTCGACCCGCGCAACCGCCTCGCCCTGTGGGAGGTCATCCAGGACCTCGTGGCCGGCGGCACCACCCTGCTGCTCACCACGCAGTACCTGGAGGAGGCCGACCACCTCGCGCACGACATCTGCGTGATCGACCACGGCAAGGTCATCGCGCGCGGCACCTCCGACGAGCTCAAGGCACGCACCGGCGGCGAGCGCGTCGAGGTCGTCGTGCACGACCGCGAGCACCTGGCCACGGCCACCGAGGTGCTCCGGGGGTTCGGCAAGGGCGACACGTCCCTCGACAACCACACCCGCCGGATCACCGTGCCGGTCACCGGCGGCGCGAAGCTGCTCGCGGAGGTCATCCGCGAACTGGACACCCGCGGCATCGAGATCGACGACATCGGGCTGCGCCGCCCCACGCTCGACGATGTCTTCATGTCGCTCACCGGCCACGCCGCCGAGGAGAAGGAAGAGGAGTCCCAGTGACCACGGCGACCGATGCGGTACCCACCGCCACGCCGCGCCCCACCAACGCGTTCGTGCAGTCCGTGCGCGACTCGCTGGTGGTCGCCCAGCGCAACCTGATCCGCATGATGCGGATCCCCGAGGTCGTCATCTTCGGCCTCGTCCAGCCGATCATGTTCGTGGTGCTGTTCAGCTACGTCTTCGGCGGCTCGATGAACGTCGGCGGCTCCACGAGCCCCTCCGTCTACCGCGAGTTCCTGATGGCGGGCATCTTCGCCCAGACCGTCACCTTCGCGACCGCCGGCGCGGGCGCGGGCATCGCCGACGACATGCACAAGGGCCTCATCGACCGCTTCCGGTCGCTGCCCATGGCCCGCGGCGCGGTCCTCACCGGCCGCACCCTGGCGGACCTGGTGCAGACGGCGCTGACCGTCGTCGTGCTCGCGATCGTCGCGCTGCTCGTCGGCTGGCGCATCCACGAGGGCCTGCCCAAGGCGATCGCGGCGTTCGCGCTGCTGCTCCTGCTCGGCTACGCGTTCTCCTGGATCGGCGCCCTGATCGGCCTGTCGGTCCGCACCCCGGAGGCGGCCACCTCCGGCGGCCTGATCTGGCTGTTCCCGCTGACGTTCATCTCGAACGCCTTCGTGGACTCCAACCAGATGACCCCGTGGCTGCGGCACATCGCCGAGTGGAACCCCTTCAGCTCCACCGTGCTGGCCTGCCGTGAGCTGTTCGGCAACCTCCCGGAGGGCTACCGGGCGGCGGACGTCTGGCCGATGCAGCACCCGGCGCTGGCCTCGGTGATCTGGTCGGTCGTGATCATCGTGGTCTTCCGCACCCTGGCCGTGCGCAAGTACCGCTCCGCGACCGCGTAGGGCGCGGACGCACGAGGAGCCCCCGGCCGTCGAGGCCGGGGGCTCCGTTGTGTCCGTGGGCAGGGGTGCCGGTGTGCCGGCGCCCGCCGTGGTCAGCCGCTGTACGGCTTCGCCTCGATGATCTTCACCGAGGCCTTCTTGCCGTTGGGGAGCTCGTAGCTCGCGCTCTCGCCGACCTTCTTGCCGTTCACGCCCGAGCCGAGCGGGGACTGCGGCGAGTAGGTCTCCAGGTCCGACGACACGTACTCGCGCGAGCCGAGCAGGAAGGTCAGCGTGTCGTCCGGGTCGCCGTCGAAGGCGATGGTGACGACCATGCCGGGCGCGACAACGCCGTTGTCCGCCGGGGCCTCGCCCACCTTGGCGTGCTGCAGCAGCTGCGTCAGCTGGCGGATCCGGAGCTCGAGCTTGCCCTGGTCCTCACGCGCCGCGTGATAGCCGGCGTTCTCCTTGAGATCGCCTTCCTGGCGGGCTTCCTCGATCTTGGCGACGATCTCGGCGCGCGCCGGACCAGACAGATGCTCCAGCTCGGCCTTGAGCTGGTCGTACGCCTCCTGGGTCAGCCAGGTGACGTTCTCACTGGTCTGGGTCACAGGTGCTCCTCGTCGGTACTCGCTTGCTTACAAATGAACGCCCTACCCAGAAAGATGCGTCTTCGCGGGAGGGCGAAACCACGAGCCTAACAATTCCCCCCGACAAACGGCGAGGGGAAAATCATCAAGAAGGCATCAGCGCAGGTCAGCGGGGTACCTGCCGAGGGGGCGTGATCAGTGTGTCGGCTGGCAGCCGATCAGCTCCGCGGAAGTCCCGCGACCGGTGGTGCGAATGGTGACCACGGTGTCCACGTGACCGCTGTGCTGATTGAGGCGGACATCCCGGCGGCCCACCTCGGAGTGGTCCTCGGCGACCGAGCGCAGGGTGCACACCGCGGTGACGTCCGTGTTCTTGCGCACTTCCAGATGGACCTGGACCTCGTGGTCGGAGACCACCTGGAAGGTGATGACCTGGCCGCTGACCTCCGTGCCGGCGATCTTGTCCCAGCCGATCCAGACCAGCAGGACCAGCGTCAACGCGCCCAGAACGGCACCGATGACCTTGAGTTTGCGGTCGGCGCGGGCGTCCGCGTCCGTGCTCCGGCCGTACCGGCCCTCGGGCACCTGCCGGGTCACCGCGCTCATCGATCAGTCCTCCCGGGGGCGGGGAATCCCGCCCTGGAATTAATCAGCCCCTTGCTTCGGTCACTATAGAAGTCGCTACTCGTACCCCCCGACTGAGGATCCAACCTTGACCGATCAGCTGCGACTGATGGCCGTGCACGCCCACCCCGACGACGAGTCGAGCAAGGGCGCGGCCACCATGGCCAAGTACGTCTCCGAAGGCGTCGACGTCCTGGTCGCCACCTGCACGGGAGGCGAGCGCGGTTCCGTACTCAATCCCAAGCTCCAGGGCGACGCGTACATCGAGGAGCACATCCACGAGGTCCGGGCCAAGGAGATGGACGAGGCCCGCGAGATCCTGGGCGTCAAGCAGGCATGGCTCGGCTACGTCGACTCCGGCCTTCCCGAGGGCGACCCGCTGCCGCCGCTGCCCGAGGGCTGCTTCGCCCTGCAGGACGTGGACGAGGCCGCCGGGACGCTGGTGCGGCTCATCCGCGAGTTCCGTCCGCACGTGATCACCACGTACGACGAGAACGGCGGGTACCCGCACCCCGACCACATCATGACCCACAAGATCTCGGCGATCGCCTTCGACGCCGCCGGCGACCCGGAGCGCTACCCCGAGGCCGGCGAGCCCTGGACGCCGCTGAAGCTCTACTACAACCAGGGCTTCAACCGGCAGCGCACCGTCGCCCTGCACGAGGCGCTGCTCGCCCGCGGCCTGGAGTCCCCGTACGGGGAGTGGCTGGAGCGGTGGAAGACCTTCGACCGGCCCGAGCGCTCCCTGACGACCCACGTGCCGTGCGCCGACTTCTTCGAGATCCGGGACAAGGCGCTGCTCGCGCACGCCACCCAGATCGACCCCGACGGCGCCTGGTTCCACGTGCCGATGGACATCCAGAAGGAGGTCTGGCCGAACGAGGACTACGAGCTCGCGCAGTCCCGCGTGGAGACCACCCTCCCCGAGGACGACCTCTTCGCGGGCATCCGGGAGAATTGAGCGCGTGAACGCGACATTCGGCACGGCCGCAGCCCAGCTCGTTCCTCTCGCCGTCAAGGACCTCGACGAGAACAAGGTGACGCCCGGACTCCTGGGCTTCATCATCTTCGCCCTCATCGGCCTCTCCCTGTGGTGGCTGATGAAGAACATGAACAAGCAGATGCACAAGATCGACTTCGTCGAGGAGCCGGACCCCGCCGCCGACGCGGAGCCGGGTCCCGGCAAGGGCGCCGGCCGCGCCGGCTGATCCGGCAGCCGCACCACGCCGCGGAACCCCGGGCGGAGACCGCCCGGGGTTGCGGCATGCCTTGACGCGGGGCCCCGGCCCCCCCTCGCGTTCAGCCAGGGCGCCGGTCGGAGGCGCGGTCCGCCGGTGGCGGTGTCATCGCCATCCGCGCCCCGCGTGAGGGCACCATGCCCAGCCGCCAGGCCTCCCACGGCGTGCCCGGCTCGACGCCGCGCTCCAGCAGCAGCGCGTACGCCTCGGCGTACTCCTCCAGGTCCAGGTCGCGCCCCTGGTAGGTGTCCCGCAGCAGCGTGGACAGCCCCTCGCGCGCCTCGGCGGCTCCATCCTCGGTCAGTAGCGGCAGCAGCGTGCACTGCAGGAAGCGCGACCAGTCCGCTCCGCGGCGGTCCGGCAGGGCGGTGAAGAGGCGTTCGGCGTCCCGCAGCAGCTCCAGCGCCTCCGGGACACGGCCGTTGCCCGCGTCTATCACGGCCAGTTCGACGCAGGACCAGGCCTCGCCGTGCGGCACGCCGATGCGGCGGAAGTCGGCGCGGGCGTCCTGGAGCAACTGGCGGGCGAAGCCGCTGTTGCGGAGATTGCCGGTGAGGGCGGCGCGCTGGTCGCGGGTGACCCGCGCCGAGTGGTGCCGGGCGCAGGCCAGCCCGTAGACGTCCCGCATGCGGCTGAACATCGTGCGGGAACGCTCCAGGGCCCGCAGCGCGGGGTCGAGTTCGCCCGCCTCCTCCAGCGCCTGGCCGAGGTAGTACAGCGACCAGGCCTCGCCGCGGGCGTCCTCGTTGGCCCGGTGGCGCGTCAGGGCGTCGCCCAGGACCCGCTGGGCGGCCGGGGCGTCGCCGCGCAGCAGCCGGGCACGGGCGAGCTGGGTGGCCGTCCAGGCGGTGCCGCGCGGATCGCGGGTGGCGGCGTAGCACTCGCCCGCGGCCCGGAGTTCGGCCTCGCCGCGGTCCGCGTCGCCGACCGCCAGCTGCCACTGCCCCAGCTGGAGATGGGCCCACGCCTGGCCGTGCACGCTCTCGCTCTCGCGGTGCAGGGCCAGCGACTCGGTCAGCAGGTCGTGGGCCTCCGCCAGCCGGCCCGCGTCGCGCAGCACCGCCGCCAGCGCGTGCTGCGTCCACGCCCGGTCGGCGCGCAGTTCCTCGGCCGCCTGCAGCTCCAGGGCCTCACGGAGCTTCTCCTCCGCCTCGTGCAGGCTGCCCTGCTGCTGGAGCGTGATGCCGAGACTGCACAACGCGCGGGCGGCGCCCGCCGGGTGCTGCGCCTCGAAGTACAGGTCGACCACGGACGACAGCGTGGAACGGGCCTTGTCGAGCTCGCCGAGCTGCCGGGCGGCGATGCCGGTGCGCCACTGCACGGAGCGCACCAGCACGTTCTGGTCGGCCTCCCGCTGGTGCCGCTGCGCCAGCTCGCTGATCTCGCCCAGCCGGTACAGGTCGCCGCGCAGCAGGCAGTAGTCGCACAGCGCGCCCAACAGGTGCTGCACGACCCGCTGGTCGACGCCTTCGGCATGCCGCAGGGCGGCGGTGATGAAGCTGGACTCCTCGTCCAGCCAGCGCAGCGCCAGGTCCAGCGAGGCGAAGCCCTGCGGCCCGAACCGGTCCGCGCGGGTGGAGGTGCGGCCGTCCACCAGGCGGATCACGGAGTCCGCGAGTTCGGCGTAGCTGCGGATCAGCCGCTCCTGGGCGGCGGCCCGCTCGTCCGGGTCCTCCTCGTCGAGCAGGCGCGCGTGCGCGAAGCGGCGTACGAGGTCGTGCAGCCGGTAGCGGCTGCCGCGCACGTGCTCGATGAGCCCGGCCGCGGCCAGTTCGCCCAGCCGTCGTCCCGCCTCCTGCTCGTCGGCCGCCAGCAGCGCCGCGGCCGCCGCCGCGCCGAGACTGGTGCGCCCGGCCAGCGCCAGGCGCCGCAGCAGCCTGCGGGCCGGCTCGGGCTGGTCGTGGTAGCGCAGCGCCAGCGCCCGCTCGACCGGGTCGACCGGCCCGTAGGCGGCGAGCTCCGCGGCCAGGACCTCGACCCCGCGTTCGGACAGCGAACTGCCGGCGATGCGCAGCGCCAGCGGGAGGCCGCCGCACAGCCGCCGGATCTTCTCGGCGCCGGCGCCCGCGTCGGTGCCGTCCCCGCTGTCCCCGCCGAGCGCGGCCAGCAACTTCCGCGAGGCACCGGCCGTCAGGGGCTCCACGGCAAGGTCGTGGACGCGCGCCGCCGGGACGTCCAGTGCCAGCGGCCCGGCCGCGGTGACCAGCACGAGGCTGTCGGACCGCTCGGGGACCAGGGCCCGGACCTGACCGGCGTCGGCCGCGTCGTCCAGGACGACGACGACCGGGACACCCGTCAGCCGCTTCTGGTACTCGTCGGCCAGGCGCCGCAGATGCTGCTCCTGCGAGGTGCGCTCGCGGAAGAGCAACTGCTCGCGGGGCGCCCCCAGCCGGTTCAGCAGGTGCAGCAGCGCGTCCCGGGTGGGCAGCGGCCGCTCGCCGGGGGCCGCGCCCCGCAGATCGACCACGCACGCGCCGCGGAACTGGTCCTTCAGCTGCTGCGCGGCACGGACGGCCAGCGTGGTGCGCCCGGAGCCGGCCGGACCGTGCAGCACGACCACCACGGGCCCGCTGGCGGGGGACACCCGGGCCTGGTGGACCCACTGCGCGATCTGCCGCAGATGGTCCCGGCGGCCGGTGAACGGCCCGTCGGTGGCGGGAAGTTGCGCGAAGGACTGCTCCAGTGCGCTGCGGCCGCGCGCCGCGGCGCTGCGGTCGGTGCGCCGTTGCGCCGGCAGGGCCGGACCCGGCGCGGGCGCCGGGGCGGGCGCGGTGAGCTGCCGTTCCAGGAACGGGCGGACGCCGCGCCGGTCGACCGCCTCCAGCCAGGCGCGGCGCAGTTCGCCGGTGCGCCCGCCGCCCGCGCCGGACCCGCGCGCGGAACGGGCCGCCGTCGTGGCCGCCCCCGCCACGGCGACGACCGCGCCGGTGCCCAGCGCCGTACCGGCGCCGGTACCCCAGCCGAGGTCGGCCACGCACGCCGCGACCGCCGACACGGCGGTCACCAGGGCGGGGGTGCGGATCGCGGTGCGCCGCCCGGCGCGTTCGGCGTGCCGCGCCGCCGCGTAGGCGGCGTACTCGCCCGCGGCCTCCTCGGCGATGCCGTCGAGTGCCGCACGTCCCCTGCGCAGCAGTTCCTCGGCGTCCTCCGGGCGTCTGCGCCGTCGCTCTCCCGCCACGGCGCGCTCCAGCAGCCGTAACACCTCCGTCCGGTCGGACGGGTGCAGTTCCGCGGTCCGCTTCGTCAACACGATCCCCCTCGGTCGCCGAGCCAGGACCCAAGTGTGCTGCCGAACCCGCCACATCGCGACACCATCGGTGCGGCCGGGACTGCCGAAGCGCGGCGGCCCGCAACGAGACCCCGCGGCACGGGTGCGCACCGGCGTCCGGTTCGGCCGGTACGCCCCCGCCGCCCAGCCGCTGCGCGCCGCGGGTCGCGCGCCTCGTGCGGCCGGCATCGCGGTCCCGGAACGGCGCGCGGGCCCGGCCCGGGGCAGTCGTCAGCGCCGGTACCTTCTCGACGTACTTGTCCGGTTCGGCCGGTACGGCCCCGTCGCGCAGGTGTTGCGTGTCGCGCCCCGCGCGCTGTTCGCGCAGGCGGAGCGTGCGGCACGACCCCGGTGGCGGCCGGTTCATGGCGCATCGGCGCACCCCGTGCGGCCGGACGGCGCCCGGAGCGCGTGGCGGCAACCGGGCCGTTCCCGTGGTTGATCCCGGCTTGGGCCGCTTCGTACCCCCTGTGCCGTGGCGCAAAGGTGACTTGGCACCTGCTGGACAACAACGAGGTGCTGACCCCCGCCATCAGCGGGGACATGCTGTCTCGCCATGAGACACATGAACAGCAGGTGGCGGCCGAGGGTGCGGAGCCCGCGGCCGCAGTACGTGGCGGCCGCCGCTCTCGCGGCGCTGCTGGCAGGTCTGACCGCGACGCCCGGGGCGGCCCAGGACACCGGCCAGGGCAGCGGGTCCGGCGTGCAGGGCAAGGCGGCCGGGATCACCCGGCACCAGGTCACGTTGATCACCGGTGACCGGGTCACGCTGGACACGGACCCCTCGGGCCGGCAGAGCGTCACGGTCGAGCCCGCCAAGGGGCGCGAGCACATCACGTTCGTCAAGCGTCGGAGCGGCCGGGACTGGACCGTCATACCCGTCGACGCCCTCCCCCTGCTGGCCACCGACCGCCTCGACGCGGCGCTGTTCAACGTCTCGGCCCTGGTCGCGGGGAAGTACGCGGAGCGGTCGAGCCTGCCGCTGATCGTCCAGTACGCGGGTGACGCGGGCACCGCCGAGCGCCGGCTCACCACGGCCGGGGCCGACGGCGTGGAGACCGTCGCCGGGACCCCCTTCGCGACGCTGGCCGAACACCGCCAGGACGCCGCGGCGTTCTGGAAGGGCATCGCCCCCGGCCAGGCGGGTGCCACGTCCTTCGGCGCGGGCGTGCGCCGGGTCTGGCTCGACGGGCATTCCAAGGTGCAGGCCGAGAGCACGGCGACCCGCATCGGCGCCCCCCACGCCTGGGAGAAGGGCTGGACCGGCACCGGCGTCAAGGTCGCGGTGCTGGACACCGGTTACGACCCGAACCACCCGGACCTCAAGGGCCTCGTCACCGAGTCGGCGAACTTCACCTCCGAGCCGAACACCGACGACCTGATGGGCCACGGCACCCACGTCACCTCGACCATCGCCGGTTCCGGCGCGCTCTCCGGCGGTCAGTACAAGGGTGTGGCACCCGGTGTCCAGATCCTGTCCGGCAAGGTGTGCACCGGGGACGGCAACTGCGACAACTCCGCCATCATCGAGGGTCTGGCCTGGGCCGCCCAGCACGGCGCCAAGGTGATCAACCTCAGCCTGGGCGACACGGACACGCCGGAGACCGACGCCGTCGAGGCCATGGTCGACACCGTCAGCCGTGACTACGGCGTCCTGGTGGTGGCCGCGGCCGGCAACAACGGCTCCGGCAGCAGGGTCTCGTCGCCCGCCTCCGCGGACCGCGCGCTGGCCGTCGGCGCCGCCGAGGCCGACGACGACCGCGCCGTCTTCAGCTCGGTGGGCCCGCGGACGGGCGACTCCGGCCTCAAGCCGGACATCATCGCCCCCGGCGTCGGCGTCGTCGCCGCCAGGGCGGGCGGCACCACCGCCGACGACGGCTACATCGCGATGGACGGCACGTCCATGGCCACGCCGCACGTGGTCGGCGCCGCCGCGATCCTGTTCCAGGAGCACCCGGACTGGACCGCCGAGCAGGTCAAGCGCCAGCTGATGCAGTCGGCGACCGGTGCCATGGAGCACGGCGCCTACTACCAGGGCGCCGGGCGCGTGGACGTGGCCCGCGCGGTCGACCAGGAGGTCACCGCCGACGTCGCCGGAGTGGACTTCGGGCTGGTCCGCTGGACCGACGGCCGTCGGCCGCCGGTGAGCCGGAAGATCACCTACCGCAACCCGGGCGCCGCCCCGCTCACCCTCCGGCTGGCGCAGAACGCGAGCAGCGGCCTGCTGGACAAGCCCGCCCCCGACGGCCTGTTCCGGCTCGGCGCCGACACGGTCACCGTGCCCGCGCACGGAACCGCGGACGTCACCCTCACCGCGACCCCGGAGGCCACCGCGGCCTACGCCGCCTACAGCGGCGTGGTGAGCGCGGTCACCGCCGACCACCAGGTGTCGGTGCGCGTCCCGTTCGGCCTGGACCTCGAGCAGCCGTCCTACGACCTGCGCATCGACATGAAGAGCCGCACGGGCGCGGCCCCCGACACCGCCTACCTGCTCGTCCAGTCGGCCGACCACAAGTCGTACGAGGTGGAGGCGCTCGGCAAGAGCAGCACGGTGGTGCGGCTGCCGAAGGACACCTACTCGGTGAGCGGCTTCTTCTTCGACGCGTCCTTCACCGAGGGCGTCATCGTCGGTGTGCCGAAGGTCGTGATGACCGCCGACCGGCAGGTCGCCATCGACGCGCGGAAGGCGAAGCCCGTGACCGTCTCGGCGCCGAGCCGCTCGGCGCGCATCCTCTCGGCGGAGGTCGGCACCATCAGCCGCGGCGACGAGCTGCTCTCCGTCACCATGTACAACGCGGTCGGCAACGACCACATCGAGGGCGTGTACGCGACCCCGACGGCGCGGGACAAGGACGCGAAGTTCACCTACCTCGTCAGCACCGTCTGGGGTGACCCGGCCGGCGCGGACGGCAACCCCTCGTCGGTCTACTACCTCACCCGGCCGGTGCACGGCGCCATCCCGGCCGATCCGGGGTACCGCCCCCGCACATCGGAACTGGCCACGGTGGACACCACCTTCGCCGCCACCACCCCGGGAACCACCGCCGCCCGACTGGTCTGGATGTACGTCGACAACGTCCGCTTCAGCGCACCCTCGATGACGGGGCTCCCGGTTCCGACCCGGCGGGTCGACTACTTCTCGTCGGCCGACGGCCTGCGCTGGCAGACGGCCTTCGACCAGAACAACTTCTTCGACCCGGACACCCGCGGACAGAGCTACCTCGGCGATCTGCACAGCTACAAGGCCGGGGCCGAGGTCGAGGAGCGCTGGAACGGCGGGATCCAGGCCGTGGGCCTGTCCTCCCAGATGGCGGCCTTCCGCGAGGGCGACACCATCTACCGCCCCTTCCAGTCGGCCGCGAACGGAAACCTCGACCTGGTGGCCGACACGACGTCCGGCATGCCCAAGGTGGAGCTGCGGCGCAACGGCGAACTCGTCTCCCAGGACTGGAGCATGAGTGACGTACCCGCCGACGCCACCCCCGCCGACTACCGCCTGACGTCCGAGCAGGACCGAGACCTCGCCCCCAGCTCCGTCTCCACGCACGTGTCGGCCGAATGGCGCTTCCGGTCGCAGACCACGGCGACCCGCCAGGCGCTGCCGCTGTACGCGGTCCGCATGTCGCCCGAACTGGACGAGTGGAACCGTGCCAGGGCCGGACGTGAGCTCCGCATCCCGGTCCTGGTCCAGCGGACGCCGGGCGCCGTGGAGTCGCCGATCCGCACCCTCACCTTCGAGGTCTCCTACGACGAGGGCAGGACGTGGCAGTCGGCCGCGGTCAAGGGGTCCGGCATGCAGCGCACCGTGACCGTGGACAGCCCGCACCGCTCCGCGGGCGGTTCGGTCAGCCTGCGCACCTACGTCAAGGACGCGGCGGGCAACTCCTTCAAGGAGACCGTGATCAAGGCCTACCTCCTCAAGTAGCCGCGAGCACGGCCGCACGGACAGCCGTGAACACAGCCGCAAGCGCGGACCCGCGCTTGCGGCTGTGCGGCGCTCAGAGCCAGTTGCGGCGCGCCGCGTGCCATCCCAGCTGCATGCGGGTGGCGACGCCCGCGAGGCTCATCAGCCCCTGGATGCGGCGCTGGACGGTCCGCTTGCTCACGCGGAGCTGCCCGGCGATCGCCCCGTCGGTCAGGCCGGCCACCATCAGGGACAACAGGTGCCGGTCCTCGGCGGCCAGTGACGCGGCGTCCTCGGGGTCCGCGCCGCCGATCCGGCCCTCCTCGGTCACCCGGAGCGGGGCGCCCACCTCCCAGTAGCGCTCGAACAGGTCGATCAGCGCCTCCAGCAGGCTGCTCTCCCGCACCAGCGCCGCCTTGAGCTCCTTGGGGTTGCCGGGAGCGCCCGAGGACGCCAGTGGCAGGACGGCCACCGACCGGTCGGAGACCGCCATCCGCAGGGGCAGCCGGGGCACGGCCCGGGCGACCTCGCCGGCGTGCACCCCTCTGACGACGTTGTCGACCGAACCGGGGTCGTCGAAGTACGCCTGTTCGTACAGGACCCGGTAGAGCACCCCCCGGGCGTGCGCGGCGAACTGCTCCTGGTTGCTCTCCGGGGACATGGCCACGTAACTGGCCTTGCAGAACCACGTCATCTCGTGACGGGTGTTGTCCTGGAGCTGCCGCAGCCGCTGCCGCAGGGCGGCCGCGCCGCTGATGATCTCGATCGCCTCGCCGCTCACCCGGGCCCGCGCGCCGCGCTGGTACGCCTGCACCATCTCGAACACGGCCGCCCGGGTGCGGTCCAGGTCCTCGGAGTGGCGCTGGAGCCGCGGTACGAGGGCGACCTCCGGCGGGATGGCAGCGAACCAGCCGGGGCTGTCCTCCACCGGGTACGCCAGCCCCTTGGCCTCCAGCGCGAGCAGCAGTCGCCGGACCGCCGCGGCGTCGAGGCCGCAGCGGCCCGAGACCTCCTCGGCGGACGCCGACTCGGTGCCGAGCAGCAGGCGGTACACCTCGCCCTCGGCGGCCGTGAGGCCCACCGTCTCCAGCATGCTGTCCCTCCGATCACCGCCCGGCGCGATCGCCGCGCTCCGCCTCGGAACAACGCGTTCCGTCCGGCGTTCGATTTCATCAGCACATCCGCCCGCGGACAACGTCCGTTGCCCGGGGCAACCGCGTGGCGGTACGGGAGGGGCGCGGCGGCGGGGCGCGATGTGTGAGGCTGGGACCATGGTCAATCGACTGAGCGGTTCCACGTCCCCGTACCTGCTCCAGCACGCCGACAACCCCGTGCACTGGTGGCCGTGGGGCGACGAGGCGTTCGCGCGGGCCCGGGAGCGCGGGGTGCCGGTGCTGCTCAGCGTCGGGTACAGCAGCTGCCACTGGTGCCATGTCATGGCGGGGGAGTCCTTCGAGGACGAGGAGACCGCCGCGTACCTCAACGAGCACTTCGTGTCGGTGAAGGTCGACCGCGAGGAGCGGCCCGACGTCGACGCCGTCTACATGGAGGCCGTGCAGGCGGCCACCGGGCAGGGCGGCTGGCCGATGACGGTGTTCCTGACCCCGCAGGGCGAGCCGTTCTACTTCGGCACCTACTTCCCGCCCGCCCCGCGGCACGGCATGCCCTCGTTCCGGCAGGTGCTGCAGGGCGTCGAGGCGGCCTGGCGCGAGCGCCGCGACGAGGTCGGGGAGGTCGCGGCGAGCATCGTGAAGGACCTGGGCGCGCGCTCGATGGCCCTCGGCGGGACGACCCCGCCCGGGCAGGAGGAGCTCGCCGCGGCGCTGCTCGGGCTGACCCGGGACTACGACGCCGCGCACGGCGGCTTCGGCGGCGCGCCCAAGTTCCCGCCGTCGATGGCCCTGGAGTTCCTGCTGCGGCACCACGCGCGCACCGGCTCCGAGGGTGCGCTGCAGATGGCCGCGGACACCTGCGAGGCGATGGCCCGCGGCGGCATCTACGACCAGCTCGGGGGCGGCTTCGCCCGCTACTCCGTGGACCGCGAGTGGGTGGTGCCGCACTTCGAGAAGATGCTGTACGACAACGCCCTGCTCTGCCGCGTCTACGCCCACCTGTGGCGCGCCACCGGCTCCGACCCGGCCCGCCGGGTCGCCCTGGAGACCGCCGACTTCCTCGTCCGCGAACTGCGCACCCACGAGGGCGGCTTCGCCTCCGCGCTCGACGCCGACAGCGACAAGCCGGGCGGCGGCCACGGCGAGGGGGCGTTCTACGTCTGGACGCCGGAGGAACTGGAGGACGTCCTCGGCCCGGCGGACGCGGCCCTGGCCGCGGCGCACTTCGGCGTGACGGAGGAGGGCACCTTCGAGGAGGGCGCCTCGGTGCTGCAACTCCCCGCCGACGCCGGGCCGGCCGACGCGGAGCGCATCGCCTCCGTGCGGGAACGGCTCTTCACCGCGCGCGAGACCCGCCCGCGCCCCGGCCGGGACGACAAGGTCGTCGCCGCGTGGAACGGGCTGGCGATCGCCGCGCTGGCCGAGACCGGCGCGTACTTCGGGCGGCCGGACCTCGTCGCGGCGGCCGTGGAAGCCGCGGACCTGCTGGTGCGGGTCCACATGGACGAGCACGGCCGGCTGGCCCGGACCTCGCGGGACGGCGTCGTGGGCGTCAACGCCGGTGTGCTGGAGGACTACGCGGACGTCGCGGAGGGGTTCCTCGCGCTCACCGCGGTGACCGGCGAGGGCGTGTGGCTGGACTTCGCGGGGCTGCTGCTCGACTCCGTGCTGCGGCACTTCACCGGGGAGGCGGGGGCGCTCTACGACACCGCGGACGACGCGGAGGCGCTGATCCGCCGGCCCCAGGACCCGACCGACAACGCCGCCCCCTCGGGCTGGACGGCCGCCGCCGGGGCCCTGCTGTCGTACGCCGCGTACACCGGCTCGGACCGGCACCGCGAGGCAGCCGAGCAGGCGCTCGGGGTCGTGGGCGCGCTCGCCGGCCGGGTGCCGCGGTTCATCGGCTGGGGACTGGCGGTCTCCGAGGCGGCGCTCGACGGCCCCCGCGAGGTCGCCGTGGTCGGCCCTGCGGGCGACGCCGGGACGGCGGCACTGCACCGCGTCGCGCTGCTGGGCACCGCCCCGGGCGCGGTGGTCGCCGTCGGCGCGCCCGGCACCGACGAGTACGCCCTGCTGGCCGACCGCCCGCTGCTCGGCGACCGTCCGGCCGCCTATGTCTGCCGCCACTTCGTCTGCGCGGCCCCGACGGCCGACCCCGGGTCCCTGGGGGAGCAGCTCGGCACGCGCTGACCCCGGGGTGCCCCCGGCCGGGCCTCTGTCGACAAGTGCGTTCGGAGGCACGGCTGATGACGATCCATCAGGACGATTTCATGGGAAATCGCCCAGTTTGTCGTGGGGTTGCGGGGCGCCGAACGGAAAGTGTCCGGTTCCGGACATGACCGGTACTGGCGGGTGATCATGGGCCGCGGGCTCTCGCGGCGGCCCCCGGAGCGCTGCGCAGCGTTCACTGACGGTGACGCGCTGTGGGGTCCGGCCGCCGGGTCCCGGTCCCCCCGCCGGGAATTGGGCGCGGGCTTTCGGTCCCCGAACGGATGCCCTACGTACCGAACGGAGTGCCGTGTCCCGGTTCCGGCGGAGTGTCGCGTTCCCGTTGGTATTCGATGTCCTGTCACCGTGCGCGCACGCCCGCATTCGCCGCGGTGCCGGCCGGCCCGGGCCGCGGGTGGCGGGGTGCCGCCCCGGCGGAGTGCGGCCGCAGGTGGAGCGGCGTCGCGTCCGGCCGCCGGTCGCGCGGTGCGGGGCACGGCACTGCGCCGGTGCATGCGGCACGGAAATGTGAAGACGTGAAAAGTCCGAGGTGCGGATCCCGTAAAGGACCCGCAATGCCCGGCGTTCCGCTTTTCTTTATGCCTCTCCGTTCGGCTGCCGCATTCCGGAGGGCGCACCGCTTTTCCGTGAGAAGCCGAATGGGACCGGGTGGCGATCTTGACTCGCTTACAGAGGCGTACTTCTGGCGGATCGTCAGCAAACGGGGGAAGTCCGTCGCGTCATCTGGGCAACATGTGCCCGTAACAAACTCTTTTACACGGCCGCTTCCACGGCCCCTGTATAACTTTCTTACTCCGACTCGGAGGGGGGTGAGTGCAGCATGGCACTCGCGATTCACGGGGGCGGGGCCGCTTGGGGTGCGGCGCCGCGTCGTCCGGAATACACGGAGAGGCAGCGGGCGAACCACTGCCGGCTCCGGAAGCGCGGCCGCACCGGCCGCTGTCAGTGGCTCCCACCGGGCCGGGGGCCGACGCCGGCCGAGTGAGCCGGCGGGCCCGATCGGTGACCTCGTGGGTCTCGACGTCCCCGTCCGGTGCGGTTCGGTAAAACCGCTGGTAGGCGTGGTGAGGCGGCGTGTCTGCCATGCCGCCGGACGCCCCGGTGGCGTGCGCCGGCCGCCCGTCGGGGACGTCCCGACCCGCCGCGGTCCGCCGGACCGGACCCGTGCGGCCGTCGACCCGCGCGCCGTCGCCCCGCATCCGGCGGAGCGACCGCGCGGCTCCCGCTCCGTCGTACCCCCGCCCGCCGTGACCGGCGGAGCAGGGGGCGCCGGATCCCTGTACCCCGGCTCTTTGGTTCACCCGCGCTTCACATGAATTCCACGCTGATGTCGGCGCCACACGTATCCCGTCAAGGTCCCATCAGGAGGCAGTCCCATGGCCAGAATCTTCATCGTTGGTTCCGGTGTTGTCGGCACCGCCACCGGCAAGGGTTTTCTCCATGCCGGCCACGAGGTGACATTCATCGATGTCCTGCCCCAGCGCATAGACGCGCTGCGCTCGGAAGGACTCGACGCACGCGACACCCTCGATCTGCGCGCCGAACCCGGCGCTTTCCTCTTCCTCACCCTCCCGACGCCCAACGTCGGTCACCGCTACGACCTGTCCGCGTTCGAGGCGGGGTCCACCTCGGTGGGCGAGGCACTGGCGGACGCGGCGGAGAAGCACATCGTCGTGGTCCGCTCCACCGTGCCGCCGGGCACCGCCGAGGGCCTCGTCCAGCCGCTGCTGGAGAAGCACTCGGGCGGCACCCTGGGTGAGGACTTCATGCTCGCCAGCAACCCGGAGTTCCTGCGGGCGGCCTCGGCCGTCGAGGACTTCCGCTACCCGTGGATGACCGTGATCGCGTCCCGCAGCGCGCGGACCAGGGAGCGGCTGGCCGAACTGCTGCTGCCCTTCGGCGGGGAGATGCGCTTCTTCTCCGACCCGGCGGAAGCCGAGTTCGTCAAGTGCGCGCACAACATCTACAACGCGACGAAGATCAGCTTCTGGAACGAGATGTGGCTGGTCAGCCAGTCGCTCGGCCTGGACCTCGACCCCATCGCCCAGACCGTGGCCCGGTCCGCCGAGGGCTCCTACAACCCGCTGTACGGCATTCGCGGCGGCGCCCCCTACGGCGGGGTGTGCCTGCCCAAGGACACCCAGGGCTTCCTCGGCCTGGCGGACACCATCGGCCTGGACATGCCGCTGCTGCGCGCCGTCGTCGCCGTCAACGACACCCTCGCGGAGAAGGTCGACCAGGAGGCGGACGCCCTCACGGCCGACATCGCGTAGCCGGCCGACCGCGCCTGCCGGGGCGGGGCGCGCGCCCCGGCAGGCGTCCGGCCCCGGAAGCCGCCGGGGCCCGGGCGTCCGGTCCCGGCCGACCCCCCAGGACCGCGGACACTCCCCTCCCGGGCCCCGGCCCCGCCCGCACCACCCCACAGCCCGCTGTCGCACCGCACACCACGAGAACAGGCTCATGAGCGGACTCTTCGACACCACCGTCCTCGACTTCCGGTACTACCTCGTCTACCTCCCGCTGGGCATCCTGGGCCTGGTGCGCTGGACGTTCTGGCTGGTCCGCCGGGCCCCGGCGTCCCTCTACCGGCCCGTGTCCGGCGACTTCAGGCTGCCCATGAGCATCGTCGTCCCCGTGTACCAGGAAGACCCCGAGATCTTCGCCCTCGCGATCGAGTCCTGGCTGGCGAACGACGTCGAGGAGGTGGTCCTGGTCATCGACGTCACCGACCAGGCCTGCCAGGACATCGCCGCCCGCTACCCCGTCACCGTCGTCATCACCGACGTCCCGGGCAAACGGGACGCGCTGGTGCGCGGCTGGGAGGCGTGCACCACCGAACTCGTGGCGCTGGTCGACTCCGACACCATCTGGGCGGACGACGTGGCCGCCGAGGCGTGCAAGCCCTTCGCCGACCCGAAGGTGGGCGGCGTGGGCACCCGGCAGAACGTCTACAACCCCCGGGGCTTCCTGCAGCGCGTGAACGACATGTTCCTGGACTACCGGTACTTCGACGAGAACGCCGCCCAGTCCCGGATGGGCCGCGCGGTCTCCTGCCTGTCCGGCCGTACCGCGGTCTACCGGCGGAAGCTGCTGCTGGAGATATCCGAGGACTTCATGGCCGAGACGTTCATGGGCGTGCCCTGCATGTCGGGGGACGACAAGCGGCTGACCACGCTCATCCTGGAGCGCGGCCATCTGGCCTTCATGCAGCGCTCCGCCCGGGTGTGGTCCACCTTCCCCGGAACGGTACGGATCTTCCTCAAGCAGCGGCTGCGCTGGGCCCGCAACACCTGGCGCTCGGATCTGCGGGCGCTGTCGCGCCGTTGGGTCTGGAGGCACCCGTTCCTCGCCTTCACCATGATCGACAAGGGGGTCAGCAGCTTCACGCTGCTCTTCTCGCCGATCTTCATGACGCTGGCGATCGTGCGTGAGGACTGGTTCTTCGTCGCCTGCCTGGCCGGCTGGTGGTGGATCAGCCGGTCCATGAAGATCCTGCCGCACCTGGTCCGCAAGCCGTCGTCGTTCTTCCTGGTCCCGGGCTTCGTGGTGGTGTCGTTCGTGATGGCCGTGGTCAAGCTGTGCGCGCTGGCCACCATCCGCAAGCAGCGCTGGCTCACCCGGCAGGTCTCGGTGGAGAACGGCGTCGTCGTCCGTACGGCCTCGGTTCCGGCTCAGGCCCAGCCCGCCCAGTCGGAGGTGGTCGCGTGAGCCCCGCGCCGCGCATCCTCGCCGTCGCCGTGACCGCGGCGCTGTCCGCCGCGGTCCTGTCCGCCGCGATTCCGTCCGCCGTCGCCGCCGGCGACCCGGACGCCGCGGCCTGGGAGCGGACCGGCCGCCCGGAGCGGCTGATGGTCATCCGGCCCGGCACCGTCGCCCTGGTCAGCCGGGGCACCGTGGTCCGCCGGCTGTATCCGCAGACGGGCGCCCTTCCCCTGAGCTGGCTCGTGGCCAACGCCGGGCACGACTGGGTCGCCCGGTCCTCCGGCGACACGTCCGCGGTGCGGATGAGGAGCGCCGTCCTGCTCACCCCCGGCACCACCCTGCGGATCGGGCCGGACACCGGCAAGGTGCTCTTCACCGCGGGGCGGACGGCCGCTTCGGGGACGTGGATCCGCGGCAGCCGGGCCACCCTCGACGTGCGGGACACCAGCCTCGGGTCGGTCGGCGAGGACGGCGAGGAGCCCGCGGCCGAGGACGCCGCGGGCCGCCCGTACCTCCTCATGGGGGCGGGCGGACGGCTGGACCTCAGCCGCACCACGGTCACCGGGTTCGGTCTTCCCGACTCCGGCCCCGGCCTCAGCGGGTTCTCCGGTGTGACCTGGGGCAAGGGCAGCACGGGCTCCGCCGTCGGCTCCACCTTCGTGGGCAATCGCACCGGCCTCAGGCTCGCCGGGTCCACCGGCGTCACGTTGTCCGATGTGACGGTCAAGGGCTCCCTCGAGGACGGCGTGGTGCTCAACCGGGACGCCGGCACCAGCATCGAGGGACTGACCTCGCAGGACAACGGCCGCAACGGCCTGTCCGCTTCAGGCACCGACGACCGCGCCCTGACCGGCGTCGGCACCTCGGGCAACCGGGGCAGCGGCATCAAGGCCACGGCCCAGAGCGGCCTGCGGCTCACCGGCGTCACCTCGCAGGGGGACCAGGGCGGCGGCATCCGGCTGGTGTCCTGCGCCGGATGCACTGTCGACACCGCCACCGTGCACGGCGCGCCGGTCGCCCTGGCCGTGTCCGGCGCGGGCAGCCGTGTCGCCGTCGACGAGCCCCGGTTCGGCACCGGGACCACCGGGATCAGCCTCGCGGCGGGCATCAGCGGCGCCACCGTCTCCGGCGGCACGGTCCAGGGCTTCGAGCGCGGCATCGCCGTCTCCGGCTCCGCCGTGACGGTCCGCCGGACCGTCGTCAGCGACTCCCTCACCGGGGTCTCGGTCTACGGCCAGGCCCGCCAGGTGTCGCTGCGGGACGTCACCGTGCGCGGCGGACGGGTCGGGGTCACCGCCTCCGACACCACCTCCGGCGTGGCGCTCACCGATGTGCGGGTCAGCGGCACCACCAGGAAGGGACTGTCCTCCGCGTCGCCCGGACTCCGGGTGACCGGCGGCTCCGTCTCCGGCGCGACCACCGCCGTCGACCTGGGCGCCTCAGCCCGGCTGGACCACCTGACGATCAGCGGCGCCCGTCGCGGTCTGCATCTCGCGGCCGGCGTGCGCGCGACGGGCACCGCCCTGGACGTACTGGCCGAACGCAAGGGGATCGAGGTCGGCCGCGACGGCCGCATGGACCTCACCGACTCCCGGGTCCGCGCCCCCATCGCGCTCTTCGGGCCCGGCACCGTGCACCGCGCCGGCCGCACCCAGGTCACCCTGCCGCCCTTCCCCTGGCTCGGATTCGCCGCCCTGCTGGCCCTGACCCTGGCCGCCGGGATGCAGACCGTCCACCAGGTCAGGCACCGCAGGACGCCGACCCCGCAAGTCGCCTCCCACGTACGCAACACCGCCTGATCCGCCGGGGCCGCCGGACGGCGACCCGCGCGTCCCACCACCCGCCACCACCTGCCGCCGCTCCCATCCCGGCGGTGACCACAGGAGCCGCACCATGAGAGATCGCCGTCGCCCCACGAGTCCCGCCTGCTGCGCACCTTCGACCGCCGTCCCCGCGCCCGGCCCGCGCCGGCTGCGGATGCTCACCGCCACGCTGACCACGACCGCGCTCGTCGGCGGCGCCCTCACGCTGTCCGCCGGGACCTCCTCGGCGGCGTCCTGCGCGGGGCAGGTCCGCTACGCGTCGAGCACGAACACCATCTACCTGCAGTCCGGCACCGCGAGCCTGTCGGCCATCGCGTCGCTGTGCGCGTCGGCGCCGCTGCGACTGGTCGACGCGGCCAGCCGCACCTGGGAGCTGAGCGCGGACCTGGTCGTGCAGAACGGCGCGACGCTGCTGCTGCACGGCTCCTCGGCCGGCGACGGCGGTGACGTGGACACCCTGCGACTGCGCAGCCTGGCCGACAACGCGGCGACCAACGTCAGCTCGATCACGGCCCAGTACGGCACGATCGACATCGACTCGGTCGCCGTCACCTCCTGGGACGACGCGGCGGGCGGCCCGGACACCGACCCGGGCGTCCCCGCCGACGCGCCCTCCGGCTCGCGCGGCCGGGCCTTCATACGGGCGCTGTCGTTCCTCGACGCCGACGGGGTCGCCCGGGAGTCCCGGATGGACATCGTCGACAGCGACCTCGGCTACCTCGGCTACTACGCGGCCGAGAGCTACGGCGTGGCGTACAAGGGCCGCGGCTGCGACGCGACCCACCTGGACGGCTGCGCGGCCCTCGACGTCCACGGCTCGGAGATCCGCAGCCGGTTCCACCACAACTACATGGGCACCTACACCTTCAACGCCCAGGGCATGGTCTTCGACGGGAACGAGTACGACCACAACAAGTCGTACGGACTGGACCCGCACGACGACTCCGACCACCTGACCATCACCGACAACCACTCGCACCACAACGGCAACCACGGGATCATCTGCTCACAGCGCTGCGACCACCTGCTGATCGCCCGCAACGAGGTGGACCACAACGGCATCCCGCCGTACCTGCCCCCGGGCGACACCGACGCCTCGGACAACCAGGTGCACGGCATCATGATCCACCGCGGGGTCACCGACACGGTGATCGAGGACAACGACATCCACGACCAGCCCAACGGCGCGGGCATCGCGGTCTTCGACAGCAGCGACGACATCATCCGGAACAACACCGTGAGCGGCGCCGAGTACGGACTGCGCTACAGCGTCGGCGCGAAGGACATCACGACGACCGGCAACACCGTCACCGACAGCGTGCAGTACGCGGTCTTCACCTACCAGGGCTCGGACCTCCCGGCGTACACGGGCACCACCGGCCGGCCGACGGACCTGACCTTCACCGGCAACGTCTTCGACACCACCGGCAGCAACGCGGTCAAACTCAACCAGGCCGACGGCACGACCTTCGCGGGCAACACCTTCACGGGTCCCTTCGACTCCGGCGTGCTCACGCAGTTCACCTCCGGCACCGTCCTCGACGGCAACACCGTGCCGGGCTCGCTCGGCTACACCGTCAAGGGCGACGCGGCCACGCCCGGCGGCATGGTCTTCAAGAACGCCACGCAGACGACCAAGGTCCAGCTGGACGCGGTCAGTTCGGCGTCCTTCACCAGCGGCACCGGCACGGTCTGCAGGGCCGCGGGCTTCCCGGGGGTGACCACGGCCCTCACCCCGGCCGGCGGTACCGCGACCCTGACCCCGGCCGGCGTCGGCACCTCGCCGGTGAGCGTCACCCCGCTGCCGCTGTCCGTGCTGCCGGCCGCCGGCACCGCCGCCGCCCGGGTGCCGAACGGGGCGGCGGCGTACGAGGCCCTGGTGGCGGTGGGCGCGGCCGGGACGGACCTGGCCTTCCGGGCCACCGGGCTCACCCCCGGTGCCGGGTACGCCCTCACGGCCGGCGGCGCCACCGTCGCCACCGGCAGCGCGGCGGCCGACGGCACGCTGACGCTGCACACCGCCCCCGCGGGCACCGCGGAAGTGGACTACCGCGTCGTCAGCACCTTGTGACGGCCGGTCACCAGTCGACCGACAGCTCAGCGACCACGCGTCACGCAGGACAGGAGCGGCACCATGCGCAGACGGTTGTTCATCGCGGGGGGCGGCGCCGGCGCCGCGGCGGCCCTCGTGTCGTGCTCCGCGTACGGCAGTGACCGCTCCGCCCGCTCCACCGGTCCCTCCGCCGGGCAGGGCAGCACGCTGGACCTCACTTCCGCGGCCCGGGTGTTCGGGCCGCGGCTGGAGCCCCGCGCCGCCGGTTCGTTCGGGCTGTCCCGGGTCAGGCTGGCGGCCGAGCCGCACCCGGTGCTCGGCCGGCTGCTCCAGGTGCGGTACCCGGCGGGCTCGGCCAGCCCGACCGTCGCCAGGGACTTCGGCAGTCCCGAGGGCGGGGCGCAGCTGTACCTCGCGCTGCGCTCCGGGCCCGTCGACGCACTGAGCCTGCGGTACTACGTGCGCTTCCCCCCGGACTTCGACTTCGTCAAAGGGGGCAAGCTGCCCGGCCTGTACGGCGGGTCCGTCACCAGTGGCAAGCACATCCCGGACGGCTCGGACGGCCTGTCCACGCGCTACATGTGGCGCCGGGGCGGCACCGCGGAGGTGTACGCCTACCTGCCGACCTCGGTCGAGCACGGCACCTCGCTCGGCAGCGGCGACTGGCGCTGGCCGCTGGGCCGGTGGGCCTGTGTGGAGCAGGCCGTGCGTCTCAACACCCCGGGGCGCAGGGACGGATCGGTCACCGTGTTCCTGAACGGTGCCCGGGTCCTGCTCAGCCGGGGGCTGGAGTTCCGGACGACCGGCCGGCTCGGCATCGGGGGAGTGTTCTTCTCGACCTTCTTCGGCGGCGGGGACCCGAGTTGGGCGACGCCGCGCACCCAGCACGCCGAGTTCGCCGCCTTCGCCGTCTCCGACCGCTACATCGGGCCGCTGTCCGGGGCCTGACCGGTCTCCTGTCCCCCGCCCACCGTCCGCACCGTTCCCCAACCCTCGTTGGAGGCATCATGACCACCACGCACGACGCCGCTCCGACCGCCGTCACCGCATGGGGCGGCCCGATGGTCCGCCAGGCCGTCGTCCTCGCGGGCGGGCAGGCCAGCCGGCTGCGCCCGTACACCGACCGGATCCCCAAGGCCCTGGTGGAGGTGGCGGGCCGGCCGATCTTCGAGCACCAGGCCCACTGGCTGGCCACCGAGGGCATCGAGGACGTGATCATCTCCTGCGGCTACCGCGCGGACGCGCTCCAGGACTACGTGGACACCCATCCGCTGCCGCTGCGCGTGCGCATCGTCGTCGAGGACGAACCGCTCGGCCGCGGCGGTGGCCTGAAGTACGCCGCACGCGGCCTGCCGCACCCCGGTGAGCGCTGGGCCGGTCTCAACGGCGACATCCTCACCCGCTTCTCGCTGCGCGACCTGGCCCGCGCCCACGTCGAGCGGTCCGCGCTGGCCACGCTGGCGGTCACCCCGCTGAAGTCCCCGTACGGCATCGTGGAACTGGCCGGCGGCGACCGCGTCAGCAGCTTCGTCGAGGCGCCCGTGCTGCCGCACTGGATCAACGCCGGCGTCTATCTCTTCGAGCCCGAGGTCACCGCGCTCCTGCCCGACCTCGGCGACCACGAGGACACCACGTTCCCCGCGCTGTGCGAGCAGGACCGCCTGTCCGCCTACCGCATCAACGGCTACTGGCGCGGCGTCGACAACGCGAAGGACCTCAAGGAGGCCACCAAGGAGGTGGCCGCCTTCGGCTGGGTGCCCGCCCTCGAAGCGGTGTAGCGAACCGGTCCGGCGACGACGGGGGACCGGGTGGCGACCGCCGTCAGCGGTCGTTCAGGTTCGCCGCCAGCAGGGTCAGCGCGCGGTCGAGGATCCCGGCGAGGTCGTCGCCGCCGCCCGTGTCGATCCAGTGGAAGATGGCCTCGCTCCAGGCGCCGATCAGCGCCCCGACGACGATCCGGATCTCGAAGTCGTCCTCGGGGCGCCCCAGGCGCTCGGCGGTGACGGAGGCCAGCAGCCGGCTGGACTCCTGGATGTTCTCGCCCATGCGGGCGCGGATGGCCGGGACGGTGCGCACCAGCCGCAGCCGCTGCCGCATCTCGTCCAGTTCGGCCTGGTCGGTGAACATCTCCCGCAGCGGTCCCAGCAGGGCGTGCCGCACCGACTCGACGATGGGCTCCGTCACCGGGCGGTCGCGCAGCGCTGCCACCATGACGGGGTCGTACTCGTCGGTGAGGACGATGTCCTCCTTGGTCGGGAAGTACCGGAAGACCGTGCTGGCGGAGACCTCGGCCGCGTCCGCGATCTGCTCGACGGTGGTGCCGTCGTACCCCTGCGCCTCGAAGAGCCGGTAGGCCGCGCGGCGGATGGCCCGGCGGGTCTGGATCTTCTTGCGCTCGCGGAGGCCGGGCCTGGCCGAGCTCGTCGGGCTCGCCGGTCCGGTCGGTCTCGTCGGTGCCGTCACGTGGTCATTGTCGGGCATCGACCGCCGGCGCGGCCACGTCGGCGGCCACCGCCGCCTGCCCCTTCCCGCCGGTGCCGGGCAGGAAGAGGGCGGTCAGGACGGCGGCCGCCACCGAGGCGCCGCCGCAGACGAGCAGCGCCAGGTCCATGCCGTGCAGATAGGCGGCGTCCGCGGAGGCCGCCAGCGCCCGGTCGCCCAGGGCCGCGGCCACCGCGTGCGCGGCGCCCACGGAGTCCGCGGCGGTGCCGGCGGCCGCGGCGGGGAGGCCCGTGGTGTCGAGCCGGTCGGTGTACGCGCCCGCGAGCAGGCTGCCCAGGACGGCCACGCCGATCGCGCCGCCGGTCTGCCGCAGGGTCATCAGCAGCCCGGAACCGGCGCCGGCGCGCTCCTTCGGCAGGGCGCCGAGCGCGGCGTCCATGGCCGGGATCATCGCGAAGCCGAAGGCGAATCCGGTGACCGACAGCCACAGCGCGGTGAACCCGTAGCCGTCGTGCACCTGGGTACGGCTGCCGAGCACGGCGGCGCCGGCGAGCACCACCAGCCCGGCGGTCACCACCGGCCGCGCCCCGAAGCGCGCGACCAGCGGCGCGCTGCCCCGGGCCGCCACCATCAGTCCGCCCATCATGGGCAGCAGTCGCAGACCGGTGCCCAGGGCGTCGTTGCCGAGCACGGCCTGCAGGTACTGGGGCAGCACGAAGAGCAGCCCGGTGAGGATGAAGGTCACCAGGGTCGCGGCGACCGCGTTCCACAGGAAGCCGGGCTGCCGCAGCAGGCCCACGTCGAGCATCGGCCGTTCCTGGCGGCGTTCGCGCAGCACCAGCCCGGTGAGCAGGGCGACGGCGCCGAAGAGCGCGAGCAGCACCAGCGGATCGGCCCAGCCCCGCCGGGGGGCCTCGATGATGCCGAGGACCAGCGCGCCGAGCCCGGTCATCGCCAGCGCGGTGCTCGGCAGGTCGATCCGGGGGGTGGCGGGGTCGCGGGTCTCGGGGAGCAGCAGCAGGGAGGCGGTGATGCCGACGGCGACCAGCGGGACGTTGATCAGGAAGATCGAGCCCCACCAGAAGTGGTCGAGCAGGACGCCGCCGATGATCGGCCCGAGCGGCAGGCCCAGCGCCATGGCGGCGGTGACGGCGCCGACCGCCTTGGAGCGCTCCTCGGGCCCGAACAGCGAGGGCAGGACGGACAGCGCGAGCGGCATCACCAGCGCGGCCCCCAGGCCCATCACCGTGCGGGCGGCTACCACCGGCCCGGGGCTGCCGGCGAGGACGCCGAGCAGGGAGCCGGCGAGGAAGACCGCCAGGCCCGCGATGAGCATCCGGCGCCGCCCCCAGCGGTCGCCCAGCAGGCCCGCCGGGAGCATCGCGGCGGCGAACACCACGGTGTAGGCGTCCACGATCCACTGCTGGTCGCCTGTGTCGGCGCCGAGTTCGGCGGCCATGGTCGGCAGGGTGACGTTCAGGATCGTCATGTCGAAACCGAGGACGAGCATGCTCGCCACCAGCGCCCCGAGGGCCCACCAGCGGCGGGGGTCGTTCGTCGTCATGGCAGGGCTCTTTCCGGTGGTCGGTAGCAAATGACAGTGACTTTCAAAAAAGAGTAGCTATCAATGCGGACATGCGAAAGCCCCGCGGACCGCCGGTGCGGTGCGCGGGGCTCTCGGGGCCGCTGCGGGTGGGCTACGCGTGGTTGTAGGCCACCAGCGAGATGCCGACGTAGTGGGCGATGAAGGCGGCGAGGGTGAACGAGTGGAAGACCTCGTGGAAGCCGAAGAAGCGCGGTGAGGGGTTGGGGCGCTTGGTGCCGTAGACGATCGCGCCGGCGCTGTAGAGCAGGCCGCCGACGACGATCAGCACCAGTACGGCGACACCGCCGTGCCGCATGAAGTCGGGCAGGAAGAAGACCGCCGCCCAGCCGAGCGCGATGTAGCAGGGCGTGTAGAGCCAGCGCGGCGCGCCGACCCAGAAGACCCGGAAGGCGATGCCGGCCAGGGCTCCCGCCCACACCAGCCAGAGCAGTATCTCCTGCTTGCCGGTGGGCAGCAGGAGCAGGGTGAACGGCGTGTAGGTGCCCGCGATGATCAGGAAGATGTTCGCGTGGTCGAGGCGGCGCAGCACGGCCTCGCCGCGGGGACCCCAGTTCCCGCGGTGGTACAGCGCACTCACTCCGAACAGCGCGCAGGCGGTCACGGTGAAGACGGCGCAGGCGATCCGCCCACGGGTGCTCTCGGCGAAGGCGGTCAGGACGACGCCCGAGACCAGGACGGCGGGGAACATCCCGGCGTGCAACCACCCCCTGAGCTTGGGCTTCAGCGGGGCGGCGACGGCGGCGAGTTCATCAAGGGCGGGAGGCACAACGGGAGTCTCGTCCACGGAGCTCATGAGGTCAATGCTACCTACGCTCGCGTAAGTTACCGGTAGGTAATTTGCAATGTCGCCGGACGTTGGGAGTGGCGATGCTCACCTCACGCGCCCTGGACAGATCGCGTTTCCTGTCCTGATACTCATATGAGTGCGGTCGGCACCGGATGAGCAACCCACGAAGCAGCATCCGGGTCGCAGCCCCCAAGGGGTCCCAACAAAACACCCTCGAAAACTGACGCCGGGTGAGTGCACACCGGGCGGAACGGAGCGATCGTGGCGCGCGTCAATGCGGCTCCCACCCATCATCAGGACCTGATCGCCTGGGTCGGCGAGATCGCCGAACTGACCCAGCCCGACGAGATCGTGTGGTGCGACGGCTCGGAGGAGGAGTACCAGCGCCTGGCCGACGGGCTCGTGAAGCAGGGCACCTTCACGAAGCTCGACCCGATCAAGCGCCCCAACTCGTACTACGCCGCCTCCGACCCGACCGACGTCGCTCGTGTCGAGGACCGCACCTTCATCTGCTCGGAGAAGGAGCAGGACGCCGGCCCGACCAACCACTGGAAGGACCCCGCCGAGATGCGGGAGATCTTCACCGGTGAGCAGGGGCTGTTCCGCGGTGCCATGCGCGGCCGGACCATGTACGTGGTCCCGTTCTGCATGGGCCCGCTCGGCTCCGAGCTGTCCGCGATCGGCGTGGAGATCACCGACTCCGCGTACGTCGCCACCGCCATGCGCACCATGACGCGCATGGGCCAGGACGTGCTGGACGAGCTCGGCGAGGACGGCTTCTTCGTGAAGGCCGTGCACACCGTGGGCGCCCCGCTGGAGCCCGGCCAGGACGACGTTCCGTGGCCGTGCAACTCCACCAAGTACATCTCGCACTTCCCCGAGGCGCGCGAGATCTGGTCCTTCGGCTCCGGCTACGGCGGCAACGCGCTGCTCGGCAAGAAGTGCTACGCGCTGCGCATAGCCTCGGTCATGGCGCGTGACGAGGGCTGGCTGGCCGAGCACATGCTCGTCCTGAAGCTCACCCCGCCGCGGGGCGAGGCCAAGTACGTGGCCGCCGCCTTCCCCAGCGCCTGCGGCAAGACCAACCTCGCGATGCTGGAGCCGACCATCCCCGGCTGGACCGTGGAGACGATCGGCGACGACATCGCCTGGATGCGCTTCGGCGAGGACGGCCGCCTCTACGCGATCAACCCCGAGGCCGGCTTCTTCGGTGTCGCGCCGGGCACCGGCGAGCACACCAACGCCAACGCGATGAAGACCCTGTGGGGCAACTCGGTCTTCACCAACGTCGCGCTCACCGACGACAACGACGTCTGGTGGGAGGGCATGACGGAGGAGCTCCCGGCCCACCTCACGGACTGGAAGGGCAACTCCTGGACGCCGGAGTCCGGGACCCCCGCCGCCCACCCCAATGCCCGCTTCACCGTGCCCGCCGCCCAGTGCCCGACGATCGCGCCCGAGTGGGAGGACCCCAAGGGCGTGCCGATCTCGGCCATCCTCTTCGGCGGCCGCCGCGCCTCGGCGGTCCCGCTGGTCACCGAGTCCTTCGACTGGCAGCACGGTGTCTTCCTCGGCGCCAACGTCGCCTCCGAGAAGACCGCCGCCGCCGAGGGCAAGGTGGGCGAGCTGCGCCGCGACCCCTTCGCGATGCTGCCGTTCTGCGGCTACAACATGGGCGACTACTTCGGGCACTGGGTCGGCCTGGGCAAGACGCACGACGCCGACAAGCTGCCGAAGATCTACTACGTGAACTGGTTCCGCAAGGACGCGGACGGCCGGTTCGTGTGGCCCGGCTTCGGTGAGAACAGCCGCGTGCTGAAGTGGATCGTCGAGCGGCTCAACGGCCGGGCCGAGGGCGTCGAGACCCCGATCGGCATCCTCCCGGCCGAGGGCTCGCTGGACGTCGCCGGGCTGGACATCGAGCAGAAGGACCTCGACCTGCTGCTCTCGGTGGACATCGAGACCTGGCGCGAGGAGGCCTCGCTCATCCCGTCCCACCTGGAGACCTTCGGCGACCACACGCCCAAGGAGCTGTGGGACGAGTACCGCGCCCTGGTCAAGCGCCTGGGCTGACGACCACCGCCGTGCCCGACGGACCGGGGCCCGGACATGACGCGTGCGACGTCGTGTCCGGGCCCCGGGCGTTCGTGGTTCAGACGGTCGCGGCGTGGACCGCGAGACGGCGCTCGGCGAGCGCCACCGCCTCCGTGTCCTGCCGTGACTCGGCGACGACCAGTGCCCGGCCGGCGAGCGCGTGCGCCCGCCGGTGGAGCGCGGCGGTGCGGGCGGGGTCCCCGGCCCCGCGGCCGGCGGGGAGCCGGAGCGGCGGCCGCCCGTGGTGCAGTCGTGCCACCACCTCGGCGAGCTGCTCCGCCGCACGGTCGAGCTCGGGGCACGGTGCCGATCCCCGCAGCTCGTCGGTGACGGTCAGCAGGGCGGCGAGGTGTCCGGCGAGCTGGAGGTCCAGCTCCTCGTCACGGCTGCGTCGCGGAAGGCGGGGCGCCGTCGCCGTATGGACCGATTTGGTGCGGATCGGCTCGTACATGGGTGCACTCCTCCTGCATTCAGGAGAACATCCTAGCTTGGACTCAGTCTAAGGAGCGAGTGATTCAAGACATTGGTCCGGACTACGGCTGGCCGTAGCCGTCCAGGAACCGCCCGATCCGGCCGACCGCGTCCGTCAGGTCCTCCTTCGAGGGCAGCGTGACCAGCCGGAAGTGGTCCGGCTCCGGCCAGTTGAAACCGGTGCCCTGGACCACCAGGATCCGCTCCGCGCGCAGCAGGTCCAGCACCATCTGCTGGTCGTCCTTGACCTTGTAGACCTTGGGGTCCAGCCGCGGGAACGCGTACAGCGCCCCCTTGGGACGGACGCAGCTGACCCCGGGGATCTGGGTGAGCAGCTCGTACGCCACGTCGCGCTGCTCCGCCAGCCGGCCGCCCGGCAGCACCAGGTCCTTGATCGACTGGCGGCCGCCCAGCGCGGTGGCCACCGCGTGCTGCGCCGGCACATTGGCGCACAGCCGCATGTTGGCCAGGATCGTCAGACCCTCCAGATAGCTGGTCGCGTGCTCCTTGGGGCCGCAGACCGCGAGCCAGCCGCTGCGGTAGCCCGCCACCCGGTAGGCCTTCGACAGCCCGTTGAAGGTGAGCGTCAGCAGATCGGGGGCGATCGCCGCGGTGGGGGTGTGCGTGACGCCGTCGTAGAGGATCTTGTCGTAGATCTCGTCCGAGCAGACGATCAGATGGTGCCGGCGGGCGAGGTCGGTCAGCTGCCGCAGCAGCTCGTCGTCGTACACCGCGCCCGTCGGGTTGTTCGGGTTGATGATCACCAGTGCCTTGGTGCGGTCGGTGATCTTCCGCTCGATGTCGGCGAGGTCCGGGAACCAGTCCGCCTGCTCGTCGCAGCGGTAGTGCACCGGCGTGCCGCCGGACAGCGAGACCGCCGCCGTCCACAGCGGGTAGTCCGGCGCCGGGATCAGCACCTCGTCGCCGTCGTCCAGCAGCGCCTGCATCGCCATCTGGATCAGCTCGGACACCCCGTTGCCGAGGTAGATGTCCTCGACGTCCAGGTCGATGCCCTTGGTCTGGTAGTGCTGCATGACCGCGCGGCGGGCCGGGAGGATGCCCTTGGAGTCGCCGTAGCCGTGCGCACCGCCGAGGCTGCGCAGCATGTCCTCGAGGATCTCCGGGGGGCACTCGAAACCGAAGGCCGCAGGATTGCCGGTGTTCAGCTTCAGGATGCGGTGACCTGCCGCTTCCAGCCGCATGGCCTCCTCCAGCACCGGGCCGCGGATGTCGTAGCAGACATTGGAGAGCTTCGTGGACTGGATCACCTGCATGTCGTGAGCTTACGGCCACGCCATGGGGGTCGCCCCGTGTTCTTGGCCACGTGTGAGCCGAACAGGTGACGTCACGAGCGCACGGAACGCCCCGCCAGCACGTCGGTGCGGCGGCCGTCCTCGATGACGAACCGCCCGTCGATCAGCACGTACGGAATGCCCGTGGGCAGCGCCCGCGGCCGCTCGAACGTCGCGCCCGCCGCCACCGTCGCCGGGTCGAACAGCACCAGGTCGGCGCGGTGGCCCTCGCGGACCAGCCCGCGGTCGGTCAGCCCCAGCCGGGCGGCCGGGCGGCCGGTCAGATGCGCGACGCACTCCTCCAGCGAGAGCACGCCCAGCTCGCGCACGTAGCGGCCGAGATAGTGCGGGAAGGTGCCGTACGCGCGCGGATGCGGCTTGTCCCCGACGAGCAGCCCGTCGCTGCCGGCGGTGTGCACCCGGTGCCGCATGATCGCCCGGACGTTCTCCTCGTGTCCCACGTGCTGCAGGATCGTCGTGCCCAGCCGGTCCTCCAGCAGCAGCCGGCGCGCCGTGCCGAAGTCCGGTACCCGGTGGCCCACATGGGCCCTGAGCGCCGGCTCGCGCACCCCGGACACCTCGATCGTCGACCAGTCCACGGGCACCCCGTGGCAGCCGTCCGAACCGTCCACCTCCATCACGTGCCGGATGCGTTCCGCCGTGACCGCGTCCCGCAACCGCGCGAGCGTCGCCTCCGGGCCGCCCTCGGTGGCCCAGCTCGGCAGCGTCGCCACGAGCGTGGTGGAACCCGGCAGATACGGATACGTGTCCAGACTGATGTCCGCGCCCGCCGCCAACGCCTCGTCCAGCAGCGCCAGCAGCTCCGGGGCGCGGCCCCGGTTCACCCCGAAGTTCATCGTCGCGTGCGCCAGATGCAGGGCGCAGCCGGCCTCGCGGGTCAGCGCGATCATCTCCGCGTAGGCCTCCAGCGCACCCGCGCCGTAACTGCGGTGGTGCGGGCAGTAGTAGCCCCCGTGGGCGGCCACGACCCGGCACAGCTCGGTCAGTTCCGCGCCCGAGGCGTACATCCCCGGGGTGTACGTCAGCCCCGACGACATCCCCACCGCCCCCTGCGCCATGCCCTCCGCGACCAGCCCCTTCATCCGGTCCAGCTCCGCTGGCGTCGCCGGGCGGTCCTCCCACCCCACGGCCAGCATCCGCACGGTGCCCTGCGGCACGAGGTACGCGGCGTTCACCGCCACCCCCCGGTCCAGGCGGTCCAGGTACTCGCCGACGCTGCGCCAGTCGTAGTCCAGCCCGTCCGGATCCCCGTTCCACCCCGCGAGCTGGTGCCGCAGCTCGCCCAGCGTCCGGTCGTCCACGGGGGCGTACGACAGCCCGTCCTGCCCCAGCACCTCCAGGGTCACGCCCTGCGCCGCCTTCGCCTCGTGCGCGGGGTCCGTGAGCAGGGCGAGATCGCTGTGGGCGTGCATGTCGATGAATCCTGGCGCGAGCGCCAGCCCGTCGGCGTCCAAGGTCCGGCGTGCGCCGCGCACGGTCCCGATCTCCGCGACGCGGCCGTCCCGAACGCGGATGTCCGCGACGTACGGGGCCTTTCCGGTGCCGTCCACGACGGTCGCGTTGCGTATGCCCAGATCCACGTGCGGCGCCCTCTCCTCTTCCGTAGGTATTTCACCCGCCGGTCAGAAGAACGTACGGACGAAGTCCGTGACGACCCCGGTCTCGCCCACGACAGGAATGAGCTGCCATTTGTCGAACGCCGTGCACGGGTGCGACACCCCCAGCCCCACCCAGTCCCCGACCGCCAGGTCGACCCCGTCCGGGGCCACGGACACGAACGTGTGCTGATCCGCGAGCTTCGTGACCGTGAGTCCGGTCGCCGGGACGGCGGCACCGCCCGCGGGGCGCACGACCTGCGGCACCGGGAGGCCGAGGTCGTAGGGCGCGTCGCGCTTGCCCGCGTTGAGGAGGGCGAGCCCCGGTTCGGGCCGGGAGAGCACCTGGGTCCACAGCCGGAACGCCGGCTCCAGTGAGCCCTCCGCGGCGATCCGGCCGCGGAAGGGCGTGACGTCCCGGTAGTGGACGTCGTCGTGGGTGACGTACGCCCCGGACCGCAGGAGCCTGAGCACGGGGCGGGACAGGGTCCCCAGTGAGCCGAAGGCCTCGGCCACCCCGTCGAACCATTCGCTGCCGCCCGCGCTGACCACGATCTGCTCGGCCGCGCCGAATCGCCCCGCCGCGTCGAAGTCCACGGCCAGTGCGACAAGTTCGTCCAGCCAGGCGCGCGGGTCCGCCGCGGGCGCCTCGTAGCCCGCGACGCCGACCAGCCGCAGGTGCCGCGCCGCGGTCACCGCGTCCGCGACGCGCGCCGCCTCGACGGGTCCGCGCACCCCCGTGCGGCCGCCGGCCGCGCCGAGTTCCACCACGACGTCGACGACGACTTCGGTGAGGGCCGCGTCCATGAGTTCGACGCCCCGGACGGAGTCGACGTAGCAGACGAAGCGGAAGCCGGGGTCGTCCGCGAGCTCGCGGGCGAGCCAGCGCAGTGCCGCCGCGTCGACGATCTCGTTGGCGAGGAAGACCCGGGGCACGCCGAACGCCCGGTAGACCCGCACCTGGTGCGGGGTGGCGGCGGTGATGCCCCAGGCGCCGTACTCGATCTGCCGGGCGAACAGCTGCGGGGCCATGGAGGTCTTGCCGTGCGGTGCGAAGGCGAGCCCGTGCTTGTCGGCGTAGGCGGCGAGCTGGGCGAGGTTGTGCTCCAGGGCGGGCCCGGAGAGCGTGAGCAGCGGGGTGGTGAAGCCTCCGTCGAACAGGGAGCGGTGCTCGGCGGCGAGTTCGCCGACGGTGCGTCCGTCCGCGTCGGGGGGAAGCCCCTTGAAGCGGTGGTCCACGCGTTCCTCGCGCAGCTCGTCGATCCGCATCGCGCCTCCCGGGAGCGTTGCAATATGCGCAATGGTCATTGCGTGCTGTGTTCGGACGTGTCTAACATCCCTGCCGGCGCCGGGTCAACGGTGCCCAGAAGGGAGCCGAAGTGACCGTGGACATCGTGTGCGTGGGCGAATCCATGGTGACCTTCGTGCCCTCCGCGCCCGGGCAGCGCCTCGCCGAGGCCGTCTCGTTCGCGCGCGGCACCGGCGGCGCCGAGTCCAACGTGGCCTGCGCGCTCGCGCGGCTCGGCCACACCGCCCGCTGGATCAGCCGGGTGGGCGCGGACCCGTTCGGGGACCACCTGCTCGCTCAGATCGCCGCGGCCGGGGTCGACGTCTCCGCCGTGCGCCGCGACCCCGACCGCCCCACCGGCGTCTACTTCCGCACCGGGGACGGTGAGGTCGCCTACTACCGGGCCGGCTCCGCGGCGACCGCCCTGTCACCGGCGACCGTCGGCCGCGAGGAGGCCTGGGCGGGCCGGGTCCTGCACCTGTCCGGCATCACGGCCGCGCTCTCGGCGGGCTGCGCCGACCTCGTGCGCGAGCTGACCGCGCCGGGGCCCGGGCGCCCGCTGGTCTCCTTCGACGTCAACTACCGCCCCGCGCTCTGGCGTTCCCGTGACCCCGTGCAGCTCGCCGCCCTCGCCCGCCGCTGCGACCTCGTCCTGGTCGGCGAGGACGAGGCGAAGGCCGCCTGGGGCCTGCCGGACGCCGACGCCGTGCGTGAGGCGCTGCCCGGGCCCGCCGTGCTCGTCGTCAAGCAGGGCGCGCTGGGGGCAACCGCCTACGAGGGCACCAGGGAAGGCGTCTTCGTCCCCGCGGCCGACGCGCCGGTGGTCGACCCGGTCGGCGCGGGCGACGCCTTCGCCGCCGGATTCCTGTCCGCGACCCTGCGCGCGCTGCCGCTCCCCGACCGGCTCGCCCGCGGACACGCGCTGGCCGCCGCGGCGATCGGGGTACGCGGCGATTCCCTTGCCGTACTCGGGGACGAGGCATGGGGGAGACTGCGCGCATGAGCCAGACCGTGGACCGCGCCCTGCGCATCCTGCCCCTGCTCGCGGAGGGGCCCGCCAACCTCGAGCAGGTCGCCACCCGCCTGGACGTGCACAAGTCCACCGCGCTGCGACTGCTGCGCACGCTGCACGAGCACGGCATGGTCTACCGCCAGGACGACCAGCGCTACCGGCTGGGCGCCCGGCTGTTCGCCCTCGCCCAGGAGGCGATGGAGAACCTGGACGTCCGCGGCATCGCGCACCCGCACCTGGTCGCCCTCAACGAACTGACCGGCCACACCGTGCACCTCGCGGTGTACGAGGAGGGTGAGGTCGTCTACATCGACAAGGTCGAGAGCCGCTACCCGGTCCGCATGTACTCGCGGATCGGCAAGCCCGTCGCCATCACCGTGGCGGCCGTCGCCAAACTGCTCCTCGCCGACCTGCCCGAGGCCGAACGGCGTGCGGTCGCCCAGAGGCTGGAGTACCCGCGCTACACCTCCCGTTCGACCCCGGACGCCGCCGCCCACCTGGCCGAGCTCGCCCGCGTGCGCGAGCAGGGCTGGGCGAGCGACCTCGGCGGCCACGAGGAGTCGATCAACTGCGTCGCCGCGCCGATCCGCGGCGCCGACGGGCGCGTCGCGGCCGCCTGTTCCCTGTCCGCCCCCAACGTGGTCGTCAGCGCGGAGGGCCTGCTCGCACTCCGCCCGCAGGTCCAGCGCACCGCGGAGGCGATCAGCCGCGAGTACTCCGGAAAACCCAGCCAAGGAGCCTGATGAGCGACAAGACCGCGATCACCCCGGCGAGCCACACCACCCCGCCGGCCAAGTTCTCCCACGGCGTCCGCAAGGGCAACATCCTCCAGGTCGCCGGTCAGGTCGGCTTCGGCCCCGCCGTGCCGGGCCAGGCCCCCGCCCCGGTCGGGCCGGGGCTGCGGGAGCAGACCCTGCAGACCCTCGCCAACGTCCAGGCGGTACTGGAGGCGGGCGGCGCCTCCTGGGAGGACGCCGTCATGATCCGCGTCTACCTCACCGACACCGCCCACTTCCCCGAGTTCAACGCCCTCTTCGACGAGTACTTCGCCGGTCTGAAGGGCGCCCCCGCCGCCCGTACGACGGTCTACGTCGGCCTGCCCGCCGGGCTGCTCGTCGAGATCGATGCCCTGGCCGTCCTGGACTGACGCCCGTCCCCACCGCGTCACCCGTCCCCCCAGCACCCGTACGCCGTCCCGTGGTCCCCCCATGCCCAAAACCCACCGGGAGCCCGAGTGAACCCAGAACCCGTCCCCCACACGGGCGGTCTCATAGCCCTGATCCCCGGCACCGCCGGGCTGCTGACCGTCGCCGTCCTCGGCATCGTCTCGTTGCTGTTCCTCATCATCAAGGCCAGGCTGCAGCCCTTCGTCGCGCTGCTGGTGGTCTCCATCGCGGTGGCGCTCGCCGCCGGGCTGAGCGTCACCGAACTCTTCGGCACCGTGCAGCGGTCGACCGCCACCAGCCTCATCGAGACCGGAATGGGCGGCATCCTCGGCCATGTCGCGATCATCATCGGCCTCGGCACCATGCTCGGCGCGATCCTGGAGATCTCCGGCGGCGCCGAGGCCCTCGCCGGCCGGCTGCTCGGCGCCTTCGGCGAGCGGCGCGCCCCGCTCGCGATGGGCCTGACCGGGCTCGTCTTCGGCATCCCGGTCTTCTTCGACGTCGGGATCTTCGTGCTCGCCCCGCTGGTCTACGCGGCTGCCAAGCGCAGCGGAAAATCGATTCTGCTCTACTGCCTGCCGCTGCTCGCGGGGCTGTCCATGACGCACGCCTTCCTGCCTCCCCACCCCGGTCCGGTGGCCGCGGCCGCCGTCTTCCAGGTGGACCTGGGCTGGGTCGTGCTGATGGGCGCGGTCTGCGGGGTGCCTGCGGTGCTGGCGGCCTGGGTGTTCTCGGCGTGGATCGGCCGGCGCATCTTCGTCCCCGTGCCGCAGGACATGGCCGACGCCGTCGAGGAGGCGCGCGAGGCGGTGCACACCGAAGGGGACGGGGCACCGCGGCAGGAGCCGGTCTCCGTCGGCATCGTGCTGACGATCATCGGCACGCCCCTGGTGCTGATCCTGCTGGCGACCTTCTCCTCCGTCACGATGGACGAGGGCACGGCCCGTTCACTGCTCACCTTCTTCGGGCACCCCTTCGTCGCGCTGACCCTCGCGCTCTTCCTCGCGTACTGGCTGCTCGGCATCCGGCGCGGCTGGAGCCGGCGGAGCCTGGAGGCGGTCTCCACCGCCTCCCTCAAGCCGATCGGCAACATCCTGCTGGTGGTCGGCGCGGGCGGCGTCTTCGGCGCGGTCCTCAAGGCCAGCGGCATCGCCGACGCCCTCGCCAAGGCCTTCGGGGACGCCGGACTGCCGATGATCCTGCTGGCCTGGCTGCTGAGCGTGGCGCTGCGGGTGGCCCAGGGTTCGGCGACCGTCGCCATCGTGACGACGGCGGGCATCGTGCAGCCGGTGCTGGCCTCCGGGCACTTCTCTCAGGCCCACCTCGCGCTCGTCATCTGCGCCATCTCGGCGGGCTCGATCTTCGCCTCGCACGTCAACGACGGCGGTTTCTGGATGGTCGCCAAGTACTTCGGCATCAGCGAGCGCGACACGCTGCGCACGTGGACGGTGCTGGAGTCCGTGCTGTCGGTGGCGGGCTTCGCCGTCGCCGGCGCGGTGAGCCTGGCGGTGTGAACGTGACACCGCGCCCCCGGGGGACGGGACCTCTCCCGGGGGCGCGGTGCGGCGGTGGGCGGTGGTTCCGGCGTACTACGGCAGGGCGTGCACGTGCGGGCCGACCGTGCCCGAGAATCCGTTGCCGTTCGTCGCGTCCCAGTTGGTGGACCAGGTCATCGCGCCGCGCAGCCCCGGCCAGGTGGTGGAGGGCTTGAACGAGCCGCAGTTGGTGCCCTTGGCCAGGCAGTCCAGGGCGTTGTTCACGACCGTCGGCGAGACGTAGCCGCTGCCCGCCGCCCGGGTGGACGCCGGCAGGCCGAGACCCACCTGCGAGGGGGCCAGACCGCTCTGGAGCTGGATGCAGGCCAGGGCGGTGATGAAGTCGACCGTGCCCTGCGAGTACACCTTGCCGTCGCAGCCGTTCATGGAACCGCTGTTGTAGTACTGGGTGTTGACGACGGTCAGGATGTCCTTGATGTTGAGCGCGGTCTGGAAGTAGCCGAAGGACGTCGACTGCATGTCGATGGTCTGCGGGGCCATGGTGATGACCAGCCCGGAGCCCGCCTTGGCCGACAGGGAGCGCAGCGCCTGCGTCATCCAGGTCGCGTTGATCCCGTTCTCCAGGTCGATGTCGACGCCGTCGAACCCGTACGTCTGCATCAGCGAGAAGGCGCTGTTGGCGAAGTTGTTCGCCGAGGCGGAGTCGGTGACGCTGATCGTGCCGTTCTGGCCGCCGACGGAGACGATGACCTTCTTGCCGGCCGCCTTCTTCGCCGCGATGTCGGCCTTGAACTGGCTGACCGAGTAGTTCAGCGCCGGGTCCAGGGTGAAGGAGACCGCGCCGGGCGTGGTAGTGGCGTCGGCGAAGCTGACCGCGATGATGTCGTACTGGCTCGGCACCTGGGCGATGGTCTGCACGGTGGCGCCGTTGTTGAAGTTCTGCCAGTAGCCGGTGAGCACGTGCTTGGGCAGCGTGCCGCCACCGGTGGGCGTCGGGGTCGGCGTCGGGTCCGTGGGGGTGGGCGTCGGGTCGGTGGGGGTGGGCGTCGGTGTGGGCGTGCCCGAGCCGGGCGCCCCCAGCAGGCTCACGTCGTCCGCCAGGTAGGCGGGCTGCGCGTACCAGCCGTGCAGGTAGACGGTGACCGAGGTGGTGCTCGCGCCCGTGGTGAAGCTGGTGGACAACTGCTGGTACGGGGACGCGGACGGGGTCCAGACCGAGGCCTCGGTCATACCGGTGCCGGTGGCGCCGAGGTAGACGTAACTGCCCTGGACGAAGGCGCTCAGCGTGTACGTCGAGTTGGGCCGGACGCTGATGGTCTGCGAGCAGCGGGAGTTGTCGGAGGACGACGGCGTGCCCTGGAGGGCCTTGGTGCCGCCGTGCACGGGGGAGCCGACGACCGCGCCGCTGGAGGCGGTGCACGACCAGCCGGACAGGCCGCTCTCGAATCCGCCGTTGGTCACGAGATTGGTGTCGGCCGCGTTCGCGCTGCCGGAGTTGGCGACGAGTCCCGCCACCGCGAGAGCGGCGGCGCCGACGGCCGCCGCGGCTCTGAGGGCGGTGCTCCGCGGGCGTGCGAGTTCCACTACTGCCTCCTGGGGGCGAGGAGTTGGGCAACGGGTACGCGAGTGGCCACTCTTGTGAGGTCGAAGTTTGGTCCAGACCAATCCTCCGGTCAATACCCGCGGCGCACCTCACCGCCCCACCGCCGCGGTCGCGCATATGCGCCGAGCATCTGCGCCCGCACGCGTATTCGCCCCGTCACTTGGGTACCGACTTCATCAAGTGTTCGGCGACTTAGCGCACTGCTCCCACTACACACCGATAGGCTCACCGCGATGGGACTGGGCGGGAGTTCCGGGAGGCAACGGGTGTCGAGTGTCATAGCGGTCACGACGGACGACCTCGCGCTCCCCCTGGAGGAGCACGTGAGCCGCACCGTCGCCGCTCTGGAGGCCCACGGCCACCTCGTCCTCCTCGTGCCCCCCGACCCCGCCGACCCGGTGCGCCGCCGGACGCACACCGTGCGGGCCGCCCTGGAGGCGGACCGGGTGGCGATCGTGCCCGTCGACCTGCCGCCGCTGGCCACCGTGCTGCTCGCCGAGCAGTTGCGGCAGCTCGCCGCGACCGACCTCGGGCCGGGGGTGCTGGCGGGGGCCGCCCGCCTGCTGTCGCACTACCTCTACTCCGGCGCCCTGCTGGGCTCCGTCGCCAAGCTCGACCGCGTGGAGGTCCCCGTCGGCGCGCACCTGAAATCGCTGGTGCCGGGCCGCCACTTCGCCGTCCTCGCCCACCCCGAGCCGCACCTCGTCGAGGCCGACCCCTCCGCGGTGCCCGCCGGCCCCGCCTTCCTCACCCAGCTCGCGCTCGCCCAGGGCCACGGCGTCGACCCCGGCTGGGTCACCGGCCCGCTCGCCCGCGCCTGGCGCGCCCAGCACGTGCGCGAGGTGCCGCTGCCCACGGACTCCGCGCGCTGGTGGGGGACCGGCAAGCTGGTCGAGTTCACCGCGTACATCTCCGACGTCGGCGTGCTCTACCAACTGGTCACCTCCGTGCGCCGGGACAGCTGCGGCTGGTGCGGCCTCGCGGTCATCGGCGACCGCTGCCTGTTCTGCTCGGCCGCGGTGGACGGACTCCAGCGCATCCGGCCGCCCGAGCGGCCGCGTCAGGTCGTGCACGCGCAACGGCGCCCGCACACCCTGGCGTCCCGCACCGCACCCTCCCTCCCGTCCCCTCCCCCCGAAGGCTCTCCCCACCAGCACTCGGCACTTGAGCGATAGGGCCCCACCTCTATGAACTCACGTCAGCGTCGCGGCGTCGTCCTTCTCGTGGTCTCCGCGCTCTGCGCGCTCGCCGCGTTCGCGGGAGTCGTCACCGTCATCGGCGACGCGCGCTCCCAGGTCGGACCCAAGGTGACCGCGTACCGGCTGGCCAAGGACGTCCCCGCGTACGAGTCCATCGGCCGCGGCCAGTTGGAGGCGGTCCGCATACCCAAGCGCTGGCTGCCCGCCACGGCCGTCCGCGACGTCGGACAGCTCAACGGCAAGATCGCCGCCGTACCGCTGGAGCGCGGATCGCTGCTGCAGACCGACATGGTCGCCGAACGGCCCGCCCTGCAGGCCGGGCAGATGGAGATCGCGATCATGATCGACGCGGAGACCGGCGTCGCCGGCAAGATCACACCGGGGGCCCGGGTCAACATCTTCGCGACCTTCGCGCCCCGCAAGGACACCGACCCCGAGGTCTCGAAGATCATCGTGGCGAACGCCCGGGTCATCGACGTCGGCCAGATCAGGGCGTTCGACACCGGCAGCGACAGTCAGCGGGCCGGCGGCAAGGGCGTCCCCATCACCTTCGCCCTCGGCGCCGAGGACGCCCAGCGGGTCGCCTTCGCCGAGTCCTTCGCGCGGCACGTGCGCCTCGCCCTGGTCGCCCCCGGCGACGACACCGCGCCCTCGGCGCGGGACCGCACCTACACCCTCGCCCGCGACGGGGCCGCCTCGTGAACGGCGTCCGCATCCTGTCCGGCACCCCGGACCCCGACACCGCCCGCGCCCTCACCGGACTGCTCCACCAGCTGCCCGGCGCCGAACCCGGTCCCGCGCTCCCGGACTCGACCACGCTGCTCGACGTCCTCGCGCGGGCCGCCGACACCGGGATCGACGAACTGCCCGAGGCCGTCGTCGTCCACGACCGGATCAGCCCGATGCCCGCCCTGGAGGTCATCCGGGAGATCGCGCTGCGCTTCCCGGCCGTCGGCGTCGTCCTGCTCACCGCCGACCCCAGCCCCGCCGTCCTGTCCGGCGCCATGGACGCCGGGGCGCGCGGCGTCGTCGCCCTGCCCCTGTCGTACGACGAACTCGGCGCCCGCATCGAGGCGGCCGCCGGCTGGGCCGCGGGCGTGCGGCGCCATCTCAGCCCGCAGCAGGCCGCGCTGCCCGCCGTGCCCGGCGGAACCATGGTCGCGGTCGCCGGGGCGAAGGGCGGGGTCGGCACCACCGTGATCGCCGTGCAGCTGGCCCTGGCCGCGCAGGCAGCGGGCAAGTCCACCGCGCTGGTCGACCTCGACCTCCAGGGCGGCGACATCGCCTCCTACCTCGACGTCCAGTTCCGCCGCTCGGTCGCCGACCTCGCCGACATCCCCGACGTGACCAGCCGGGTGCTCCAGGACGCCATGTACGTCCATGAGTCCGGGCCCGCGCTGCTGCTCGCCCCCGGCGACGGCGAGCGCGGCGAGGAGGTCACCGACCGCTCGGCGCGGCACGTCCTGCACGCGCTGCGGCAGCGCTACGAGGTCGTCGTCGTGGACTGCGGCACCCAGATGACCGGTGCCAACGCGGTCGCCGTCGAGACGGCCGACACCGCGCTGCTCGTGACCACCCCGGACGTCGTCGCGGTGCGCGCCGCCAAGCGCATGGTGCGTATGTGGGACCGGCTGCAGATCCGCAAGCCGCAGGACGTCCTCGTCACGGTCAACCGGCACACCCGCGGCAGCGAGATCCAGCCCTCGCTGGTCGCCCGCATCACCGGGACCAGGGTCTCCACCGCCGTGGTTCCGGCGGCGTTCAGGGAACTGCAGGCCGTCGTCGACGCCGGACGGCTGCAGGACCTCGACAACCGCTCCACCGTCAAGCAGGGCGTGTGGGCCCTCGCCGCCGAGGTGGGCCTGTCCGCGGCCGGCGGCGCCCTCGTCCCGCGGCGGGGCCGGCGCACGCGCGGTGACCAGGGCCAGGTCGTGCTGGAGACGCTCGGCATGACCCCGTTGATCCTCGTCGTGCTGATCCTGGTCTGGCAGGCCGTGCTCGCCGGCTACACCTTCACCCTCGCCGGGCACGCCGCCGACCAGGCCGCCCGTGCCGCCGCGGTCGGCAAGGACGCGCGCGCGGCGGCGGTCGACGACCTGCCGGGCGCCTGGGACCAGGTCACCGTGGACTCCGGCAGGGCCGACGGCATGGTGGACGTGACCGTGGGGCTGAGGGTGCCGGTGCTCTTCCCCGGCGCCGTCGACTTCCCGCTCTGGGTGCACGGCCACGCCTCGGCGGTCGACGAGGAGGTGGACGCCCCGTGAGCGGCCGCACCCGGCGGCGGGACCGGGGCAGCGCCTCGCTGGAGTTCCTGGGGATGCTGCCGATCCTGCTGCTCATCGCCCTGGCCGGTGTCCAGTTGGGCCTCGCGGCCTACACCGCCGCCCAGGCCGGCACCGCCGCCCGCGCCGCCGCCCGCATGGAGGCCCGCCACGACCACCCCCTCAGCGGCTCGGCGGCCGGCACCCAGGCCGTCAGCTCCTGGCTGCGGGACGGCACGGACGTGACCACCGACGACGGCGGCGACGCCACGCACGCCACGGCCACCATCGAGATCCCCTCGGTGATCCCGGGCCTGAGCCCCGGCTCCGTCACCCGCAGCGCCACCATGCCCAGGGAGGACGACGACGGGGACCCCGGGGACTCCGGAGACCTGGGGGACTTCGGGGAAGGAGCGGACGGATGAGCCTGCGCGACCGCATCGCGGCCAACGACGACACCGCACCGCAGACGCAGGAGGGCCACCTCGTGGCCGTCTACCGCGCCAAGCTGCTCCAGGAGATCGACCTCGCCGAGATGTCGGCGCTCGCCGCCGCCGAGCGCCGCGTGCGCCTGGAGCGCGTACTGGGCCACATCATCAGCCGCGAGGGCCCCGTGCTGTCCACGAAGGAGCGCACGGGCATCATCCGCCGGGTCGTCGACGAGGCCCTCGGCCTCGGCATCCTCGAACCGCTGCTGGAGGACGCGTCGATCACCGAGATCATGGTCAACGGCCCGGACCGGATCTACATCGAACGCGGCGGCCGGGTCGAGGCCGTCGCCGCCCGGTTCAGCAGCGCCGAGCAACTGCTGCAGACCATCGAGCGGATCGTGTCCACCGTCAACCGCCGCGTGGACGAGTCGAACCCGATGGTCGACGCGCGTCTGCCGTCCGGCGAGCGCGTCAACGTCATCATCCCGCCGCTCTCGCTGACCGGCCCGATCCTGACCATCCGCCGCTTCCCCCGCGCCTACACCCTGCACGAACTGATCGGCCTCGGCACGCTCGACGAGCACATGCTGATGCTGCTCTCCGCGCTGGTGCGGGCGAAGTTCAACATCATCGTCAGCGGCGGCACCGGCTCGGGCAAGACCACCCTGCTCAACTCCCTGTCGGGCCTGATCCCCGACGGCGAGCGCATCATCACCGTCGAGGACGCGGCGGAACTCCAGCTCCAGCAGGAGCACGTCGTCCGCCTGGAGAGCCGGCCGCCCAACGTCGAGGGCCACGGCCGGATCACCATCCGCGACCTGGTGCGCAACTCGCTGCGCATGCGGCCGGACCGGGTCATCGTCGGTGAGGTGCGCGGCGGCGAGACCCTGGACATGCTCCAGGCGATGTCGACCGGCCACGACGGCTCGCTGGCCACCGTGCACGCCAACTCGGCCGAGGACGCGGTGCTGCGGCTCCAGACGCTGGCCTCGATGTCCGAGGTGAAGATCCCCTTCGAGGCCCTGCGGGACCAGATCAACAGCGCGGTGGACGTGATCGTCCAGCTCCGCCGCGAGGTGGACGGCACCCGCAGGATCGCCGAGATCGCGCTGCTCTCCTCCCGCGGCCGGGACGTCTTCCGGCTCACCAGCGCCACCCGCTTCCGCGCCGAGCCGATGGGCGCCGACCGGATCGTACGGGGCTGGTTCCAGCACCAGCCGGTGCCCCGGGAGATGGCCGAACGGCTTTACCTGGCGGGGGAGTCGGTCCCCGCGGCGTTCGGGGTCGGGGAGACCGAGCTGGAGCTGTCGACCAGGGAGGCGAAGTGAGTTCCGCGACGATGGCCCTGTCCGTACTGGGGGTGACCGGGCTCGCCCTGGTGATCGGTGTGTGGGGGCTGCACGCCTGGGCCGGCGGCCGCGCCGACCGGGCCGCCCTCGTCGACCGGCTGGCCGAGGTCCCGGCCGGCCGGCGCAGCGCGGTCGCCTTCTCCGGACTGGACCGCCGCGTGCGCACCACCCGGTGGGGCGGGCGGCTCGCGGCCCGGCTCGCCGCGACCGGCACCAATCTGACCCCGGGCCAGTTCACCGCCGCCGCGGTGGGCGTGGTCGGCGGGGCGTGGCTGGTGGCCGACGTGGTGCTGGCCCCCTTCTTCGGCCCGATCGCCGCGCTGCTCGCGGCCTGGGCGGTCAGCTCCTTCCTCGGCTGGCGGCGGCGGGTGCGCACCGAGCGCTTCATCGCCCAGCTGCCCGACCTCGCCCGCGTCCTGGCCAACGCCACCCAGGCGGGGCTGGCCCTGCGCACGGCCGTCTCCATGGCCGCCGACGAACTCGACGCGCCGGCCGGAGAGGAACTGCGCAAGGTGGCCGACGCGATGGCGCTCGGCCACTCCATCGAGGACGCCCTGGAGGAACTGCGCGAACGCCTCCCGAGCCGGGAACTGGTGGTCCTGGTGTCGACCCTCGTCCTGTCCTCGCGGGCCGGCGGCTCGGTCGTGGAGTCGCTGCGGAACCTCACGGTGACCCTGGAGGAGCGCAAGGAGACCCGGCGTGAGATCCGCACCCAGATGTCGCAGGTCACCGTCACCGCGTACGCGGTGCCGTTCATCGGCATCGGCTCCCTGCTGCTCCTGGACCGGATCATGCCGGGCTCGCTCGGCGCGATGACCGGCTCGGGGGCCGGGCGGATCGCCGTCGTCATCGCCCTCGGCCTGTACGTCGTCGGATTCGCCCTCATCCGCCGCATGTCGCGGATCGACGTCTGAGGAGGGTGGGACACCGGTGATCTCCCTCGCCCTGGCCGCCGTCGCCGGGCTGGCCGTCCTCGGCCTCTGCTACGGCATCGGCCTCTACCGCTCCGAGGTCAAGCTGCCCAGCGACCTCCAACTCGCCCTGGAGGTCGGCCGGACCCGCACCACGCGGGTCGGCAACGCCGTGGACCGCCTCGGCATGCGCTGGGCGCCGCTCGTGCTGCGCCTGATGGGTCCCACCCGCGTCAGCCGCGTCCGCGCCCGCATCGACCACGCGGGCCACCCCTACGGCCTGACCGTCGACCGCTACGCCGCCCGCCGCGCGGTCTACGGCGCCCTGGGCGCGCTGGCCGCCCTCGTCCTCCTCCAGGCAGGCCACTGGTTCGCCGCGCTGCTCATGGTCGCGTACGGCCTCGGCTGGACCGACCTCGGCATCTGGCTCGCCGTCCGCAAACGCCGCGACGAGATCGAGCGCACCCTCCCGGACTTCCTCGACGTCCTCGCGGTCGTGGTCAGCGCGGGACTCGGCTTCCGCCAGGCGCTCGAACGCGTCGCCTCCGTCTACAAGGGGCCCTGGAGCGACGAGATCCGCATCGCCCTGCGCCAGATGGACGTCGGCGTCAGCCGCCGCGACGCCTTCGACCAGTTGCGCAGGCGCAACAGCAGCGAGCAGGTCGGACAGTTCGTCTCCGCGCTCCAGCAGGGCGAGGAACTGGGCGCGCCCATCGCCCGCACGCTGCTCCAGATCGCCACGGACATGCGGCGCACCGAGGCCCAGAACGCCCGCCGCCGCGCGGCCCGCACGGTGCCGCGCGCGACGGGCGTCATCACGACACTGCTCGTCCCCGCGACGATGATCCTCCTCATGACCGGGACGATCCTCGGCTCCCGGATCAACTTCGGCGATCTGCTGGGGTGAGGGGGACATGAGCGAATGGCCGGGGGCCGTGGTGGGTATGGACCGAAGCCCGCCTTATCGGGTGCGGAAGTCCGCGGTTGCGGTGTACCTTTGCAGTCGCAACCACATTTGCACCTGCAATCGAGCACGGATCGCAGCGGGTTGGCCCGAGGGGAGGCGGCGCACCGTGAACCTCGCCGCCGCCCTGTCCCGCCGCGACAGCCAGAGCCCGGCCGACGCAAGGGGCGCGGCCGGCGTACGACACGTGACTACGGTTTGGGGCACGGAACATGAGCAGGTGGGTTGTGAATCGACTGACGGCGCTGCGAACGCGTATCCGCGCCGGTGGCGACGCGGGGCAGACGTCCTTCGAGTACCTGGGGATCGCGGTCGTGATCGCGGTGATCATCGGGGTGCTCGCCGGAACGACGAGCATTGGCCAAGCCGTGCTCGATGGCATTCTCGCGAAGATCGGGGACATCGTCGGCGCGGGCTGAGTGGACGAGCCGGCGGCGACCAGGGGCAGACAGTCGGCCTCTACATCGTGGCGGTCGCAGCCCTGTTCTTCCTCGCTTTCGCCTTCTTCGCCGTCGGGCAGGCGTCGTCCGTGCGCAACAGCGCGCAGACGGCGGCTGATGCGGCGGCGCTGGCGGCCGCGCGCGAGACACGCGACGGCATTCGCGACGACTTCTTGGACGCACTCAACGCAGGCGACCTCGACAAACTGACCGACCTGCTTGCCGGGAACGGCATGGACGGCACGGGTGCGTGCGGCGCGGCGGGCACCTTCGCTGCCGAGAACCGCGCGGTCATCGACACCTGTGACCTCGTCAGCGGCCCGAGCGGCGCGAAGGTCTCCCTCCACACGGAGGGGACTGTGGGCAAGTCGGTCGTGCACGGCACCGAGAACATGCACGCGCGTGCGACCGCCACCGGCGTGGTCGAGGCCCGGTGCGCGGTGGACGAAAAGGACGGCGACACGGTGAAGTTCACCTGCGACGAGGGAGACCTCAGCGTGGACCCCACAGCCGACGACTTCGATCTGAACCTGGCGGAGTTCTACTCCGTCCATCTCAGCGAGTGAGGAACGGGGGACCGATGCGATTCCGGCAGCGGGTAAGGGGCCGCAGGGGCATGGCCGCACTGGCGGTCATGGGCTTGGCCCTTGTCCTGACGAGTTGCGGAGGCGGTGGCGGCGAGGAGAAGCCCGAGGGCAAGGCGCCCTCGACGTCAGGTGCCGCACCAAGCAGTCCGGGCATGGACGGCTCGTCGCCGTCTGCGGAGCCCACACAGATCCTGGCCCAGATGAAGGGCGAGAAGGACATCACCGTCACCCTGAACGAGGCCGTACGGGACTCCGGGGGATTCGTCACCGTCAAGGGGTCGCTCACCAACAACGGCACCTCGGCCTTCAGCGCGACCTACTGGATGGGGCAGGAGACCGCAGTTCAGCGGTCCGGGCCGTCCGTCGCAGGAGCGGTACTGGTCGACGAGGCGGGCAAGAAGCGCTACTACGTGCTGCGCGACACCGAGGGCAAGTGCCTGTGCACCATGGGCTTGACCCTGATCAAGCCGGGCGAGACCCGGCCGATCTTCGCCCAGTTCCCGGCCCCGCCGGCCGCCACCACCGAGGTGGAGTTCCAGCTGCCGACGATGCCCCCGGCCAAGATCACACTGTCGGAGGGGTGAGTCATGCCCCGTCCCCGACCCGTGGCCGCGGCCGCGTTGGGCCTCGCGCTGACGCTCGTGACGCCGGCGGCGCACGCGGACGACGCCCCGACGGCGCAGCCGACCCCGTCCGCGCCGACGGCGATCGACGCGAACGACCCCGACCTGGAACTCCCGGAGGGCGCGAAGCTGGCGCCGCCGAAGGTGCTGGACATCGTGTCGGTGACGGACGGGTCCTCGTCCGAGGACGCCTCCGCCGACGACGGTGAGGAGCGGCACGAGGAGTCCAACTCCTCGGTGACGTATGCCCTCCAGGCCGACGTGCTGTTCCCGAGGGACAGCGCGAAGCTCAACCCCGCCGCGGCGGCGCGGATCAGGGCGATCGCGTCCGACATCGATGCCAAGAACGTGACGCAGCCGATCCGGGTCTTCGGTTTCACGGACAACCTCGGCTCCTACGAACACGGTCAGGTGCTCTCCAAGAAGCGCGCCGACGCGGTCTACAAGATCCTCTCCGGTCAGTTGGCCTCGCTCGGCAACGACAGCCACGCCTTCCAGGTCCGCGGCTACAGCGAGGACTACCCGATCGCCGACAACTCCACCGAGGCGGGCCGCAAGCAGAACCGGCGCGTGGAGATCACGTTCCGCCCCTCCTAGGGCGGGGCGGGGTGCCGGGTCAACGGCGCGACTCACCCGCGTGGGGTACGCGGAACCCATGGGCCGTTAAATTCGCCGGGCGCCCGGCCCGTGACGCGGAGTGACGAAATGGGCACGCCATCGGTATGTTTTGGGGAGAAGGACACCGCTTATGGGGCCAAAAGGGTGAATCGGATTCCGGCTGAGGTCCTTTCTGAAGGGAACCTTCACATCTCCCTCATGACCTTGGTCCTGCACTGCGGCGGATACGCGGTACCTTGGAAACCCCCCCCTCGGGCCGGTCCGCTCTCCCCCCTGCGGACCGGCCCGTCTCCTTTTCCGGATCGGGCGGGAGATTCCGAACACGCACCGTGATCACAGGGTGCCTCACGGTACCGCCGGACCTCGCCGTGCGCGCCGGTCACCGGGTCCCGTGGATACGACGTGCCGTCCGCGACGGGGTGCGGGCCGAGGGCCGCTGCGTGCGGGCCTACACCATCGTCAGCGGTACGACCGACGGACTGCCGCACACGCGGCGGCGGTTCGTCTTCGGGTTCACGACCGCGGAGGGGCGCGAGGTGCGCTTCGAGGACCCGGACGTGCCGTCGACGACGATCGAGGGCGACCACCTCCAGGTGGCGTACGTGCGCGAGCGCCCCGAGCACGCGGTGGCGCTGTACCCGGGCTACCGCGTCCCGTACGGACGACTCCTGCTGCTGGGGATCCTGGCGGTCTTCGTCGTGGCCGGCCTTGCCCTGGTGCTGGGCGGATTCGCCTTCTCCGCCACGGCCGACGCGTTCATGGGCGGGTCCTTCTGACGGGCTCCGCGGGGTCCGCGGGCTCCACGCCGACCGTCACCCCGCGCACCAGCCCCCAGCCGGCCATGGCGCCCGCCTGCGCCTCCAGCACGTGCCGGGCCCGCAGCCGCGGCCGGCCGATCCGGCCCGGGGCCATGGTGCGCACGGCCAGCACGCGCAACCGCCGGTCGAGGTAGGCGACGTCGATGGCGAACCGCATGCCGAGGGTGTGGACGCTCGCGGCGGGCGTCAGCAGCAGGGCGCCGGTGACGCCGTCGCGCCCGAGCAGACCGCGGGTGCGGGCCCGGTAGGAGGCGGCGACCTCCAGCGGCACCGCGCCACCGGGCAGGCGCAGTTGTGCGGCGCCGTCGCGCAGGCGGATGCGCAATGCGGTCGTCCCCCTCCGGGTCACGGGCCCGTGTACGGTCGCCCGGTGCATGTCTATCCGATCGCCGTGGCGGCCGTCTGGGGAACGGCCGCGGGGCTCGTCCTGCCGCGCGCGGCCCACCGCCTGGCGGTCGGCCCGGAGGAGGCGTGGCGGATCGGGGGCCCCGAGGGGGAGCCGTACCCGGCGGGGGTGCCGGGCTGGCTGGGTCCGGTGCGGAGCACGCAATGGGCGGCCGGCCGCTGGTACGCCCTGCTGACGGCGGCGTTGTGCGCGGCGCTGGCGGGCCGGCTGGGGGCGCGGCCCGAGCTCGCGGTCTGGCTGCTGCTCGTACCGCTCGCGGTGCTGCTCGCCCGGGTCGACCTGGCCGTGCTGAGGCTGCCGGACGTACTGACGCTGCCCGCCGCGGCGGGGACGGCGGCGCTGCTCGGGGCCGCCGCGCTGGCTCCCGGCCACGCCGGGTCGTGGCCGCGCGCCCTGCTCGGGGGACTGGCGCTCGGGCTGCTCTATCTCGTCCTGCACCTGGTCAACCCGGGCGGCATGGGCTTCGGGGACGTCAAACTCGCCCCCACCGCGGGGCTGGTGCTCGGCTGGTACGGCTGGGACACGCTGCTGGCCGGGACCTTCACGGCCTTCCTGCTGGGCGCCGTGACCGGGCTGGCGCTGCTGGCGGCCCGTCGCGCGGAGCGTGGGACACCGCTGCCCTTCGGGCCGTTCATGCTGGCCGGCGCCCTGGCCGGGGTGCTGCTGCTCCCCTGACCAGGACGCCGGGACGGTGCGGGTCGCGGGTTACGCCTCGCTGCTGCGCGACCAGAGGTTGACGCCCGACTCCAGGGCGAGTGTGTCGATCCGCGCGAGCTCGTCATCGGTGAGGGCCGGGGCGCCCACCGCACCCACGTTGGCCTCCAGCTGGGCGACGCTGCTCGCGCCGATCAGCGCCGAGGTGATCCGCGGGTCGCGCAGCACCCAGCTGAGCGCGAGCTGCGCCAGCGACTGGCCGCGACCGGCGGCGATCTCGTTCAGACCGCGCAGCCGCCGGACGACCTCGTCGGTGATCAGCGTCGGGTCCAGCGACTTGCCCTGGGCGGCGCGCGAGCCCTCCGGGATGCCGTTCAGGTACTTGTCCGTCAGCAGGCCCTGGGCCAGCGGGACGAAGGGGATGCAGCCCATGCCCTCGTCGTCCAGGACGTCCAGCAGGCCCTCGTCCTCGACCCAGCGGTTGATCATGGAGTAGGAGGGCTGGTGGATCAGCGCCGGCACGCCCATCTCGCGCAGCAGCCGGGCCGCCTCGCGGGTGCGTTGCGGGCCGTACGAGGAGATGCCCACGTAGAGCGCCTTGCCCTGCCGGACGGCGGACGCGAGGGCGCCCATCGTCTCCTCCAGCGGGGTCTCGGGGTCGTAGCGGTGCGAGTAGAAGATGTCGACGTGGTCCAGGCCCATGCGGCCGAGCGACTGGTCGAGGGAGGCCAGCAGGTACTTGCGGCTGCCCCACTCGCCGTACGGGCCCGGCCACATGTCGTATCCGGCCTTGGTCGAGATCACCAGCTCGTCGCGGTAGGGACGGAAGTCCTGCGCGAAGATCGTGCCGAAGTTGGACTCGGCGGAGCCGTAGGGCGGGCCGTAGTTGTTGGCGAGGTCGAAGTGCGTGACGCCGAGGTCGAACGCGCGGCGCAGGATGGCGCGCTGCGAGTCGAGGGTGCGGTCGTCGCCGAAGTTGTGCCAGAGGCCGAGCGAGATCGCCGGGAGCTTCAGGCCGCTGCGGCCGGACCGGCGGTACTCCATGGCGTCGTAGCGCTCGTCGGCGGCGCGGTAGAGAGTGCGAATGTCCACGGGAGTCGTCCTATCACGAGGGCCCCCGGCGGCCCCCGCACCCGGTTCGGCGCCCCGCGGGACGGCGCGTTAGGGTTGCCGTCGGGGGACGACCGCAGGAGGGGCCCGGCAATGAATCTGCGCGACCTGGTACGCCTCAGGTTGACCGACCTGTACGCCCACCGGGTGGAGCGGCGCCTGGACCCGGCCCAGAGCCCCAAGCACATCGGCGTCATCCTGGACGGCAACCGCCGCTGGGCCAAGGCGGCCGCGCGGACGACCGAGCAGGGCCACCGGGCCGGCGCGGACAAGATCACCGAAATGCTCGGCTGGTCCGAGGAGACCGGCGTCCAGGTCGTGACGCTCTGGATGCTGTCCACCGACAACCTCGACCGCCCGGCGGAGGAACTCGTCCCGCTGCTCGGGATCATCGAGGACGCGGTCCGCGGGCTCGCGGCGACCGGCCGCTGGCGCGTCCACCACGTCGGGGCGAAGGACCTCCTGCCCGCGCGCACGCAGTCCGTCCTCAAGGAGGCCGAACAGGCCACCGAGGGCGTCGAGGGCATACTCGTGAACGTCGCCGTGGGGTACGGCGGCCGCCAGGAGATCGCCGACGCGGTTCGCTCCCTCCTCCACGAGCACGCCGGGCGCGGCACCTCCATCGAGGACCTCGCCGAGATCCTCGACATCGACCACATCGCGGAGCACCTCTACACCCGCGGTCAGCCCGACCCCGACCTCGTCATCCGGACCTCCGGCGAGCAGCGGCTGTCGGGCTTCATGCTCTGGCAGAGCGCCCACTCGGAGTACTACTTCTGCGAGGTCTTCTGGCCCGCGTTCCGCAAGGTCGACTTCCTGCGGGCGCTGCGCGACTACACGGCCCGGCACCGCCGCTACGGCACCTGACGGCGGCCGGCCCCGGGGGGCCGGTTCTCCCGCGGTGAAACGACACGCCGTGGTGGAGCACCCGTTCGGAGTATTGCCGTGCTGCCCCGCAGGGCCTCCGCGGGGTCTGCCGGCTCGCGTTCCGCAGGCCGGACCCGTCCCCGCGCGCCGCTCGCCGGAGGCTCGTCACCGCCCCCGTGGCGCCCTTCGCGTGCCGGCGGGAAGCCACCGCGCGGCGCCGGGGCCGCAGGTCGGGGGCCTGGAGGGCCGTCCGGGGTGAGACATGCGCCACACCGGGGCAGGGCCGAATGCCGTGGCGCACGTGGCCGGATTGCGCTGCGGGGGCGGGTGGGAGAACGGCCGGAGAAGCAGCGGAGACGTGCGGGCTTGGGCCAACGGCTGTCATATGCAGTCGCATAGGCCTCCACTTTCGAGGGAATAGATCCGTCAGACCGACATCCGGCCCATGGATGTCGGACAGCAGCGGACGGCACCTGGCTGTCCGCCCGGGAGGCCCTTTGCTCACGGACGTGCCGTTGTCAACACTTGACTCAGACGGCACTGACCGCGTCGACTCGAAGGGCCGTGGTTCGGCCCTGGTGGTCGCTCCCGGCCCTGTCCCGCGCGACGCCGTCGCACCCCGACCTCTTCCGAGGGGGTTCGTCCACACGTGGTGACCAGCAAGAATCGCCGTGAGCACGACCGGCGCACATATGTACTCGACACCAGCGTGCTGCTTGCCGACCCGCATGCCCTCCTCCGCTTCGACGAGCACGAGGTGGTACTTCCGGTCGTGGTGGTGACCGAGTTGGAGGCCAAGCGCCACCACCCGGAGCTCGGCTACTTCGCCCGCCAGGCGTTGCGGCTGCTCGACGAGTACCGGGTCCGGTACGGGCGGCTGGACGCGCCCATCCCGATCGGCGAGCTGGGCGGCACCCTGCGCGTCGAACTGAACCACTCGGACCCGGGGGTGCTGCCGGCCGGCTTCCGGCTCGGCGACAACGACTCGCGCATCCTCGCGGTGGCCCGCAACCTGCAGGCCGAGGGCTACGACGTGACCGTCGTGTCCAAGGACCTGCCGCTGCGGGTCAAGGCGTCCTCCGTCGGCCTGCTGGCCGAGGAGTACCGGGCCGAGCTGGCGATCACCTCGGGCTGGACCGGTATGGAGGAGGTGGTGGTCCCTGCCGAGCAGGTGGACGAGCTCTTCCAGAGCGAGGTCGTCGACCTGCCCGAGGCGGACGGACTGCCCGTGCACACGGGTCTGGTCCTCCAGTCCGAGCGCGGCAAGGCGCTCGGCCGGGTCACGGCGGACGGACGCGTACGGCTGGTGCGCGGCGACCGGGAGGCGTTCGGCATCCACGGCCGCAGCGCCGAGCAGCGGATCGCGCTCGACCTGCTGCTCGACCCGGACGTCGGCATCGTGTCGATGGGCGGCCGGGCCGGCACCGGCAAGTCGGCGCTCGCGCTGTGCGCGGGGCTCGAGGCGGTTCTGGAGCGTCAGCAGCACCAGAAGGTCATGGTCTTCCGGCCGCTGTACGCCGTGGGCGGGCAGGAGCTCGGCTACCTGCCGGGCAGCGAGGCCGAGAAGATGAGCCCCTGGGCTCAGGCGGTCTTCGACACCCTCGGCGCGGTGACGTCCAAGGACGTCATCGAGGAGGTCGTGGCCCGCGGCATGCTGGAGGTCCTGCCCCTCACCCACATCCGCGGACGGTCGCTGCACGACGCCTTCGTGATCGTGGACGAGGCGCAGTCCCTCGAGCGCAATGTGCTTCTGACCGTTCTGTCGCGTATCGGGCAGAATTCCCGGGTTGTTCTCACCCATGACGTCGCCCAGCGCGACAACTTGAGGGTGGGTCGGTACGACGGCGTGGTGGCCGTCGTGGAGAAGCTCAAGGGGCACCCGCTCTTCGCGCACATCACCCTGACCCGCTCCGAGCGCTCGCCGATCGCCGCGCTCGTCACGGAGATGCTGGAGGACGGACGCACCTGACCCGACCCGACCCGAGCCTGCCGTAAGGGCAGTTGGGCAACACTGCTAGGCTGCTGCGCCGCGAGGGCGCAGCAGCCTAGCGGCGTTTGCGGCCGCTACCGGGTGGTACGAGAAAATTCCGTGACCCACGTGCCGTGTGAGGTTTGACACCCGGCAGGGAATTGCGTTGACGGTGCGGCTAGGGCAGGCTGTCGGTTCTGTCAGGCCCTGCCCATGGCACACCCGTACCTACAGGCGTACGGAACCCCAGAATTGAACAGCGTTCGCCGTGGGCCGCCCGAGCTGAATCAGCGGACTCCCGCCTCCAGGGGGGAGACCCACCGGGCCAGTAGCTTCTGTGACCGGTGCATGAAGAAGCCAGCGCGAAGGGCACGATCGCGTCCGTGAGGTCACCAAGCGGGCGTCGCTGGAAGGAAACCGTGTGAGCCGGATCTCGGTCCGGGGATTCGCGGTGGCTTCGGCCACTGCGGTCACCACCGTGGGCGCTGTCGTCGGTGTCGCCTCTGGTAGCGAGCAGCCGGGCCTGCAGCCCGTCGCCGCCACCGACGCGACCACCGTTCTCGCGGACATACCCGCGGGACAGCAGGTTCAGCAGGCCTCGCTGACGCAGCAGGTGCAGGCGCAGACGGACTTGGCCGACGCGAGCGCGAGGAAGGCCGCCGAGGAGACTGCCCGCAAGCAGGCTGCCAAGGACGCCGCCGCCCGCAAGGAGGCCGAGAAGAAGGCCGAGGAGCGGAAGAAGCAGGAAGCCGCCTCCCGTGCCGCGGAGCGCGCCGCCCTCGTCGTGAAGGCCTCTTACACCACCGCCGAGGTCCAGGCGATGGCGCAGGGGATCATAGGCGACTCCAGCCAGTACCAGTGCTTCTCCAACATCGTCACGCGCGAGAGCGGCTGGAACTACACCGCGACGAACTCCTCGTCCGGCGCGTACGGGCTCGTCCAGGCCCTGCCCGGCTCGAAGATGGCCTCCGCGGGCGCCGACTGGCAGACCAACCCGGGCACCCAGATCAAGTGGGGCCTCAACTACATGAACAGCCGCTACGGCAGCCCGTGCGGCGCCTGGTCCTTCTGGCAGAACAACCACTGGTACTAGACAATTCGCCTGGTACCCCCTCGTACTGCCGCAAAGCGACGCCGAGCCCCTGACCCCTGTGCTGGGTCAGGGGCTTTGTGCGCGTACGGTAGTGCGGTCGGAAAGGCCGCGGGGGGCGGGGGACAGGGGTAGATCGATGTCGGAGAAGCGCCAGTGGGGCGCCGGTCTGGCGGCCGAACTGGCCAGGCTGGCCGGCCGCCTCGAGGAACAGCGCCGGGCCGCGGCCGAGAAGGCGCGCGCGGAGGCGCGCGCCGAGACCCGCCGCCAGGAGGAACAGGCCGCCGCCGCGCGCCGGTACGTGCCCCGTGGTGCGGGCCCCGGGAACCCGGTCGCCCAGGTGCCGTGGAGCATGCGGGTCGCCGCCGAGGTCGGCTGGCGGCTGCTGGTGCTGGCCGGCACCGTCTGGGTGCTGATGCGGGTGATCGGCACCATCCAGCTGGTGGTGCTGGCCTTCGTGGCCGCGCTGCTGATCACCGCGCTGCTGCAGCCCTTCGTGGGCCGGCTGAAGCGGCTGGGGGTGCCGCGCGGAGTGGCCACCGCCATCGTCTTCATCGGCGGCTTCGTGGTGATGGGCCTGGTCGGCTGGTTCGTGGTCTGGCAGGTCATGGAGAACGTCGACAACCTCTCCAACAGCCTCCAGGACGGCATCAACGAGCTGAAGCGCTGGCTGCTCAACAGCCCGTTCCATGTGACCGAGGACCAGATCAACCAGATCGCGGCGAATCTCCAGGACGCGATCGGTACCAACTCCAAGGCGCTCACCGACGCCGGACTCCAGGGCGTCACCGTCGTCGTGGAACTGCTCACCGGCATCCTGCTGGCGATGTTCAGCACGCTCTTCCTGCTCTACGACGGCCGCAACATCTGGAACTGGTGCCTCAAGCTCTTCCCCGTCGCCGCCCGCGACGGACTGGGCGGGGCCGGCCCGCGGGCCTGGCGCACCCTGACCCTCTACGTGCGCGGCACGGTGATCGTGGCGCTGATCGACGCCATATTCATCGGCATCGGCATCTACTTCCTCAGGGTGCCGATGGCGGTGCCGCTCGCCGTCATCATCTTCCTGGCCGCGTTCGTGCCGCTGGTGGGCGCGGTGGCCTCGGGCACGATCGCGATGGTCGTCGCGCTGGTGACGCAGGGGCCGTTCACCGCGCTGATGGTGCTGGTCGTCGTGCTGGCGGTGCAGCAGATCGAGGGCCACATCCTGCAGCCGTTCATCCTCGGCCGGGCCGTGCGGGTGCACCCGCTGGGCGTGATCCTCTCGGTCGCCGCCGGATCGCTCATCGCGGGGATCGGCGGCGCGGTCGTGGCCGTGCCCCTGGTCGCGGTCACCAACACCGTCGTGGTCTATCTGCGGGCCAACTCCCGTGAGGCGGCGCTGCGGTCCGCCGAGGCCGAGGCCGGCCCGCAGGACGCCGCCGGGACCGCCCCAGCGGCCGCACCCGGACTCGCCGAGCCCGCACCGGAACAGGGCACCTGAGCCGCCCGCGGCGGACAGCGGACGGGCCCGGCCTCCCCGTGGGGGAGGCCGGGCCCGTCGCCGTGCGCGGCACGTGTCACGCGTCTGCGAGAACTGCCTCGGCGTCCAGCGTCGTGGCGACCGCCTGCACGACGGCGGCGATCTTGAACACCTCCTGGACCGACTCGCGCTCGACGCCCGCCGAGCGGAGCACCTGCTCGTGCGAGTCCAGGCACATCCCGCAGCCGTTGATCGCCGAGACCGCCAGCGACCACAGCTCGAAGTCGGTCTTCTCGACGCCCGGGTTGCCGATGACGTTCATCCGCAGACCGGCCCGCAGGTTGCCGTACTCCGGGTCCGACAGCAGGTGCCGGGTCCGGTAGTAGACGTTGTTCATGGCCATGACGGCGGCGGCGGCCTTCGCGGCCCGGTACGCCTCGGGCGTGAGGTTCTCGCGGGCCTCCGGCTCCAGCGCGCGCAGCACGATGGCCGAACGCGAGGCGATGGCGGTGGCCAGCACCGTGCCCCAGACCTGCTGCCGCGTGAGCAGACCCGTGTCCTCGGCGTTGCCGATCACGGAGCCCAGGTTGAGCTTGAGGTCCTTGGCGTAGTCCGGCAGCGCGGACTTCAGCTCAGCGAGCGCCATGCTCACTCACCGGCCAGCAGCTTGACGACGTCGAGGGTCTCGTCGCCCTTCTTCCAGTTGCAGGGGCACAGCTCGTCGGTCTGCAGCGCGTCGAGGACCCGCAGGACCTCCTTGGGGTTACGGCCGACGGAGCCGGCGGTCACCATGACGAACTGGATCTCGTTGTTCGGGTCGACGACGAAGGTCGCGCGCTGGGCGACACCGTCCTCGCCCAGGATGCCGAGGTCGGCGCAGAGCTCGCGCTTGATGTCCGACATCATCGGGAAGGGCAGGTCGCGCAGGTCGTCGTGGTCCTTGCGCCAGGCGTGGTGCACGAACTCGGAGTCCACGGAGAAGCCGAGGATCTGCGCGTCGCGGTCGGCGAACTCGTCGTTCAGCTTGCCGAACGCCGCGATCTCCGTCGGGCAGACGAAGGTGAAGTCCTTCGGCCACGCGAAGTAGACCTTCCACTTGCCCTCGTACGACTTGTGGTCGATCTGGGCGAAGGCCTTCTCGGGGTCGAGGTCGACACAGGCGGTCAGTTCGAACGCGGGGAACTTGTCACCGACGGTGAGCACGCGCACTCCTTGTGAGGGTTGAGCCCGGCGGCGGGGTGGCCGCACCGGTCCCATGGGTTGGTCGCGATCAGCCTGTCATGAGCCCATTGATCAGTGAAATCGTCCCGGCGGGTGGCATTGATCGGCCCTGGTTATCGGCTGCTGAAGTTCAGGAGTGCGGCTGCGCAGAGTGACCACGTCCGGAAGGCGCCGGACGCCCGCGGCGGAGGAGGTGGACGATCCGCCTCCGTTTGCACGGCTAGACTGTGCGGCCGTTGATCGGAGGCGGTTATCAGTAGTCAGCGCGCGACCCGGCGCCGGCCCAGTCTGTCCCAGTTGCGGGCTTTCGCGGCTGTCGCCGAGCACCTGCACTTCCGGGACGCGGCCGCCGCGATCGGCACGAGCCAGCCCGCCCTGTCGGGTGCGCTGGCGGCGCTGGAGGAGGTGCTCGGCGTGGTGCTCGTCGAGCGCACCACCCGCAAGGTGCTGCTGACCTCGGCGGGGGAGCGGATCGCGGTGCGGGCGCGGGCGGTGCTGGAGGCGATGGGCGATCTGCAGGACGAGGCGGAGGCGGCGCGGGCGCCGTTCACGGGCGTGCTGCGGCTCGGGGTGATCCCGACGGTCGCCCCCTACCTCCTGCCGAACGTGCTGCGGCTGGTGCACGGCACGTACCCGGACCTGGAGCTGCAGGTGCACGAGGAGCAGACCGCGTCGCTGCTGGAGGGCCTGGCGGCAGGACGGCTGGACCTGCTGCTGCTCGCGGTTCCGCTGGCCGCGCCGGGCGTGGTCGAACTGCCGCTCTTCGACGAGGACTTCGTCCTGGTGACACCCGGCGACCACTGGCTGGCCGGACGCGCGGACCTGCCCCGCGAGACGCTGCGCGAGCTGGATCTGCTGCTCCTGGACGAGGGTCACTGCCTGCGCGACCAGGCGCTCGACGTGTGCCGCGAGGCCGGCCGCACGCAGGGCGCGGTCGCGACGACCAGCGCGGCCGGACTGTCCACGCTGGTGCAGCTGGTGGCCGGCGGGCTCGGGGTGACGCTGCTGCCGCGCACGGCGGTCACGGTGGAGACGGGACGCAGCGCGGACCTCGCGACGGGCTACTTCGCGCACCCGGCGCCGTCGCGGCGGATCGCCCTGGCGATGCGCGCGGGCACCGCGCGCGCGGAGGAGTTCGAGGCGTTCGCCTCCGCGCTGCGCGATGCCCTGGCACCGTTGCCGGTGCGGTTCGCCTGCTGAGTCACTCCGTGCGGAGTCCGTCCGGGCGCATCATGCGCCACAGCGGCGGCAGGCTGAGCAGGGTCACCAGCAGGACGACCCCGGCGGCGATGCCGCTCATGGTGGCGACGCTGCCCCAGGCGAAGTGCAGTGGCGCGCCGACCATCTTCAGCAGGGCCGAGCCGAGGCCGACACCGCCGGCGACGGCCAGGACGAGACCCAGTGCGACCGGGAGCGCGGTCTGCCACAGCACGGACAGCCCGAGCACCGAGCGCCGGGTGCCGAAGGCGACCAGGACCGCCAGCAGCTTCCGTCGCTCGCGCAGTTGCTCCAGCATCGAGACGAGCAGGCTCGCGCCGATCAGGGCCAGGGTGGCGGCGGCGCCGACGAGCAGACCGCGCCGGATCGTGGCGAACTTCCGGTCCTCGTTGGTGCCCTGGAGCTGGTAGATGTCACCGAAGGCATCGAGGCGCACCGCGGTGTTGCGGGCCTGTTCCACGGCGTCCGGCGCCTGCGGGTCGGTCCGCAGCAGGACCTTGACGTCCGGATCTCGCAGCAGCGCCACGTCCAGGGCGCCGGGAGTGGCCAGGACGCCCCACTCCTGGCCGCCGTCCGGGGAGACGCGCGACGTCACGCGGCGGGCGTTCGCCGGGACGGTCCACAGCCGCGGGGTGCCGGCGTAGTGGTCCTCCATCGGCATGTTGAAGTCGATCGCGCGGCCCGGCCGCGCGACCGCGTCGACGTCGCCGTAGTCGTACGGGTCGTCGGCGAGGAACACGTCGCCGTCCGCACAGCCGTCGCCGACCGTGATGAGTTCGCGCAGCGTGGCGCAGTCGGCCACCAGCACCGGCGCCGTGGGCAGGTCGGTCGTGGACTTGCGGGTGGAGGCGTCGGCGGGCACGGCGTACGAGGAGACCATGCCGAGCGCGGCGCGCACTCCCGGCGTGGCGGCGAAGGCCTGCTCGGCCCGGTGGGCCTCGGCCCCGGTCCGCACCTGGGTGGTGGCGACCAGCTGGGCCCGGTGCGGGTCCTTGCCGCTGTCGGTGACGAAGTCGCTCTGCACTCCGGTGAACAGGGTCTGCAGGGCGATCGCCCCGGCCACCGCGGCGGTCACACCGCTGACCATGCGGGCGGAGGCGCTGCTGTTGAGCTGGATCCGGCGGGTGGCCAGCTGCCAGGGCACCGGGCCGCCGCGCAGCCGGCCGACGACCGCCTCGACCATCCAGGGCAGCAGGGCGGTGAGCCCCACGAGGAGCAGGATCGTGCCGGTGGCCACCTGGAACGAGTTGACGTGGCTGTCGTTGTTGATCGCGCCGAAGAGCGGGGCCAGCAGCCCGACACCGGCCAGCGGGATCAGCAGCCGCCACCACAGCCGGCGGCGGCGTGTCGTCGCGTTGCGCACGACGCCAAGCGGCTCGACCGCGATGCCGCGCATGGCCAGCAGGGTCACGGCGACCGCGGCCCCCGGCACCGCCAGGGCCACGAGCAGGGCGAGCCCGGCGCCCGGGGTGATGTCGGAGGGGTAGACGCTGATGTCGTACAGCGTCACGTCGTTCGCGAACTGCCGGGTCCCGAGGAACAGCGCGGCGCCGACGGCCAGTCCGAGCAGTGAGCCGAACAGGGCCTCGCCCGCCGCGACCCGCCGGGTCATCCTGCTGTCCGCGCCCACCAGCCGCAGCGCGGCCAGCCGGCGGTCGCGGCGCTCGCCGCCGAAGCGGACGGCGCTGCCGATGAAGACCGCCACCGGGAGCAGCAGGACCACGAAGATGATGACCACCAGCAGGGAGAGGATCCCGCCGAGCGGTTCGGACTTGACGGAGCCGCCGCCGAAGTACGCGATACGGGTGGCGTTGCCGGTGTTCGCGTTCTGGCCGGTTCCCCGGGCGACGAGCTTGTCGCTGCCCGCGTAGTAGGCCAGTTCGGCCGGGCCGACCAGGCCCTTGTCGCCGATGACGCCCGAGACCCGGTAGTCGAGGCGGTCGCGCAGCAGCTTGCTGCCGGGCCGGTCGAGCAGCCGCTTCAGTGCGGGGGAGATCACCATCTCGCCATTGGCGGGCATCGACGTGACGCCGGGCGGCAGGACCGGGCGGTCGCCGTCGGCCTTGAGGAGCAGGCCCCGGATGTCGTCGTCGTGGAAGGTGGTGTTCGCCTCGGCGTACAGCACCGTGCTCGCGGTGACCTTGGGCGGCTCCTTGAACCAGGAGTAGTCGCGGTCGTAGCCGCGGTCGCTGCGGGCGCCCAGCATGGCCGGGACGGAGGCGGCCACCAGCAGCAGGGCCACGCCGAGGCCGACGCCGACGGCGGTGAGCAGCGTACGGGTCCAGCCCTCGCGGCCGCCGGTGGTGGCGAAGCGGAATCCCAGGCCCACGTCGCGGAACCAGCCGGACAGGGTGCCGCCCCGCGCGGTTGACTCGGAGCTCATGCCACCCGCTCCATGTCCCGCGACTTGCCGTCCCGCACGACGACCTCGCGGTCGGAGTAGGCGGCCACCCGCGCCTCGTGGGTGACCAGGACGACGGCCGCGTCGGTGTCCCGGGCCGCGTCGGTCAGCAGGCGCATCACCCGCTCGCCGTTGAGCGAGTCCAGGGCGCCGGTCGGCTCGTCGGCGAAGACCACGCGCGGGCCGGTGACCAGCGCACGGGCCACCGCGACCCGCTGGCCCTGGCCGCCGGAGATCTCGCCGGGCCGCTTGCCGGCCAGGTCGTCGACCTCCAGCCGGCCCATCCACTCCTTGGCGCGGGTCTCGGCCTCCTTGCGCTTGACGCCGTTGAGCCGCAGCGGCAGCGCCACGTTCTCCACACAGGTCAGTTCGGGCACGAGCTGGCCGAACTGGAAGACGAACCCGAACTCGCCGCGCCGCAGCGCGCTGCGCTCGGCGTCGCTCATCGCGGTCAGCTCCCGCCCCCGGTACAGCACCTGGCCGGAGTCCGGCCGCACGATGCCCGCCAGGCAGTGCAGCAGCGTCGACTTGCCGGAGCCCGACGGCCCCATCACCGCGACGACCTCACCGGCGCGTATCGCGAAGTCGGCGCCGTCCAGGGCCGGGGTGGGGCCGTACGCCTTGTGCAGGTCGACGGCCTCCAGCAAACGGTCCGTGCTGGTCATGCGGTTACCTCCGCCGCGAGTCGGTCCAGTCGTGAAGTCGTGAGTTCCAGCCACCGCAGGTCCGCCTCGAGGTGGAAGAGGGCGTGGTCGCAGACGAGCTGGTCCGCGAAGTCGCCGTCGCGCTTGCGCGCGGTCAGTTCGCGCATCAGGCGCAGGTGCTCCGAGCGCTGGGTGTCGAGCAGGTCGGCGGCGCTGCGACCGGTCAGCAGCGCGAGGACGACCTTGGTGTAGAGGGTGCTCTGCAGGTAGGGCTCGGGCTTCTCCGGCTCCGAGAGCCACGTGGCGACGTCGGTGATCCCGGCGTCCGTGATCGCGTACCGCTTGCGCTCGGGGCCGCCGCCGGCCTCGATGCCGTCGACCTCGACGAGCCCGTTCTTCAGCAGCCGCGCCATGGTCGAGTAGACCTGGCCGTAGTGCAGCGGGCGGTCGTGACCGAACTTGTCGTCGAAGGCCCGCTTCAGGTCGTAGCCGTGGCGGGGGCCGGACTCCAGGAGCCCGAGCAGGGTGTGGCCGATGCTCATGCGGAGGACTCTACATGACGCGTATACCTGCAGTGTATAGATCTTGTTCATAGTGACGAGGGTGTGACAGAACCCCATCCGACCAGGCAGTTTCTCGTCCGGCGCGGCCGCGGACACGATGCAGCCCCGGGGCACGGACGGACATCACGTGCGCCGGGGCTGCGATCAGGAGGAGGTCACAAGCCGTTGACGTCGGCGGCGATGCGGTCGCCGACCTCCTTGTCGATGTTGCGCCAGTACTGCACGGCGCGCTCCAGGACGGGGGCGCTGACCCCGTTCTTCAGATGCCCGGAGACATTGGAGACCAGCCGGTCGCGGGCGGCGTCGTCCAGGACCTGCCGGACCATCGTCCCGGCCTGCCCGAAGTCGTCGTCCTCGCGGTGCAGCTTGTAGGGCTCGTGCACCATGTTGCCCGCCACCTCCCAGCCGGCCGGCTCGCCGAACCGCTGGATGTCGGCCTCGGGTCCGCCGAAGGAGTTCGGCGCGTACGGCGCGGCCGTGCGCGACGGCTCGTAGCGCATCGGCCCGTCCTTGGCGTACGAGCGCACCTCGGTGTGCGGGCGGTTCGGCGGCAGCTGCGCGTAGTTCGGGCCGATCCGGTAGCGGTGGGTGTCCGCGTACGAGAACAGCCGGCCGAGGAGCATCTTGTCCGGCGAGGGGCCGATGCCGGGCACCATGTTGCTGGGCTCGAACGCGGCCTGCTCGATGTGGATGAAGTAGTCCTCGGGGTTCTTGTTGAGGGTCATCCGCCCGACCTCGATCAGCGGGTAGTCGCCGTGCGGCCACACCTTGGTGAGGTCGAAGGGGTTGAACCGGTAGTCCGCCGCGTCGTCGAACGGCATGATCTGCATGTACAGCGTCCACGAGGGGTGGTCGCCTCGCTCGATGGCCTGGTACAGGTCACGGCGGTGCAGATCGCCGTCGGCGCCCGCGTAGTGGTCGGCCTCCTCCTGGGTGAGGAAGTCGATCCCCTGGTCGGTCTTGAAGTGGTACTTGACCCAGAACCGCTCACCGCCGGCGTTGACCCACATGTAGGTGTGGGAGCTGTAGCCGTTCATGTGGCGGTACGACTTCGGCACGCCGCGGTCGCCCATCAGCCACGTGACCTGGTGCGCCGACTCGGGGGACAGCGTCCAGAAGTCCCACTGCATGTTGTTGTCGCGCAGTGAGCTGTCACGGCGGCGCTTCTGGCTGCGGATGAAGTCCTGGAACTTCATCGAGTCGCGCACGAAGAAGACCGGCGTGTTGTTGCCGACCATGTCGTAGTTGCCGTACTCGGTGTAGAACTTCAGCGCGAAGCCGCGCGGGTCGCGCCAGGTGTCGGGGCTGCCCAGCTCGCCGGCCACCGTCGAGAAGCGGGCCAGCATCTCCGTCCGCCGTCCCGGCTGGAAGAGGTCGGCCTTGGTGAACTGACTGACGTCGTTCGTCACCTCGAAGACGCCGTATGCGCCCGAACCCTTGGCGTGCACCACGCGCTCGGGAACCCGCTCGCGGTTGAACTGCGCCATCTTCTCGATCAGGTAGTGATCATGGAGGAGGATGGGGCCGTCCGAGCCCACCGTGAGCGAATGCGCATCGCTCTCCACCGGAATCCCGGCGTTGTTGGTGGTGTAGGGGGTGCTCATGTGAATGTGTCCTCCCGTCGATCTTCGGAAGAGTCCGTCGGGGGCTCCTGGTCGCTAACGACCACACAAACACTGAATCACCGGCTCGGCACGCCGGGCAATGCCTTCAGGCCACCGTTCTGGACAATGTCCAAAGATGAATCCTGTACGGACACGGAGCGTCTAGCGCTGCACACCGCCCGGAATGCCCATTTCGAACCAGACCACCTTTCCGGCGCTGAGCCGGGTCGCTCCCCACCGCTGGGCCATCCGGTTGACCAGGTACAGCCCGCGGCCGCCCTCGTCCTGCGGCTGGGCATGGCGCATCCGCGGCAGCGTCGGGGCGTCGTCGCCCACTTCGCAGCGCAGTACGTCGGTGCGGAGCAGCCGCAGCGTGATGGGCCGTTCGGCGTACCGCACCGCATTGGTGACCACCTCGCTGACCAGCAGCTCGGTCGCCTCGGCCAGCGACTCCAGGTCCCAGCGGCTGAGCGCCTGGCGCACCAGGCGCCGGGCCCGGCCCGCCGTCTGGGCGCGCGGCTCGAGGAACCAGTACGCCACGTCGCGCGGCGCGATGCCGTCGAAACGGGCGGCGAGCAGCGCGATGTCGTCGTCCCGGTCGCCCGGGCCGACGATCTCCAGCACCTCGTCGCACAGCGGCTCCAGCGGCGGCGGGCACATCACCGCCGAGGCCGTGTGCAGCCGCTCGCGCAGCATCTCGATGCCGCCCCACACGTCGCGCGCACGGGACTCCACCAGGCCGTCGGTGTACAGCAGCAGCGTCGCCCCGGCCGGGGCCGGCAGCTCGACCGCCTCGAAGGGCACCCCGCCCACGCCGATCGGCGCGCCCGGCGGCACCCGCAGCACCTCGGCCAGCCCGTCGGCGTGCAGCAGCACCGGCGGCGGATGACCGGCGTTGGCGATGGTCACCCGGTGCGCGATCGGGTCGTAGACGGCGTAGATGCAGGTGGCCATGCGGTCCTGGCCGAGCCGCTGGGCCTGCTCGTCCAGGTGGTAGAGGACCTCCTGCGGCGACAGGTCCAGACCCGCCAGGGTCTGCACGGTGGTCCGCAGCTGGCCCATGATCGCCGCCGACGTCATGGAGTGGCCCATGACGTCACCGACGACCAGCGCCACCCGGCTGCCGGGCAGCGGGATCGCGTCGTACCAGTCGCCGCCCACCCGGGCGGACTCGGCGGCCGGCAGATAGCGGCTGGCGAGCCGCACGCCGGTGGGCTCGGGCAGGGAGTCCGGCAGCATCTCGCGCTGCAGGGAGTCGGCGATCGACGCCTCGCGGTCGTAGAGCACCGCCTTGTCCACGCCGAGCGCGGTGTGGGTGGCCAGCTGCGCGGCCACCAACAGGTCGTCGGGGTCGAAGGCGGCCCGCTCGGGGCGGCGCAGCAGCACCGTCGCGCCGATCACCCGGCGGCGGCCGCGCAGCGGGGCCAGGATCGCCCGGCGCCCCGTCGGGAGCTCTAACGTGTCGCCGGACGCCGCCTCCGGGCAGCCGCCCACCAGCTCGTGGAGCGCGGCCGTGGCCTGCGGGCTGTCCGAGAAGACCGGGCGGACACCGCGCAGCACCTCCGCCAGCGCCCCGTCCAGCGTCACGTTCACGACCTCCGCGGCCGCGCCGTACTGGCCCTCGGTGGACGGCACGACCGGCATCAGCAGGCCCTCGACGGGCTGCTCGGTGTCGTCCGGCACGCGGTCGGTGCGGCGCAGCCGCAGGACGAGCGGGCCCGAAGGACGCTCGTCGCCGACCGGCAGCGGGTCGCGCAGATAGACCAGGATCGCGTCGGCGAAGGCCGGCACCGTCGAGCGGCACAGGCCCAGCACGATCTCGTCCAGGTCCAGGCCGCGGGCGATGCGGCGGGTCGCCGCGCCGACGTAGCGCAGTCGCTCGGCCTCGGCCTGCCCGGCACGGCCGCGGTTCTGCGGGCCGATCTTCTTCAGCGGGCGGCCGGCGGTGGAGTCGTCGTCGACCGGGTGGCCGCCGGGGCCGCCGTGCCGGCCCGCCGAGCGCGCGGCGGGAACCCCGGTGTCCGGCATCCGCGCACGGGTGCGCGGTTCGCCGCCCTCGGGCTGCGCCGGACCGGGGGTGCCGGGCGTGCCCGGGGTGCCGCCGGCGGCGGAGGCCCGGCGGCCGGGCTGCTCGACCGGCGCGGCCATGGCGGTGGCCGCCCGCAGGTCGTGCGGGGAGGCGTGGTCCCACGGCCGGCCGGCGGACTCGTCGCCGGGCGAACCGGGGGAGCGCAGATGTGCGGACTGCCGGCCCCGGGCGGCGTCGGCGGTGGTGCTCGCGATCGCGTGCTGGACGCCGGTGGCGCTCTCCGCGGCCACCACGCGGGCGGCCTGACGGTCTCTCACCTCGGCGGATCTGCGGTCGGGCCGGGTGTCGCGGGTGCCTCGGCGGCCGGTCCGACCGGCCTTGGCGGGAGCGCCGGCCTCGCCGCCCGACGGCCGCTGGGCGGGCGGAACGGGCTGCAGGGACGGGGCGCCGGGATCGCTCCCGGCAGTGCCGGCGGCACGCTTGGCCGCGCCTCCGCCACCGCCGCGCCGGGACCGCCGGGGGCGCCCGGAGGACGGTTCGGCCGGGGTGGAGGAAGGGGCAGGGGCCTGGCTCTGTACGGGCTGCTCCGCACCGGGCGCGGCCGTGGCGGCCTCGCCGGCCGCCGTCGCGGCGTCCGGGGTCAGCCGGAAACCGGTCCGCGGATCGGGGACCGGCTCGGGGTCGCCCGGACGTGCCGGGCCGGCCGCTGTCGCCTGGGCGGCGGCCTGCTCAGAAATGCGCTCCGTGCTCACGCTGGTCGTTCCATCCGGTCGGGTGCGTCACGTGCGGGGCACGTGGCGGGGCGGCCGCGTCAGGCGGGTCGGCGGCAGTGCAGGAAGAGTTGCTCCTCCGGCGGCACTTCTGTGCTGTGCGGCGCGTAGGCGTACGACTCCTCCCTCAGGACCTCGAATCCTGCGTCGGCCACCACCTGGCGCAAATCGTCCCGTAGATAACCCGATACCCGGATGGTGTTACCAAGGAACGGAATCGGAAAGTCATCCACATCGGCTTCTACCATCGAAAGAGTGAACAGCCCCCCGGGGACGAGTAGATCGCGCACGGCCCGCAGGGCCAGCGGAATCTCGGCGCGGGAGAGCATCAGCAGCGAGAAGAAGGCGGTGACGGCCTCGAAGCGTCCCAGGTCGTGCCTGCCGTGCGCGGCGTAGGGGCCGCCGGGCCGCAGATCGGCGATGTCGGCCCGGTGGAAGGTGGCCGGCGGCACGTACTGGCGGGCCAGCGACAGCATCACCGGGGAGAGGTCGATTCCGGTCACCTGGTGCCCGGCGTCGGAGAGCTGACGGCAGGTCGGCAGCCCGGTGCCGCATCCCAGGTCCAGCACGCGGGAACCGGCCGGCAGCCGCGTCAGCAGCCACTCGCCGGCCGCGACCTGTCCCTCCTTGTGCGGGAAGGCCTCGTCGTAGCGGTCGCCTATGGCGTCGAAGGCCTCCGCCTGGCCGGTGCGGTCCAGCTGTATGTCCTCGTAGCCGCCGACTCCCACAGCCTGGGCCTCCCGTGATGACCTGCGTGACGTAGCGTCAAACTCTAGTGTGAGCCTGTGATTTGTGCAGCACTATGAGGCACGATCTTACGGTTGGGGCTGGGGGGCCCGGCAAGACTCACGCGGTCACCTTGCCGGACGGTCCCAGTCAACCGGAAGAGCCGGTACCGGCCACGCCGGATTCGGACGCCAGTGCTGCCAGCCCTCGTCGAAGGGGTGGCCCCACTCCCCGATGACACCCACCGCCCGCCGCCCGGCCTCGCGCACCCGCTCCGCCGTCGCGGCGGACATCAGCCCCGCGGCCTGCGCCTGCTCGAACTCGTCCTCGTCCCGCCAGTGCCAGCCGCGGTCCGGGGAGACATGGATGTCCAGGAAGTGGTCCTCGGAGTCCACGCCGCCCGACCAGCGGCGGCGCGGCTCCTCCAGGTTCACGTACCAGTTCTTGAAGAGCCAGCCCCGCTCCCAGAACAGCCATACCGACCACGGCTCCCCGGGGCGGGCCAGCTTCAGGACACCGGTGCCCCACCAGCGGTCGACACTCGTGGTGCGCGGCTTGAGGTAGCGCGTCTCCAGCGGCTCCTCGTGGATCGGCGTGCCGTCGGCGAGCACCGGGCGGACGCACTCGGTGCCCGGCGCCATCCAGACGGCCAGCAGCTCCGCGTCGTCGCGCACCACCGTCACCGGACGGCAGATGTGCACCCGGTCCGTCGCGTTGCCGCGGTAGCGCCACAGCACCTGGTCGCCCGGCGACCAGTGGTCCTCGCCGCCGTCCTGCCCGGTACCCGGATGAAGAAGGATGTCCGCCGTCATGAAGAGATCTTACGGACGACGTGTCACGACGGCGTCACCCTTGCGCCGAGCCTTCGTCACGGGCCGTCGCACCACGTCACCGCGGGGGACGCTGCCCGTCACGGACGGGTCATGCGCAGCACGTCCAGTGCCTCGTCCAGCTGCTCCAGGGTGAGCAGGCCCCGCTCGACGTACCCGGAGTCCAGCACCACCTGACGGATCGTGCGGCGCTCGGCCAGCGCCCGCTTGGCGACCTTGGCGGCCTCCTCGTAGCCGATGTACCGGTTGAGCGGCGTGACGACGGAGGGCGAGGACTCGGCGTACTCGCGGGCGCGCTCGACGTTGGCGGTGATGCCGTCGACGGTGCGGTCGGCGAGCAGCCGGGAGACGTTGGCGAGCAGCCGCACCGACTCCAGGACGTTCTTGGCGATCACCGGGAGCATCACGTTGAGCTCGAAGTTCCCCGCCGCGCCGGCCGTCGCGATGGTCGCGTCGTTGCCGGTGACCTGGGCGGCCACCATCAGCACCGCCTCCGGGATGACCGGGTTGACCTTGCCCGGCATGATCGACGAGCCGGGCTGGAGGTCGGGCAGGGCGATCTCGGCGAGGCCGGTGCGCGGCCCGGAGGCCATCCAGCGCAGGTCGTTGGAGATCTTGGTCAACCCGACCGCGATCGTGCGCAGCTGACCGGAGGTCTCCACGATGCCGTCGCGCGCGCCCTGCGCCTCGAAGTGGTCGCGGGCCTCGGTGAGCGGCAGGCCGGTGGCCCGTGCCACCTCCGCGATCACCGCCGCCGAGAAGCCGGCCGGGGTGTTGATCCCGGTGCCGACGGCCGTCCCGCCGAGTGGCAGCTCCGCCAGTCGCGGCAGCGAGGCGCGCAGCCGCTCGACGCCGTAGCGGACCTGGGCGGCGTAGCCGCCGAATTCCTGGCCGAGGGTGACCGGCGTCGCGTCCATCAGGTGCGTACGGCCGGACTTGACCACGTCCGCGAACTCGGCCGACTTGCGCTCCAGCGCCGCCGCCAGGTGCTCCAGCGCCGGGATCAGGTCGCCGTTCACGGCGGCGGTCGCGGCGATGTGGATGGAGGAGGGGAAGACGTCGTTGGACGACTGGCTGGCGTTGACGTGGTCGTTGGGGTGCACGTCCCGGCCGAGGCGCTCGCTCGCCAGGGTCGCGATCACCTCGTTGGTGTTCATGTTGGACGAGGTGCCCGAGCCGGTCTGGAACACGTCGATCGGGAAGTGCTCGTCCCAGCGCCCGGCGGCGACCTCCGCGGCCGCCTCCTGGACCGCCTCGGCGACGTCCTTGTCCAGCACGCCGAGCTCCGCGTTGACCTTCGCCGCGGCGGCCTTGATCCGGGCGAGCGCCGCGATGTGGGCGCGCTCCAGCCGCTGCCCGCTTATCGGGAAGTTCTCCACCGCCCGCTGCGTCTGGGCGCGCCACTTGGCGTGTGCGGGAACCCGCACCTCGCCCATGGAGTCGTGCTCGATCCGGTAGTCGGCCGCACCCTGCTCGGACATCGCTGGAATCCTTCCCTCGGGACAGTTCCCAGCGTCCCACCGCCGCCGGGAAAGTACTGGTCAGTAGGACAGCGGCGCGGCGGTTTTCATTCCTCTCGCCGCCCTCGGGAACGCCTTCCCGCGCCGGCCCGGGAACACCGCCGCCCCCCGGCGCGCGGGCACCGGGGGCGGAGAGGGGCGGAGAACGGCGGAACGGGCCCGCGTGCGGGCTCAGGCGCCCGGGCGCAGCGGGATGCTGGTGAAGGTGGGCGCCGGCGCGGGGTCGGTGAAGAAGTCGTTGCCCTTGTCGTCCACGACGACGAACGCCGGGAAGTCCTCGACCTCGATCCGCCAGACCGCCTCCATGCCGAGCTCCGCGTACTCCACGACCTCGACCTTCTTGATGCAGTCCTGGGCCAGGCGCGCCGCCGGGCCGCCGATCGAGCCGAGGTAGAAGCCGCCGTGCGCGGCGCACGCGTCGGTGACCTGCTTGGAGCGGTTGCCCTTGGCGAGCATGACCTTGGAGCCGCCCGCGGCCTGGAACTGCTCGACGTAGGAGTCCATGCGGCCGGCCGTGGTCGGGCCGAAGGAGCCGGAGGCGTAGCCCTCGGGGGTCTTGGCCGGGCCCGCGTAGTAGACCGGGTGGTCGCGCAGGTACTGCGGCATCTCCTCGCCCGCGTCCAGCCGCTCCTTGATCTTCGCGTGCGCGATGTCGCGGGCGACGACCAGCGGGCCGGTCAGCGACAGCCGGGTCTTGACCGGGTACTTGGACAGCTCCGCCAGGACCTCGTCCATCGGCCGGTTGAGGTCGACGCGCACGACGTCCTCGTCCGACAGGTGGTCGTCGGTGGTCTCCGGGAGGTACTTCGCCGGGTCGGTCTCCAGCTGCTCCAGGAAGACGCCCTCGGCGGTGATCTTCGCGACGGCCTGGCGGTCGGCGGAGCAGGAGACGGCGATGGCGACCGGCAGCGAGGCGCCGTGCCGGGGCAGCCGCACCACGCGGACGTCGTGGCAGAAGTACTTGCCGCCGAACTGCGCGCCGATGCCGATCTTCTGGGTGAGCTCGAAGACCTTCTCCTCCAGCTCCTTGTCCCGGAAGCCGTGGCCGGCCGGCGAGCCCTCGGCCGGCAGCTCGTCCAGGTAGTGCGCGGAGGCGTACTTCGCGGTCTTCAGCGCGAACTCGGCGGACGTGCCGCCGACGACGATCGCCAGGTGGTACGGCGGGCAGGCGGCCGTGCCGAGCGAACGGATCTTCTCCTCCAGGAACTTCATCATGGAGGCCTCGTTCAGGACCGCCTTGGTCTCCTGGTAGAGGAAGGACTTGTTGGCCGAGCCGCCGCCCTTGGCCATGAAGAGGAACTTGTAGGCGCCGCCGTCGGTCGCGTACAGCTCGATCTGGGCCGGCAGGTTGGAGCCGGTGTTCTTCTCCTCCCACATGGTCACCGGGGCCATCTGGGAGTAGCGCAGGTTGAGCCTGGTGTACGCGTCGAAGATGCCGTGCGACAGGGCCGCCTCGTCACCGCCGGAGGTCAGGACGTTCTGGCCGCGCTTGCCCATGACGATCGCGGTGCCGGTGTCCTGGCACATCGGCAGCACGCCGGCCGCGGCGATGTTGGCGTTCTTCAGCAGGTCCAGGGCGACGAAGCGGTCGTTGGGGGACGCCTCGGGGTCGTCCAGGATGCGGCGCAGCTGCGCGAGGTGCGCCGGGCGCAGGTAGTGCGAGATGTCGTGCATGGCCTCGGCGGCGAGCGTGCGCAGCGCCTCCGGCTCCACCTTGAGGAAGGTCCGGCCATCGGCCTCGAAGGTGCTGACGCCCTCGGAGGTGACCAGGCGGTACGGGGTGGTGTCCTCGCCGAGGGGGAGGAGGTCCGTGTAGGAGAACTCCGGGCGGGCCGAGGGGGACGAGGGGGGCATTTGGGGACATCCTCACTGCGCTGCACTGCGCTGCGTCATCGAAGCCCGACCAGCGTAGAACGAGAGCGGGTCGCCGGGTGTGTGAGGTGACCCTCACTGCCGGGGGCAGGGGCCTAGTCGCGATCTATCGCGTTTGTGTACCGTAGGCCCGTGGATGAGTCCTCGCTCCGGAAGCGTGAGCAGCAGCCCCTGAGTCCCCCCGTCGCCGAAGCCGACATCCGCGCGTCCGACGCGGACCGCGACCGGGTGGCCGACATTCTTCGCGATGCCCTGGCGGAGGGGCGTCTGACCACCGAGGAGCACTCGGAGCGGCTGGACGGCGTGTACGCGGCGAAGACCGTGGGCGAGCTGGAGCCCTTCGTGCGCGACCTGCCGGTCCCCGCCCCGGCGGCCGCCCCCGCCCAGGCCCGGCACTGGGTCCCGGACCACTCCGGGGAGAACCCCAACCTCGTCGGCATCCTCGGCGGCGCCGAGCGCAAGGGCCGCTGGCGCGTGGGTTCGAAGATCAACGCGGTCGCGATCCTGGGCGGCGTGGTGATCGACCTCACGGAGGCGACCTTCACCGCGCCGGAGGTCGTCATCAACTGCACCGCCATCATGGGCGGCGTCGAGATCAAGGTGCCGGAGAACGTGACCCTGCGCGGCGGCGGCGTCGTGGGCATCATGGGCGGATCCGACGTCGAGGCGTACGAGGCCCCCGACCCCGGCGCCCCGGTCATCAAGGTGCAGGGCCTGGCGTTCTGGGGCGGCGTGGAGGCCAAGCCGCGACGCGGCAAGCGGGTCAAGAAGAAGGACGGCCGCCCCGAGCTCGACCACTGACGGTTCGTCAGTCCGCAGTCTCCTCTCCGGCGGTGGGGGGGGGGGGCCCCCCCCCCCCCCCCCCCCGCCCCCGGGGGCCCCCCCCCGCCCGCGGCCACCCCCCGTTGAGCGGGCGGGCCCGCCGCCCGCGGGG
>NZ_JBIARB010000010.1:269027-336472 GCF_042889545.1 Streptomyces sp. NPDC002574
CCGGCGCGCGGCCTCCGGGTTATTAATACGGCCGCCCCCCCCCCTCCCGCCCACATGGGGGGGGGGGGGGGGCCCCCCCCGGCCGTTGGGGGGGGGGGGGGGGGGCCCCCCCCCCCCACCGCCGACGTGCGAGCGGGCCCCAAGACGTCCGGGGACGACCGCAGTTGCCGGGGCCGTCGCGCCGCCGGGAGGGTCCGGTGGCGCATCCTCCGGTACGGCCGGCGCACGCGCGGGCGCGCGAGCCTGCGGACACCGTGCGCATGAACGCGCGCACAGCGGGTAGGGCATGGGGACACGTCGCTCGCCGCCGGACCCCCACGTCGACAACCCCGTGCCGACGCAGCGGGAAGGGCAGCGACGGGCAAGGGTGACACCAAGCCGAGCCGTCGTCAGGAGTATCCCGTGCTTCAACCGATCGAGCCCGCGGCAGCATCCAGTTCCTCCCTGAGTCACCCCCGGGACCTGGGCGGCCCATGGCATTCGGACGCGGCGTGCCACAGCGATGAGGCAGGTCTGTTCTTCGCCCCCTCCAAGGAGCCGACGGCGGCACGCCTGTCGCGCGAGGAGGCCGCGAAGCGGGTCTGCGCCCGCTGCCCGGTCATGCTGGAGTGCCGGGAGCACGCGTTGCTGCAGCCGGAGCCCTACGGGGTGTGGGGCGGCATGACCGCGGCCGAGCGCCGGGTCGTACTCGCGCGCCGGCGTCGCCGCGAGGCGGAACTGCAGCGGCCGGCGCCGCGCATCGCCGCCGCGGGCTGACACGCTCCGGGGCCGGGAGTCCGCCGCTGGGCGGGCTCCCGGCCCCTGTGTGCGTGGTGGTGCCGTCCGGCCGGGAGGCCGTCAGCGCGCGCGGTCGAAGTCGATCGTGCTGTAGGCGCGGAGCTTCGACAGCCGGTGCGTGGAGTCGATCTGGCGGATCGTGCCGGACTTGGAGCGCATGACCAGCGACTGCGTGGTCGCGGTCTCGGCGCGGTAGCGCACGCCGCGCAGCAGCTCGCCGTCGGTGATGCCGGTGGCGACGAAGAACACGTTGTCGCCCTTGACCAGGTCGTCCGTGTGCAGGACCCGGTCGAGGTCGTGGCCCGCGTCGAGGGCGCGCTTCCGCTCGGCGTCGTCCTTGGGCCAGAGCCTGCCCTGGATGGTTCCGCCGAGGCACTTGATCGCGCAGGCCGCGATGATGCCCTCAGGGGTGCCGCCGATGCCCATCAGCATGTCGACGCCGGTGCCCTCGCGGACGGCCATGATGGCGCCCGCCACATCGCCGTCCGAGATGAACGTGATGCGCGCGCCGGTCTCGCGGATCTCCCTGGCCAGGCCCTCGTGCCGGGGCCGGTCGAGCACCACGACGGTCACGTCCTCGGGGGCGCCGCCCTTGGCCTTGGCGACCCGCCGGATGTTCACCGACGGCGGGGCGGTGATGTCCACAAAGTCGGCGGCCTCGGGGCCGGTGACCAGTTTGTCCATGTAGAAGACGGCCGACGGGTCGTACATCGCGCCGCGGTCGGCGGCGGCGAGGACGGCGACGGCGTTGGGCATGCCCTTGGCGGTGAGCGTCGTGCCGTCGATCGGGTCCACGGCGATGTCGCACTCCGCGCCGGTCCCGTCGCCGATCCGCTCCCCGTTGAAGAGCATCGGCGCCTCGTCCTTCTCGCCCTCGCCGATGACGACGACGCCGTTCATCGACACGGTGGAGACCAGGGTGCGCATGGCCTTGACGGCCGCGCCGTCCGCGCCGTTCTTGTCGCCCCGGCCCACCCAGCGGCCGGCGGCCATCGCGGCGGCCTCGGTGACCCGCACCAGTTCGAGGGCGAGGTTGCGGTCGGGGGCCTCGGGGCTCACTTCGAGCTGCCGCGGCATGTGGTTTTCGTGCTGCTCGGTCATCACAGCGCACCTTTCTGTACGAGGACGGCCGGAAAAGAGGGTGGTACGACCTTATCCGTCAGGTGCCAGGATGAGCAGGGCCCCCGTCACATGAGCGCATCCGGCCCGGGCGGGACCCGGGCGGCGGGACGCTCCGGGGCATGAGGGACCATAGGGGGCGTGGCAAAGAAGCGCGGCACGGAAACAGTGCGTGACATGGTGATCTCGATGGCGGCGATCGGCGTCGTGGTCGGGATCATCTGGTTCTTCATCCCGCACGACGAGAACCACGACCCCGTCCAGGTGGTCGGCTACCGGGTCGAGCTCGACCAGGCGCGCCGCAGCGCCCCCTACCCGGTCGCGGCCCCCGAGGGCCTCGGCAAGGGCTGGCGGGCGACCTCTGTGACGTACGAGGACACGAACCCGAAGGCGGTGCACTGGCACCTCGGCTTCGTCGACCCGCAGAACGAGTACGCGGCCGTCGAGCAGAGCAACGCGGACGCGGCGGCGTTCGTCGCGGCGACGAGCCACGACGCGCGCAAGAGCGGCACCCGCACCGTCGGCGGCGAGACCTGGGACCGCTACGAGGGCCCCAAGTACGACGCCCTGGTGCGGGAGGAGGGCGGGGTGACCACGATGGTCACCGGCACCGCTCCGGCCGACCGGCTCGCGGAACTGGCCGCCGCGCTCCAGGAGCGCAGCGGCCAGTAGGGAGCCCGGTCGGGGCCGGTGGCTCAGACGGTGGTGACGACCTCGTCGTAGGGCAGGCGCGGCGAGCGCGCGCGCCAGGCGTTGTCGCCCGGCTTGCCGATGTTCACCACGGCGAGCACGGAGTGGTCGCCCTCGGGGAAGAACTCCTTGTTGATGCCCTCGGCGTCGAAACCGGTCATCGGGCCGGCGGCCAGACCCGCGGCGCGCACGCCGAGGATGAAGTAGCCGACCTGGAGCGCGGCGTTGAAGGCGGCCGACCGCTCGCGGACCGGGCGCTCGGCGAAGAGCATCTCCTTGGCCTGCGGGAAGGCCGGGAACTGGACCGGCAGCTCCTCGTGGAACTCGTTGTCCGCGGCCAGGACGGCCACCAGCGGGGCGGTGGAGGTCTTCGCGCGGTTGCCCTCGTTCATGAGCCCGACCAGGCGCTCGCGGCTCTCCTCGGAGCGGACCAGCACGATGCGCAGCGGCTGCTGGTTGTAGGCGGTGGGCGCGTACTTCACCAGGTCGTACACGGCCTGGACCTGCTCGTCGGTCACCGGCTCGGTGGTGAAGGAGTTGGCGGTGCGCGCGTCGCGGAAGAGAAGGTTCTGGGCGGCGGTGTCGAGCTGGAGTGTCATCGGTACCTCGGGGGGATGTGGGGGACCGCCCCGGCGGGGCGGCGTCGAACACCCCACCCAACATAGGTGAAGTTTCAACTATTCCGGGGCCGCCCCTCCCGTGAGGACCGTCACGCCACCCATGACCGCCTCACTCCTCTTCGGCCGCCCCCGGCGCACCGGGGCCGTCCCCGGCCGCCTCGCCCGACTCCTCCGCAAGGGCCGCGTCCAGGCGCGCGCGGGCGCCCTCCAGCCAGTTGCGGCACACCTTGGCGAGCTGCTCGCCGCGTTCCCACAGGGCGAGGGACTCCTCCAGCGTCGAGCCGCCCGCCTCCAGACGGCGGACGACGTCGACGAGCTCGTCGCGGGCCTGCTCGTACCCCAGCGTGTCCTGATCAGCCATGGCACCAGACTAGGGCCGCCCTCGGACACGGCGGGGCCGCCGGGCCCCGCGGTCCGGCGCGGGTCAGCGCGTGACGCGGACCGTGAACTCGCCGTCGGCCACCCGGGCCCGCAGCTTCTCCTCGTCGGCCACCTCGCCCGCGGCGCGCACGACGGCGCCGCCCTCGCGCTGCAGGACGGCGTACCCGCGCTGCAGCGTCGCCGCAGGGGAGAGCGCGACGACCCGGGCCCGGGTGTGCTCCAGCTCGTCGTCCGCCCGGTCCAGGCGGTGCCGCAGATGCCGCCGTGAACGCTCCAGCAGCGCGGCCGCCTGCTCCTCGCGCTCCTCGACCATCAGCCGCGGCCGCGCCATCGAGGGACGGCTCATCGCCGCCACGAGCCCGCGCTCCTCACGGTCCAGCAGCCCGTTCATCACCCGCAGCGAGCGGTGCCGCAACTGCTCGACCCGGGTCAGCTCCTCGCCGACGTCCGGTACGACGCGCTTGGCGGCGTCGGTCGGTGTCGAGGCGCGCAGATCCGCGACCAGGTCCAGCAGCGGGGTGTCGGGCTCGTGCCCGATCGCGGACACCACCGGCGTACGGCACTCGGCGACCACGCGCACCAGTCGCTCGTCGGAGAACGGCAGCAGGTCCTCCACGCTGCCGCCGCCGCGCGCTACGATGATCACGTCGACCTCGGGGTGCGCGTCGAGCCCCTGCACCGCCTCGATCACCTGCGGGACCGCGTAGGCCCCCTGCACCGGCACATTGCGCACCTCGAAGCGCACGGCCGGCCAGCGCAGCCGCGCGTTCTCCAGCACATCGCGCTCGGCGGCCGAGGCGCGGCCGCACACCAGGCCGATCAGCTGCGGCAGGAAGGGCAGCGGCCGCTTGCGCTCCAGTGCGAAAAGGCCCTCGCCGGCCAGCCGCTTCTTCAGCTGCTCCAGCCTCAGCAGCAGGTCGCCGACGCCTATCGGACGGATCTCCGCCGCCCGCAGCGACAACTGCCCGCGCGGCGCGTACCACTCCGGGCGGGCGTGCACGACGACCCGCGCACCCTCGCCGACCGCGCCGTCGAAGGCGTCGAAGACGGCGCGGCGGCAGGTCACGCTCAGCGAGATGTCGTGCGACGGATCGCGCAGCGTCAGGAAGACCACGCCCGCGCCGGGGCGCCGGGACAGCTGGGTGATCTGCCCCTCCACCCACACCGCGCCCAGCCGGTCGATCCAGCCGCCGATCAGCCGTGACACCTCGCCGACCGGGATCGGCGCCTCCGCGGACGTGTTCTGAGCCATACGCCGAGACTAGCCCCCGCCACGGACAGTGACCCCGCCCCTGCCTCGTCCGCGTCGGCTCCGATGTCCGACCGCGTGTCCGACCGCATGTCCGCCGCGTGCCCGACCCGAATGGCACCCACCACTGTCCGTCCCTCCGGACACCCCGCACCCTGGGGGCAGACCCATGTGCCCGGGAGGTCCCCATGCGCCCACACGGCCCGCCGCCCCCGCGGCCGCCACGCATCGGCGGCGGCTTCCGCATCGGGCGCCGCGGCCCCGGCTGCGGCTGCTTCAGCTGCCTGACGGCGGTGGTCGCCGCGGTGCTCGCCGGACGCCTGCCGGGCCTGCTGCGCGCCGCCCGTCGCGGACACCCCCGGCGGGGCGGATGACCTCCGTCACGCCCCGTACGATGGGCGCATGACTGCTGCTGCCCGCCGTGTCCTGCTCGCCGCCCCCCGTGGCTACTGCGCGGGCGTGGACCGTGCCGTGATCGCCGTCGAGAAGGCCCTGGAACAGTACGGGGCCCCGATCTACGTCCGCCACGAGATCGTCCACAACAAGTACGTCGTGCAGACCCTGGAGAAGAAGGGCGCGATCTTCGTCGAGCAGACGGCGGAGGTCCCCGAGGGGTCGATCGTCATGTTCTCCGCGCACGGTGTGGCGCCGGCCGTCCACGACGAGGCCGAGCGCGGAAAGCTCGCCACCATCGACGCGACCTGCCCCCTGGTGACCAAGGTCCACAAGGAAGCGGTCCGCTTCGCCAACGAGGACTTCGACATCCTGCTGATCGGCCACGAGGGCCACGAGGAGGTCATCGGCACCTCCGGCGAGGCCCCGGACCACATCACGCTGGTCGACGGCCCCGCCGATGTCGCCAAGGTCGAGGTCCGCGACCCCTCCAAGGTGGTCTGGCTCTCCCAGACGACCCTGTCCGTGGACGAGACCATGGAGACGGTCGACGCGCTCAAGGAGAAGTTCCCGCAGCTCATCTCGCCGCCCAGCGACGACATCTGCTACGCCACGCAGAACCGCCAGCTCGCCGTGAAGCAGATGGGCGCCGAGGCCGATCTGGTGATCGTCGTCGGCTCGCGCAACTCCTCCAACTCCGTGCGCCTGGTCGAGGTCGCCAAGCTGGCCGGCGCCCGCGAGGCCCACCTCGTGGACTTCGCCGCGGAGATCGACGAGGCCTGGCTGGAGGGCGTCTCCACGGTCGGTGTCACCTCCGGTGCCTCCGTGCCCGACGTGCTGGTCGAGCAGGTGCTGGAGTGGCTGTCGCAGCGCGGCTTCGAGGACGTCGAGATCGTCAAGGCCGCCGAGGAGTCGATCGTCTTCTCGCTGCCCAAGGAGCTCCGTCGCGACCTGCGCGCCGAGGCCGCCGCCAAGCTGGCGGGACGGGCCGCAGCGAGCGCCCCCGAGCAGGCGGGTCAGCAGTCCGAGGGGTGACCGTCCGTCCCACGTCGTAGCGTTGGGCCATGAGCGTTTTCGGTGTGGACATCGGCGGCTCGGGGATCAAGGGCGCCCCGGTCGACCTGGATCGCGGCGATCTGACGGAGGAGCGCTGCAAAGTGCTCACTCCGCATCCCGCGACGCCCGACGCGGTGGCGGACTGCGTCAAGGAGGTCGTCACCCATTTCGGCTGGCAGGGCCCGATCGGCGCGACGTTCCCCGGTGTGGTGACGCACGGCGTCACACGCACCGCGGCCAACGTCGACAAGGGGTGGATAGGCACGGACGCGGCCGGCCTGCTCTCGGAGCGGGTCGGCCTTCCCGTGACGCTGCTCAACGACGCCGACGCGGCGGGCATGGCCGAGATGGCCTACGGCGCGGGCCGTGGGCGCTCGGGCACGGTGATCGTGCTGACCCTCGGCACGGGCATCGGCAGCGCCGTCTTCGTGGACGGCAAGCTGCTGCCCAACACCGAGCTCGGCCACCTGGAACTGCACGGGCACGAGGCGGAGAAGCGCGCCTCCACCAAGGTCAAGGAGGACGAGGAACTCAGCTGGGAGCACTGGGCGCGCCGGGTCACCAAGTACCTGGCGCACGTGGAGATGCTCTTCTCGCCCGAGCTCTTCGTCATCGGCGGTGGCGTGAGCCGCAAGGCGGACAAGTTCCTCCCGCTGATCGAGGGCATCCAGGCGGAGATCGTGCCGGCCGCGCTGCAGAACAACGCGGGCATCGTCGGCGCGGGCATGGCGGCGGCCGCGGCGGTCACCACCACCGCCGCGGGATAGCGGTCCGGGACGCGGGACGCGGGGTCAGCGGCGCTCGGCTCGCCGCGCCCGCGTCACGTACGCCACCTTCCGCACGGCCGTGATCACGGCGGCGCACACCGTGCCGCCGTACAGCCACCCTGTCAGCGTGGCGAGCCCGGTCAGCAGTGCCATCACGTGCCCGGTCAGCCCTCCGCCGCCGTCGGCGGTCACGGCCAGCGCGATGGTGAAGGCGATGGGCGCGCTCACCGGCGCCGCCGACAGGTCGTACGGCCGCACCCACACGCCGCCGGCGATGCAGGCCAGCAGGAAGACCACGCCGAACAGCGTGCCGGGTTCGCCGTTCATCAGGGAGTCCACGGCGCCGCCGCACAAGGCGGTCAGCGTGATGAAGACCCCGGTGCCGAGCCCCGTCAGACGGGACTCGCTCTGTCCCCGCCGCACGCCCCACAACGGGCCGCGGCGCGGACCTCCGCCCACGGCCGTCGCGCCCGCGGGCCTGCGCGCCGGACGCGCGGCCGGCCTGACCGGCCGCGTGGCGGCACCGTTGTTGTGCGGCGTGCGCGCACTGTGTTGCTCCACGCACCCAACGTAGGCGCCCGGCAGGGGGGAAACGGGGGCAGGACACGACTTTTCAGCCCCACAGGGGGCGAGGCGGGCCGCCGGAGCCCGTGGGGGTCCCCCGCTTCCGTAGACTGGTGGATCGGTCCGTCCCCGCCCGCCCGGGCGCGCGGGCCCTCCACCCACCTCGCTACGGGAAGTCGCCACGTGTCGCTCACGATCGGAATCGTCGGCCTGCCGAACGTCGGCAAGTCGACCCTGTTCAACGCCCTGACCAAGAACGACGTGCTGGCGGCCAACTACCCGTTCGCCACGATCGAGCCCAACGTCGGCGTCGTCGGTGTCCCCGACCCCCGCCTGGACACGCTCGCGAAGATCTTCGAGTCGCAGCGCAAGCTCCCGGCCACGGTCGACTTCGTCGACATCGCGGGCATCGTCCGCGGCGCCAGCGAGGGCGCGGGCCTGGGCAACAAGTTCCTCGCCAACATCCGCGAGTCCGACGCGATCTGCCAGGTCATCCGGGCCTTCGTCGACCCGGACGTGGTCCACGTCGACGGCAAGGTGTCCCCGAAGGACGACATCGAGACGATCAACACCGAGCTGATCCTCGCCGACATGCAGACCATCGAGAAGGTCCTGCCGCGGCTGACCAAGGACGCCCGCCTCCAGAAGGAGAAGGCGGCGATGCTCGCCGCCGTCCAGGAGGCGCAGCAGATCCTCGAGGACGGCCGCACCCTCTTCTCCGCCGGCATCACCGCCGGCACCGAGAAGGGCGGCCTCCTGCACGAGCTGCACCTGCTGACCACCAAGCCGTTCCTGTACGTGTTCAACGTGGACGAGGACGAGCTGACCGACGACGCCTTCAAGGCCGAGCAGCGCGCGCTCGTCGCCCCCGCCGAGGCGATCTTCCTCAACGCCAAGATCGAGTCCGAACTCATCGAGCTCGACGACGAGGAGGCGCTGGAACTCCTGCAGTCCATGGGCCAGGAGGAGCCCGGCCTCGCGACCCTCGCCCGGGTCGGCTTCGACACCCTCGGCCTGCAGACGTACCTCACGGCCGGCCCGAAGGAAGCCCGCGCCTGGACGATCAAGAAGGGCGCCACCGCCCCCGAGGCGGCCGGTGTGATCCACACCGACTTCCAGAAGGGCTTCATCAAGGCGGAGATCGTCTCCTTCGGCGACCTGGTCGAGTGCGGGTCCATCCCCGAGGCCCGCGCCAAGGGCAAGGCCCGCATGGAGGGCAAGGAGTACGTCATGCAGGACGGCGACGTGGTGGAGTTCCGTTTCAACGTGTAGGGGGCGACGTCCCACCACCTCGCCGATCCGGCGCACGTGCGGCGCACAGGGGTCCGGCTCTTCGGGGCCGGACCCCTGGCTCGTTTCCCGTGCGGTGCGGGGAAATGTCGCTAACATTCATGTTACTGACATGAACGTTAGCTTCACCGGTGGAGGGCGGCGCACGTGGTGGATTTCGTCGGTCGCACGCAGGAACTGGCGACGCTGGAGCGAGAGCTGCGGAAGGTGGCGGCAGGGGTCGGCGGGGAGCGGCCCGGTCGGTGTGTGATGCTGCGCGGACGGCGCCGGGTGGGCAAGTCGCGCCTGGTCGAGCGGTTCGCGGAGCGCTCCGGGGCCCCGTTCCTGTTCTACGCGGCGACCGGTGCGTCCCCCGGGGACGATCTGGCGCGGCTGGCCAGGGACGCCCAGGCGTCGACGCTGCCGCAGGCGGGGCTGGTGGCCGCCGCGCGGCCGGAGAGCTGGGACGCCGCCTTCGACGTGCTGGCCGCGGCGCTGCCCGCGGACCGGGCGAGCGTACTGGTCGTCGACGAGGTGCCGTACCTGATGGATGACGACGGCGCCTTCGAGGGGATGCTGCAACGGGCCTGGGACCGGGTGCTGGAGGCCAAGCCGGTGCTGCTGGTCCTCATCGGCTCCGACCTGTCGATGATGGAGGCGCTGAACGGCTACGGGCGCCCCTTCCACCAGCGCGGCCGGGAGATGGTGCTGGGACCGCTGAACCCCGCCGAGGTGGGGAGGATGCTCGGGCTGGACCCGGCGGAGGCCTTCGACGCCGCGCTGGTCACCGGAGGGCTGCCGCTCATCTGCGCGGAGTGGCCGCGCGGCGCGGGGCTGTGGGACTTCCTCGGCGAGGCGCTGAGCGACCCGGTCTCGGCCCTGCTGGTGTCGGCCGAGCGCTCGCTGGCCGCCGAGTTCCCCCCGCAGGCCCAGGCGCGCAGGGTGCTGGCCGCGGTCGGGAGCGGCGAGCGGACCTTCACCAACATCGCCCGAGCAGCCGGCGGAATCGGCGCCACGCCACTGCAGCGAGCGCTGGAGCTGCTCGCGGACAAGCGGATCGTCGCCGCGGAACTGCCTGTGTCGTTGCGTCCTTCGAAGGACCGCCGCTACCGGGTGACGGATCCCTACCTGCGGTTCTGGCTGCGCCTGCTCGGCCCGTCCATGGAAGAGATCGAGCGGGGGCGGGGCGATTTGACCCTGGCGCGCGTCCGGGAGCACTGGACCAGCTGGCGCGGCCGGGCCGTCGAGCCGCTCGTCCGTGAGGCCCTGGCGCGGATACTGCCCGACGACCGGCTGCCCGCGGCCCCCGTGGTGGGCGGCTACTGGACCCGCACCAACGACGTCGAGATCGACGTCGTCGGGGCGGACCGCGCCCCTGTCGCCAAGGAGTTGCTCTTCGTCGGCTCCGTCAAGTGGCTGGAGAGGTCGGCCTTCGACCGGCACGACCTGGCGGCTCTCCACCGGCACCGGGCCGCCCTCACCGACGAACCGCTGCCCGTCGTGGCGGTCTCGCGCAGCGGCATCGACTGTCCGGGACTCGACGCCGCCTACGGCCCCGGCGACTTGCTGGCCGCCTGGCCGCTGTGAGGGGCCGGAGGCCCGTAGGACACCGCCGGGCCGGCGGGGCGGGGGCGCCGCCCCGCCGGCCCGGGGCGGTCAGAGCGTGTTCAGCACGGCGAACGGGTCGAGCGCGGCCCGGTTGTCGACCGCGGTGATCCGGCGGCGCAGGGTGTAGCTCGCCCCCGGCGCGATCGTGACCTGGCGCTGGGTCATCGCCCAGATGTCGCACGCGTAGGCGGTGAACGCCTGGTCCTCGTAGAGCAGGCCGTACGTCTGGCTGTCGGCCCCGGTCATGCCGATCCAGGGCGCGGTCGGCACGTAGTCGGCGGGCGTGCCGGTGGTGATGGTGCCGTGGCCGGGGACGCCACTGCGCTGGCCGGTGCCGTCGTGGTCGATCACGTCGCCGATCCACAGGGTGCGGGCCACCGTGCCGCGGTTGGTGAAGACGCTCTCCGCGGTGATCCAGCGCTCGCCCTCGCGGACGGAGTACTCGGTGACGACCGCGACGTCCGTGAAGGCGGTGCTCGCGCCGGTGGCCCTGATCCGGGCCTCGGCGCCGGTCGAGGAGACCACCTCGACCAAGGTGGACCTGACCGTGCGCTGCTGCCAGGCGCCGGTGCCGCGCGGCTGGGCGGCCGACGCGTACGGCAGGTTGAACCAGTCGATCTGGTCCAGGTGGCCCACGGCGGCCATGTCCCGCGGCTTGCCGAGGGTGACGGGGGTCAGCTGCGAGTCCTCGGAACCGGCCGAGATCGCCAGCGCCAGCTGGTCGTTGGAGATCACCAGGTCGGAGGTGAGGCCCTCGGCCACCGGACCGGGGATGGTGGTGCCGGTGCCTGCGCGCGCCCGCGCCCGGTCCGCGCGCAGGGTGACCCGGGTCTGCGCGCCGTCCTGCACGGTGGCGGTCACCTGGACGGGGTCGTAGCCGACGCCGTCGGCGACCACGGTGTAGACGCCGGGGACGGCGAAGGCGAGGAACTCGCCGTCCGCGCCGGTCGTGCTCGACACGACCGCCTTGCCCGCCGAGTCCAGCACCTTGACCCGCATGTTGGTGAGCGGGGCGCCGGTGCCGCTGTCGGTCAGCCGGCCGGACAGCCCGTCGCCGACGCCGTCGAGGCGACGGGCGCCGGGGACACCGTCGAGCACCTCGAACGCGGCGATCGTGTACGCGGGGGAGGCGGCGTCGCCCGCGTTCAGCACGATCCGCAGGTCGGCGCGCCAGCGCTCCGGGGTGATGTCGCAGATCACGTAGCCGCGGTAGGTGCCGTTGTAGAACCTTACGTGCGGGTTGGCCGCGAGACCCGCACGGACGTCCGCGTCCCAGCCGGCGCCCGAGGAGATGGACGTGCCGACGAACTCGGTCGCCACCGTGCGGGACGCCGGGTCGTCGAAGTCCTTCTTGAGGTCGTTGACCCAGTGCGTGTGCCAGTCGCCGCTGAGCACCACCGGGTTCTGGGGACGCTCGCTGTCCAGGAAGTCCAGGATCCGGGAGCGGGCGGCGGGGTAGCCGTCCCACTGGTCGAGGTTGACGACCTTCGACGGGCCCAGATCGTAGTCGAACGCGGCCATGATGGTCTGCTGCGCGATGACGTTCCACTGCGCGCCGGTCCGGCCCAGGCCCCGCAGCAGCCACTTCTCCTGCTCCGGACCGGTGAGGGTGCCCGCCGGGTCGCCGACCGCCTCGCAGGGGGTCTTCCGGCCGTCGCCGCACGGCTGGTCGGTGCGGTACTGGCGGGTGTCGAGGATGCTGAACTCGGCGAGCCGCCCGAAGTCGAACCTGCGGTACATCAGCGCGTCGGGGCCGTCCGGCTTCTGCGCCCGGCGCAGCGGCAGGTGCTCGTAGTACGCCTGGTAGCCGTTGGCCCGGCGCTCCAGGAACGGCCGGCCGTCGCCGGCGCCGCCGGGGACGTCGCCCGCGTAGTTGTTCTGGACCTCGTGGTCGTCCCACGTCATGAAGAACGGGAACCGCGCGTGCGCGTCGCGGAGTTCGGGGGCGCTCTTGTACTGGGCGTGCAGCCGGCGGAACTCGGTCAGGCTGCCGTCGGCGGTCTCGTAGATGTAGTCGCCCAGGTGCATGACGAAGTCGAGCTCCTGACCGGCCAGGTCGCGGTAGGCCGCGTAGTGGCCACCGGCCCAGCTCTGGCAGGACACGAAGGCGAAGCGCAACTGGTCCACGCGGGAACCGGACTTCGGCAGGGTGCGGGTACGGCCGACGCGGCTGCGGACCCCGTTCACCTCGAAGCGGTACCAGTACCAGGTGTCGGGCGTCAGGTGCCTGGCTTCCACGTGCACGCTGTGCGCGGACTCGGGGTGGGCCTCGGTGTGCCCGTCGTCGACGACGTGGCGGAACTCCTCGTCCCGCGCCAGCTCCCAACTCACCTTGACCGCGACGGGTTCCATGCCGCCGGTCTCCGCGTCGAGCGGGTCGGCGACCAGTCGCGTCCACAGCACGACGCTGTCCTCGTCGGGGTCGCCCGAGGCGACACCGAGCAGGAAGGGGGCCGGGTCGACGACGGCCGCCGGGGCGGTCCCGGCGGTCTCGGGCGCGGTCCCGGCCTCGGCGGCCGAGGCGGCTCCCATGGCCAACTGGCCTGCGGCGAGGGCACCGAGGGTGGTGCCTCCCGCAGCCGCCAGGAACTTCCGGCGGTCGAAGGGGACGATCGAAGGTGTGTTGGTCATGTACACAGGGTTGTCCGGACAGGTGCCGCCCCGGTTGCGTGATCATGAATGGGCAGGACACGAGAGGCCACCGGGCGGCGCGGCGGCGCCGCCGGGCGGGGCGAGTGTCGCGGTCACAGCCCGATGGGCCATACTGCCCGCCGTGGAGCAGAGCAGAGGTTCGAACATCCCGCTCGTACAGGCGGCCGGCATCGATCCGGCGTACGTCCCCGGCATTGTCGTGCCGGAGCCGGACGAGCCCCAGGTCACGTCCGCGGAGAAGTCCGCGGACCTGGTGAAGGCGGCGCCCGTCACCGACGACGCGCCGTCCCCCGCCGAGGACGCCCCCGCCGAGGACGCCGCCGCCCCGGAGGTCGCCGCGGAGCAGCCCGCGCAGCGCGACCCGGAGGCGGGGCCGGACGGCGACGGACCGGTGTTCGAGGTCGCCGACCGCCGCGGCTCGATCCGGGCGGACCGGGACGGCATCACGTTCCGGCTCGACGACACCGAGGCCGAGTTCGGCTGGGACGAGATCGGCGCGGTCGAGGTCGACGCCCCGCGGTTCGGGCGCCGTTTCTGCGTGACGGTCTACCTGTCGCCGCGGCGCTGGTACGAGACCTGGGTCGAGACGCCCGCCAGGGGCCGGATGAAGACCTGGTCCGAGGAGCTCGACGCCGTGCTCGACGTCTACTTCGAGAAGCCCGGGGACGACTCCGGGGCCGTGGATGCCGAGGAAGCCGGGGAGCCGGCCGGCGCGTAGGGCGGCGGCGGCCCGGGGGCCGGGGACTTGGGCGTGATCAGCCCCGACTCGTAGGCGAACACGACCAGTTGGGCCCGGTCGCGGGCACCGAGCTTGGTCATGGCCCGGCTGACGTGGGTCTTGGCGGTCAGCGGGCTGATGACCATGCGCGCGGCGATCTCGTCGTTGGCCAGTCCGCGCGCGGCGAGCGCCACCACCTCGCGCTCGCGGTTGGTCAGTGCCTCCAGGCCCGCCGCGTGCGCCGCGTCCGGCGGCCGGGAGACGAACTCGGCGATCAGACGGCGCGTGATGGCCGGGGAGAGCAGCGCGTCGCCGCGCTGCGCGACGTGGATGGCCTGGACGAGGTCCGCGGGCTCGGTGTCCTTCAGCAGGAAGCCGCTGGCGCCGGCGCGCAGCGCGTCGAAGACGTACTCGTCCAGGCCGTAGTTGGTCAGGATGACGACGTGCACGCCCGCCAGGCGGGGGTCGGCGGCGATGCGCCGGGTGGCGCCGATGCCGTCGAGCACCGGCATCTGGATGTCGAGGAGGACCACGTCGGGCACGTGCCGCTCGGCGAGCGCGACGGCCTCCCGCCCGTCGGCCGCCTCGGCGACGACCTCGATCCCCTCCTCCGCGTCCAGCAGCGCCCGGAACCCGGCCCGCATCAGCGCCTGGTCGTCGACGATCAGCACCCGGATCATGTCGCCGCCTCCAGTGGCAGTTCGGCCCGTACGGTGAAGCCGCCCTCCGGCCGCGGGCCGGCCCGCAGCCGCCCGCCGAGCGCGGTGACCCGCTCCCGCATGCCGGTGAGGCCGACGCCGGGGACCGGTTCCGCGTCCGGCGCCGCGGTGCCGTCGTCGTCGACCTGGACGACGAGCTGCAGATCGGCGTACTCGATGCGGACCGTGGCGCGCGGCCGCGGACCGGCGTGCCGGGTGACGTTGGTCAGCGCCTCCTGCACGATGCGGTACGCGGCCCGGTCGACGCCGTCGGCGAGCGGCCGCTCGCGTCCGCTGACGGTGACGCTGGTGGGCAGCCCGGCGGTACGGGAGCGCTCGGCCAGGTCCCCGATGCGGTCCACGCCGTGGCCGCCCCCGCTGCCGCGCAGCACCTCCAGCGTCGCGCGCAGCTCCCGCATGGCCTCGCCGCTGGCCTCCTGGATGGCGAGCAGGGCCTCGGGGGCCTCCTCGCCGCGCTTGCGGGCCAGATGCACGGCGACGCCCGCCTGGAGCTTGATGATCGAGATGCTGTGGGTGAGCGAGTCGTGCAGTTCCCGGGCGATGCGCAGCCGTTCCTCGCCCGCGCGGCGCAGCGCCGCCTCCTCGCGGGTGCGTTCGGCCTCCAGCGCCCGCCGCTCCAACTGCTCCAGGTACGCGCGGCGGTGCCGGCCCACCACGGCCATGGCGACCGAGGCCAGGAACCAGCCGAGCAGCAGCGCGGTCGACTGCGCCGCGGTCGGCGCGGGCTGCCCGGAGGCCAGGTACCCGCCGAGGAAGGCGAGCACCGCCACCTTCACCGGCAGCCGCCGCCCGCCGGTCCTCACCGCGATGTGGACGGCGACCAGCACCGGGAAGGCCGCCGTCGGCCCCGGGTGCACCCGCAGCGCGTACGCCAGCATGCAGCCCGTGCAGAGCAGCAGCGCGGGCAGCGGCGCGCGGCGGCTGCCGGTGACGGCCAGCGTGCCCACGAGGGCCAGCGCGAGGTCCAGGGCGTCCGCGGGGGCCGGCACACCGGGCAGCAGCAGGACGTCGGCGACGAGCACGAGGCCCAGTACCCCGTCGAAGAGACCGCCCTGCCACCCCCGCAACTCCAGGGGTGATTCACGAACCTGACGTGCGATCAGCCTGGCGCCTCCCATGGCGGCACCTTAACCGGGCTCGCGCGTCCCGCACGTCCTCCTGGAAGACGGCTCCCGCGCTACTCCCCGGGGAGTAGCGCGGCCCCGCGACGCAGCCCGCGCAGCAGTGCCATGTCACTTCCCGGGGACGACGACCCGGGGACCGCTCCGGGACCACGATCGAGACCCGCGAACGGGACCGACGACCCAGCAGGAGGCACCCCGTGCCCGCACCCTTCCGCCTCACCACCCCCGCGCCCCCGGAGTCGCTCACCGGCCGGTCCGCCGCGGTGTACGCACAGCTGGCCACCGACTTCGGCATCCGGCGGGCGCCCACCTTCGTGGTGCTGTCGCCCGCCCCCGACCTGCTGGCCGCCACCTGGGCGGTACTGCGCGAGTCGCTGCTCGCGGGCCGTGCGTCCCGCACCGCGAAGGAACTCGTCGCGCTCGGGGTGTCGCAGGCCAACCGCTGCCCCTTCTGCGTGGACGCGCACACCGTCCTGCTGCACGCCACCGGGGACCACCGCCTCGCCGAGACCGCCGCCCGCGGCGGCACACCCCCCGATCCGGAGCATGCCGCGCTGCTCGCCTGGGGGAGGGCGACCCGGACCGGCCTCGGACCGGACGCGTCCGGAGCTGTGGCCGGCCGGCCCTTCGACGACGCCGCGGCACCGGAGTTCGTCGGCACCGCGCTGGCCTTCCACTTCATCAACCGCATGGTGTCCGCGCTGCTCGATGACGACATGATGCCCGCCGGTCTGCAGCGGCTGCGCCTGGTGCGCAGCGCCGGCGGCCGCGCCCTGGCCCGCACCGTGCGCAGGGAGCTCCCGCCCGGCGCGAGCCTGCCGCTGCTGCGCGGAGTGCCGGCCGGACCGCCGCCGGACTGGGCCGAAGAGGCCCCCGTGGGGCCCGCGTTCGCCGCGCTGAGGGCGGCGGCCGGGCGCGGCGGGGAACGACTCGGCGAGCAGGCCCGGGAGGCCGTGGAGGCCGCCGTGGACGCGTGGGACGGTTCGCACCCGCCGCTGGGCGGCGGCTGGATCGCGCGCCGGACGGCCGAGCTGCCGGCGGACCGGCGCCCCGCCGCGCGACTGGTGCTGCTGGCCGCGCTGGCCCCGTACCGGATCACCGAGGCGGACGCCGAGGCCTGGCGCGCCGCCGACCCGGACCCGTACGACGCGGATCTGGTGCGGCTGCTGGCGTTCGGCGCCTTCACCGCTGTTTCCCGGATCGAAACCTCGATCCAACGACCTTTTCAGCGGGCCAGGTTGACAGGCCATTGACGCAGACACGACGATGCGTGGTGCCACTGGGGCCGTAGTGCCCCGTGTGCACCTCGACCTCCGCCCGGCGACGCCTCGGCCTGCTCGCACACGGGGACGGCTGCCGTCATTCGCGCCTCCGCCGGGCCACGCAACGCAAGATTGGGTTCTGCATGTCCATATCGCGACGCGTCACCATCGGACGGCTGCTCGGTGTGAGTGCCGCCGCCGTCGCCCTTTCCGCGGCGGGCGCCACCTCCGCCTGGGCGAGCGACTGCCCCGGCGGCAAGGGCTGGACCAAGGGCGGCCACCACACGTACCAGCCCGGACACGGTGGCGGCACCAAGACCAGCACCGACCGCTGCGAGTTCTCGCTCGACGGCACCAACTGGTACGCGTCGGTGAAGGTCGACGACGTCACCCTCAAGCCCGCCGAGGACGGAAAGGTGCACGTCAAGGTGCGCGTCGCGGACGGTTCCTCGTCCTGCACCGTGTCCCTGGCCTCGTACCGCACCCACGGCGCCACCTTCGAGACCTCCGGCAAGCAGGTGTTCCACGACTGGGACACCGTCACGATCACCAACGGCACCGACTCGCTCGACGTCGCCGTCCCGGACGTGACCTGCTTCGCCCAGGTCGACCTGTACTACGGCAACAAGAAGTACGACGGCGTCATGAACGCGGGCGACGGCTTCGAGCACGGCCCGCTGCCCGAGGGCCCGGACCACGCGGTCATCGGCGACAAGAAGATCGCCTGGTGGAACGGCGGCACCAAGGACTGCTCCGAGCAGACCGTCCCGTCCACGCCGCCGACCACCGCGCCGCCGACCACGACGCCTCCGACCACCCCGTCCGGCGGCGACGAGACCACCACGCCGCCCGCCTCGGACACGCCGACCGCCTCCGTCCCGGCCTCCGACTCCGCGACGCCGTCGGCGTCCGGTTCCGAGTCCGCGTCCGTCTCCGCGTCGGCCTCCAGCCCGGCCGCGGTCGACGCCGCCCAGTCCCCGAACGGTGAGTCCGGCGACCTCGCCGAGACCGGTTCCGGCAACGTCGGCATGGTCTCCGCGGCCGCCGCGCTGCTGCTGCTCGCCGGCGGTGCCGTCGTCTTCGCCTCGCGCCGCCGCCAGGCCGCCCGTCGCCACTGACGCTCCGGCAGGGAAGGGGGTACGGCTCCGCCAGGTGCCGTACCCCCTTCGTCCGTGCGCGGCGACCACGCCTACGCGTACTAGCCCCGGGTTCGCGGGCATTGGAACAATCCGATGCGACGGTAGGACCACAGCGGGGGGCTGTATGACACATCCGGGGGAGACCACCGCCGGTGACCGGTACCCGACCGTGGACGAGGTCGCCGCGGCGGCCAGGGCCCTGGCCCTTCACCGGCCCGATCTGTGCGGGGTGCGGACGGTGGGGACCTCCCGGGCGGGGGAGCCGCTGCTCCTGCTGTCGGTGGGCCACGGACGGCGCAACGTCCTGGTCGTGGCCGGGCCGCACGCCAACGAGATGGTCGGCGGCGCCACCGCGCTCCGGCTGGCCCGGTGGGTGACCGCCGATCCCGCGCTGCGCGAGGGCGCCGACGCCTCCTGGCACTTCCTGCTCTGCGCGGACCCGGACGGCGCGCGGCTCAACGAGGCCGTCCCGGACGGCCGGTTCACGATGCTCGGCCACTACCGGCACTTCTTCCGGCCGCGCGCCGCCGAGCAGCCGGAGTGGCTGCCCGACGACGGATCGCTGGCCGGCGCGCTGCCCGAGACCCGGGCGCTGATCGCGGTCATCGACGAGTTGCGCCCGGTGCTCCAGTGCTCGCTGCACGGCATCGACGTCGGCGGCAGTTTCATCCAGGTGACCCGGGCCATCCCCCGGCTGGCCGAACGCATCGCCAAGTCAGCCGCCGAGTTCGACATCCCGCTGGAGGCCGGCTCCTCCGACGCCTTCCACTGGCCGAGCCCGGGCCCCGGTGTCTACGTGATGCCGCCCCCGGGCGGCCCGCGCGAGGACGCCAACAACTCCACGTGGACCTACGCCCACCGCTACGGCGGCGTCACCGCGATCGCCGAGGTGCCGATGTGGGCCTGCGACCGCGCGGGCGACACCTCCCCGCACCCCGCCGCCGACGAGGCGCTGCGCGCCGCCGGTGTCACCCTGCGCCGGGCGAGCGACCACGTCGGAGGCCTGATCGGGGAACTGCTGCCCTACCTGCCCGGGGACGGCGGCCCGCTGCTGCGGGCCGCGCGCGAGATCGTCGCCGTCGGCCCGCAGCTCGCCGCCGACTGGGACCCGGCGCTGCGCACGGCCTCCGCCCCGCCGCTGCCGGCGATGACCCGGGCCCGGGTCAGCAGCGTCGAGATCTACACCCAGCGCCTGCCGCTGCGCGCCGCGGCCATGCTGCTGCGACTCGCCCGGGGCGTCGAGCCGTCCCAGGCCCCTGCCGCCGCGGTGCGCGAGCGTCTGGAACGGCTGGTCGCCGACTGGTGCCGGGCGTACGAGACCGCGCACCGGGCCCGCTGGGTCCCCGTCAGGCACCAGGCGGAGCAGCACGCCAGGGTGGTGCTCGCGGCGTTCGAGCTGTTGCCGGGATGACGCGACAGAAGTAATCCGATGGGCAAGACTTGCGACTGGCAACGGTGTGTTGCCAAGCTGTTGCACACAGTCAACCCGAGGGAGGGGCACGTGCCTTTCGGTGAGCAGCCCGCGTACCTTCGCGTCGCCGAGGATCTCCGCCAGAAGATCCTCGACGGCACGCTCCCTCCGCACACCCGCCTGCCCTCGCAGGCCCGTATCCGCGCCGAGTACGGGGTGTCGGACACCGTCGCGCTGGAGGCCCGCAAGGTCCTGATGGCCGAGGGCTTCGTGGAGGGCCGCTCCGGCTCCGGCACGTACGTCCGCGAGCGCCCCGACCCGCGGCTGATCGTCCGCACCGGCTACCGGCAGGCCGGCGGCCAGGCGTCGCCGTTCCGGCAGGAGCAGGCGGACGAGAGCTTCAAGGGCAGCTGGGAGGCGAACAGCTTCCAGGACGCGGCCGGCCCGCGGGTCGCCGAACGGCTGGGCATCCAGCCCGGCGACCGGGTGATGCGCACCCGCTACCTCTACCGCGCCGAGGGCGAGCCGATGATGCTCGCCACCTCGTGGGAACCGCTGTCCGTGACCGGACGCACCCCCGTGCTCCTGCCGGAGGAGGGCCCGCTGGCCGGGCAGGGCGTGGTCGAGCGCATGGCCGCGCTCGACATCGTCGTCGACAACGTCGCCGAGGAGGTCGGCGCGCGCCCCGGGCTCGCGGAGGAGACGGCGGTGCTGGGCGGCGTGCCCGGCCACGTCGTCATCGAGATCCGCCGCACGTTCTACGCTTCCGGCCTCCCCGTCGAGACCGCCGACATCATCGTCCCGGCCGAGCGCTACCGGGCGTCCTACCGCATGCCGGTCAAGTGAGGGCAGCCCGGCGAGGTGCGCCGGGGCGTCGTGACCGCCCCGGCGTCCGGCCGCCGCTGGGCCGGTGAGCCCGGCCGCCTTCGCGCGCGAGAGGCGCCCGTGAGGCGGGGCGCTCGCGCCCCGGGGCGGTCAGCCCACGAGGGACTGGGTGCCCAGCACGGTGAGCAGGGCGAGGCGCTCGGCGTCCTCCGTGGCGGGCTCGGCGGTGTAGATCATGATCCGGAGGTCGCTGCCGGCCACGGTGAGCACGTCGCAGTCCAGCCGCAGGGATCCCACCCCCGGATGGTCGATGGTCTTGTGCGCGGCTTCGTGGCGGCCGATCACCCCGGAGTCCCACTGGGCGGCGAAGCGGTCGCTGTGCGCCCGCAGGTCCGAGACGAGCCGCCGCAGCCGCTGGTCGGACGGGTAGCGGGCGGCGGCGGCCCGCAGGTCGGAGACCACCGCCGTCTCGAACGCCTCCAGGCCCTCCGGGGGGTGCCGGACGCGGCTGCTCAGGCCGAGGAAGTGCCGCCAGACGCCGTTGCGCTCGTTGCCGCGCCAGCCGGAGGGGTCGCCCATCAGGGCCGCGTACGGCGGGTTGTACTGGAGCAGCGTCCAGGAGGCGTCGTAGACCGCGACGGGCGTGCCGGCCATGCGGTCCAGGAGCCGGTGGACGCTCGGGGTGATGTACGCGGGGACCGACTCGGGCCCCGGCGGCGCCAGCCCGGCCAGCTCGAAGAGGTGGGCGCGTTCGGTCGGTGACAGCCGCAGGGCACGGGCCATGGCCTCCACGACCTGCGCCGAGGGGTGCGAGGCGCGGCCCTGTTCGAGGCGGGTGACGTAGTCGACGGAGATCCCGGCGAGCTGGGCCAGCTCCTCACGGCGCAGCCCCGCCGCGCGCCGGTGGCCGCCCGTGGGCAGGCCGGCCGCCTCCGGTGACACCTTGTCGCGCCACCGGCGCACCGCGCTGCCGAACTCCGCTGTCGCCATGTCCCCCAGTGTCCTCCCCGGGCGCGGGATCGCCCTGGTACCGCGAGTCCCAGGAACACGGGACGACTGCCAGTGCGGCGGGCCCCGCCGCACGCTGGAGGCATCCGTCACCGGACCGCCGACCGTCCCAACCGAGGAGCGAGACCATGCCGACCACTCTCATCACCGGCGCCAACAAGGGCCTGGGGTACGAGACCGCCCGCCGCCTGATCGCCGAGGGTCACACCGTCTGGATCGGCGCGCGGGACGCCGAGCGCGGCCGGCGGGCCGCCGAGCGACTGGGCGCGCGCTCCGTCGTCGTCGACGTCACCGACGACGCCTCGGTGGCGGCCGCCGCGCGGACGATCGAGGCCGACGGCGGGCTGGACGTGCTGATCAACAACGCCGGCATCGAGGTGCGCCGGGCGGACAACACCGTGGTACCCACCGCCGAGACCACCGCCGACCGGATGCGGCGGACCTTCGAGACCAACGTCTTCGGCGTCGTGCGCGTCACCCACGCCTTCCTGCCGCTGCTGCGTCGGTCCGCCGCCCCGGTCGTCGTCAACGTCAGCAGCGGTCTGGCCTCGCTGCACCACGTCTCCGACCCCGACCAGCCGGCCTACCTGTTCCCGGGGCTGGACTACCCGGCGTCCAAGCTGGCGGTCAACATGATCACCGTGCAGTACGCGAAGGCGCTCCCGGACTTCCGGGTCAACGCCGTGGAGCCCGGCTTCACCAGGACCGACCTGAACGGCAACACCGGCTTCCAGACGGTGGAGGAGGGCGCCGAGATCATTGTCCGCATGGCGTCGGTCGCCCCCGACGGCCCGACCGGCGGTTACTTCGACCGCGAGGGCGCCCTGCCCTGGTGACGATCCGTCACATCCCTTGCACCGGCGGCGCTCCGTCGGGCCCCGAGGCGCCGCCGGGCGCGCCGGGGAGTCCTGAGGGCGCGGACGAGAGGCCCTTCTGAGTCAACTCCCCATCGAACATGGCCCGATCGAGTCGAATACCGTCCGAACGTGTCCGACGCGTCACGTTGAGGCGTAGGCTCCGGCATATGCGCATCGCCGTTTCCTCGGACATGGACGAGCCTGTGGCGCGGCTGCTCGTCGACGAACTGCGCGGCCGCGGCCATACCGTCCTCCCGCACGGCGCACTGCGCGCCGGTGACCGCGCGGACTGGGCCTGGAGCGCCGAGAGCGCCGCCCGGGACGTCGCGGAGGGCCGCGCCGACCACGCCGTGGTCTGCTGCTGGACCGGTACGGGAGCCTCCATCGCCGCCAACAAGGTGCCGGGCGTCCGCGCCGCCCTGTGCGTCGACGCGTACTCCGCCGACGGCGCCCGCACCTGGAACGACGCCAACACCCTCGTGCTCAGCCTGCGGCTCACCAGCGGACCGTTGCTCCGGGAGATCCTCGACGCCTGGCTCGCGGGCGGCCCCAGCGCCGAGGACGACGACCGCGCCAACGTCGCGCACCTGGAGGAGATCCGATGAGCGGCGAGCTGGTGTGGGTCGTCATACGCCAGGACGACAACGGCAACCGCTACCGTGTCGGCCGCTACGCCACCCGCCAGGAGGCCGAGCGCGTCGCGGACACCCTCGACGCCCGCGGGCACAAGCAGCTCTACGTGATCGAGCGCATCGACCGCCGCGCGTCGTAAGGTTCCGCGCATGACGACGCGCGACGTGACCGTGGTGGTCGGTGCCGCCCTGCTCGACGACGGCAGGCTGCTCGCCGCCCGGCGCACCGCCCCGCCCGAGCTGGCCGGCCGCTGGGAGCTGCCCGGCGGCAAGACCGAACCCGGCGAGACCACGCGGGACGCGCTGGTGCGGGAGCTGCGCGAGGAGCTCGGCATCGAGGCGGAACCGCTGGAACGCGTCCCGGGGGAGTGGCCGCTGAAACCGGGGTACGTCCTGCACGTCTGGACCGCGCGCATCCTCGCGGGGGAGCCCCGGCCGCTGCAGGACCACGACGAGCTGCGCTGGCTCGCCCCCGACCGCGTCCACGAGGTCGACTGGCTGGACCAGGACCGGCCGGCCGTGGCCTGGGCGGCGGCGCGGGCGTCCGGGCACTGATGCGGCGCTCTCCCGCCGCCGGGCCCACGGCCGCCGACGCGTCCGCGCCCGCCGCCGCCCGGCGATACGCGGACCGGAATATCGGGTATGGGCTGATTGACCCACCCTTGACGCTCCGGCGGCCGTCCGCCGGACACCCCGCAATCGTCTGGGGCCCCCATCCATGACCAGGAGCGACGACTCCACGGAGGACCCGGAGGGTACGCAGCACCCTGCGCAGCCCGGGACCGGGGCTCCGCATGCGCACGGGACCGTGGGGCTGCCGCCGCTGCCTCCCGCCGCCACCACGGCGGGCAGCCTCCTGGACACGCTGCGGCTGGCCGTGGTCATGCTCGACACCTCCGGGCGGGTCCTGCTGTGGAGCCCACTCGCGGAGGAGATGCTCGGCTGGGCGGGTGAGCACATCGTGGGCCGCCGGGTCGGCACCCTGCTGGCGACCGGCGCCCGGCCGGCCCCTCGCGGCAGCCGCCGGCTCGCCGCCGTGCCCTCCCCGGGGCCCACGGAACGCATCCTGGAGGAGCTGCTGCGCTCCGGCAGCTGGGACGGCGTCCTGTGGCTGCGCCACCGCGACGGCCACTGCGTCCAGGTGGAGGCCAGGGCCTCGATGCTGGTCGACGGGGACGGCCGCCAGTTCGTCCTGGCCTCGGTCGCCGAGACCAGCCGCATCCGCACCCTGGAGCACGACCTCGCGGCCCTGGACCCGCTCTTCGACTCCTCCCCGCTCGGCGTCGCCATCTTCGACACCGACCTGCGCTACATCCGCGTCAACGACGCCCTGACCCGGATGAACGGAGTCCCCCGCGAGCAGACGCTCGGCCGCCGGGTCGAGGAGGTGGTGCACAAGGACGCCGCCGAGGAACTGGCCACACTGCAACGGCACGTGCTGGCCACCGGCCGGGCGGTCATCGACGTCGTCGTCCCCGGGCCGGCCTCGGGATGGCGGTCGGTGTCCTACCACCGCCTGGAGGACGGGGCGGGCCGGGTGCTCGGCATCAGCTGCACCGTCATGGACGTCACCGAGCGCCAGCACTCCGCGGCGAAGATCGAGCGCGCCCGCCGCCGGCTCGCCCTGCTCAACGACGTCGGCTCCCGACTGGCGGACCTGCTGGACGTGCGGCGGATCGCCGAGCAGCTGGCGCAGACCGTGGTGCCCCGGTTCAGCGACTACAGCGGGGTCATCCTGCACGCCAACGTGCCGGACGGCGGCGAGCTGCCCGGCGCCCCGTACGGGGACACCACGGAGATGCGCCAGCTGGGCATCGGGGCGATCAAGGAGGGGCCGCTCGTCGAGCGGATGCTCGGACTGGGCAAGGTCATCCAGGTCGACCGCGCGTCGATCTTCGGCGCGGTGCTGCACACCGGCAGGCCCGCGCTGGTGCAGAGCCCGCGGGAACTGCGCGAGACGATCACCACCTACCCCGGCGACCCCAAGGTGCAGGCCGCGGTCGACCTCGGCATCCACTCGCTGATCGTGGCACCGCTGCTGGCCCGCGGCATCGTGCTGGGCCTGCTGGTGGTCAGCCGGGCCGGCGGGCGCGAGCCCTTCGACGCCGAGGACCTCGCGCTGGCGATGGAGCTCGCCGACCGCTCGGCCGCCGCCCTGGACAACGCGCGCCTCTACATCCGCGAGCGCGAGGGCGCGCTGATGCTCCAGCGCAGCCTGCTGCCGCAGAGCGTCCCCGAACCGCCCGGCGTGGAGCTCGCCTTCCGCTACGTCCCCGGCAGTTCGGGCGCCGCCGCGGGCGGCGACTGGTTCGACGTCATCCCGCTCGCCGGCGGCCGGGTGGCGCTGGTCGTCGGGGACGTCATCGGGCACGGTCTGCGGGCCGCGGCGACCATGGGGCGGCTGCGCACCGCGGTGCGCACCCTGGCGGCGATGGAGATGGCGCCGGAGGAACTGCTGCGGCGCGTCGACGACCTCGGGGACGACCTGGCCGGCGACACCGCGGAGGGCTGGACGGCGACGTGCGTCTACGCGGTCTACGACCCCTCAACGCGGCGGCTGACCGTCGCGCGTGCCGGCCATCCGCCGCCCGTGCTGGTCGTCCCGGGAACGGACCGGGCGGATGACGTGCGGCTGATGGACATCCCCGCCGGGGTGCCGCTCGGCGTGGGCGGCGTGGAGTTCGAGTCGGTGGAACTCGACGTCCCCGACCGTGGCGTGCTGGTGCTCTACACCGACGGCCTGATCGAGGCCCGCGACGAGGACATCGACGTCGGCCTGGAACGGCTCCGCGCGGTGCTCGCCCGGCGACCCCCGCACTCCCTGGAGACCACCTGCGACGACCTGCTGGCCACCCTCGCCCACGGCCGCGAACCCGACGACGTGGCCCTGCTGGTGGCCCGCCTCGGCGGCCTGCCCGAGGGCAGCACGGCCGCCTGGACCTTCGCCGCCGAGCCGAGCGCGGTGCGTCGGGCCCGGGGGCTCGTGCGGGACACCCTGGCGCGCTGGGAGCTGCGGGAGCTGACCGACGTGACCGTGCTGCTCGTCAGCGAACTGGTCACCAACTCCCTGCGCTACGCCCACGGGCCGATCGGCGTGCGCATCGTGCGCGGCACCTCGCTGCTGGTCGAGGTCTCCGACCCGCTGCCCGATCCGCCGCGCGAACGCTCCGCCGGCGCGGAGGACGAGGGCGGCCGGGGACTGCAGCTGGTGGCCCGTGCATCGAGGCGCTGGGGGACCCGTCACGGACCCCTGGGGAAGACCGTCTGGTTCGAACTCACCCTGCCCGTACCGGCATGACCGCCTCGCGCACGGTTCGGCGCGCTGGAGCAGGGTAGTTGAAGTGGGGCGTCGGCGGGATCCGTACGCCTTGAGATGATGCTGTGATCGACAAGACCATGTGCGGAACGGGGGTAATGCTGAATACTCGGCACCAGCCGGTCCGTATGTGTGAGCTGGAGGGGTCGGGCGTGAGCGATGAGCCATCGGGGGCCGTTGGGCCCCGGAACCCTGAGGCCCTGCCGCAGAGCGCCTGGCAGTCGAGCCCGCCCGGGTCGATCTACGACTACATCCGGGTCGCGTCGTTCTCCCTCGGTCCCGACGGGCGGATCGAGCAGTGGAGCGAGCGCGCCGAGGAGTTCTTCGGGGTGCCCGCGGCCGAGGCCCTCGGCAAGGACCCCATCCGCGCCTTCGTGCCCGAGGACCGTCGCGAGCGCGCGCACGAGCGCGTCGCGGAGATCCTCGACGGCCGCGAGTGGACCGGCGTCGTCCCCTACCGCGACAAGGCCGGCCAGGAAGGCCTCGCCGAGGTCTACGTCATGCCCTCGCGCGGCGAGACGAACGGCCGCGGCGCGCTGTGCATCGCCGTCGACATGCGGGTGCTGCGCCAGATCGAGACCGATCTCGCCTCCTCCCAGGCGGTGTTCGGCCAGTCGCCGATGGGCTTCATCCTCTTCGACACCAATCTGCGGCTGCTGCGCGTCAACGAGCGCTTCGCCACCGTCTTCGGCCGCACCCCCGGCGGGCACCATGGACGCAGCCCGCACGACTTCCTCTCCCGTGTCGAGGCCGACCGGCTGACCGCCGCGCTCAAGCAGGTGCTGGACAGCGGCGACCCGGTACTGGACATGACGATCGTCGGCACCGTCCCGGCGGCCGGCGGGACCACCAGCCGGCGCCGCTGGGCGATCTCGCTGTACCGGCTGCACAGCGGCAGCGGACGGCCCATCGGCGTCGCCGGCCTCGCCCAGGACGTGACCGGACGCCAGCGCGCCGAGCGGGAGGCCGCGCACACCCGCCGCAACCTCGCCCTGCTCAACGAGGCCGGCCGGCGCATCGGCAGCTCCCTGGACCTGGAGACCACCGCCCGCGAACTGCTCGACGTCGCCGTGCCGCACTTCTGCGACCTGGCCTCGGTCGACCTCTACCAGGCGCTCCTGGTGGGCGAGGAGGGCCCGGTCGGCACCGCCGACGGCAGCGGCGAGGTCCGCAGGGTCGCCTTCGCCAGCGCCGTGTCCGACGCCCCGGTGACCCGGCTGGGCGGTGACCACGGCAGCAGCCCGGTCTCCGTCGGCGCCGTGCACCGCTACCCGTTCAACTCGCCCTGGGCGGGCGCTCTGCGCACCGCCCAGACGCAGGTGATAGCCGGCGACGGCGGCGACAGCGAGGTGGAGCTCGGTGAACTGGGCAGCAGCCTCGTCCAGTCCACCCTGGCGGTGCCGGTGGTCGCCCGCGACACCGTACTCGGCCTGGTGCAGTTCGCCCGGGCCAAGGGCAGCGAGCCGTTCTCCGAGCGCGACCGCATGATCGCCGAGGAACTGGCCGCCCGCGCCGCGATCTTCATCGACAACGCGCGGCTCTACCGCCGCGAGCACGAACGCGCCCTCATCCTCCAGCGCAGCCTGCTGCCCCCCGGCAATCCCGAGGCCGCGGGATTGGACATCGCCTGCCGCTACCTGCCGGGCAACATGGAGACCGAGGTCGGCGGCGACTGGTTCGACGTGATCGAACTGCCCGGCCACCGCACCGCGCTCGTCGTCGGCGACGTCATGGGCCGCGGCCTGCGCGCCGCCGTCGCGATGGGCGAACTGCGCACCGCCGTCCGCACCCTGGCGCTGCTCGACATCGAGCCCGCCGACGTCCTGACCGCCCTGGACGAGGTCGCCCGCGGCCTCGGCGGCAGCGGTGAGGGCCGCACCAGCCGGCACGGCAAGGAGGCGGACTCCTCCGACCTGTCCGAGGTCTACCTCGCCACCTGCGTCTACGCGGTCTACGACGCCATCACCCGCCGGGTCACCATCGCCAACGCCGGCCACCTGCCGCCCGTCCTGGTCGAGCCCGGCGAACCCGCGATGATGCTGGAGGTCCCCACCGGCATGCCGCTCGGCGTCGGCGGCGAGCCCTTCGAGGAGGTCGAGGTCGACCTCCCGGACGGCGCCCTGCTGGCCCTCTACACCGACGGCCTCGTCGAGTCCCGCAGCCACCCCCTGGACGAGGGCCTGCGCGCGTTCCGCATGGCGCTGGACGACCCCCAGCGCCCGCTGGAGGACGTCTGCGACCACATACTGGCCCGGCTCGACACCGCCCACGGCGAGGACGACATCGCCCTGCTGATGGCGCGCGTGCACGGACTGCCCGCCGACTCGGTCGGCGACTGGACGCTGGAGCCGACCCCCCGCTCGGTGGCCCGGGCCCGCGAACTGGCCCGCGAGTGCCTGCTGTCCTGGGACCTGGCGGCCCTGGTGGACACCACCGAGCTGCTCGTCAGCGAACTGGTCACCAACGCCCTGCGGCACGGCCACGGCGACATCCGGCTGCGTCTGCTGCGCGACCGCACCCTGGTCTGCGAGGTCTGGGACGACGCCCTCGTGCAGCCCCGCCGCCGGCGCGCCCGCGCCACCGACGAGGGCGGCCGGGGCCTGCAACTGGTCTCGCTGCTCAGTACCCGCTGGGGCTCCCGCCGCACGCACCGCGGCAAGACGGTCTGGTTCGAACTCGCACTGCCCGCCGACGGCGGCGGCACCTCGGGGGAGGACACGATCGAGGCGCTGCTCAGCCTGTTCTGAGCAGAGCCCCGAAGGGACCCGAACGAGCCGAAGGGACCCGAACGAGCCGGGCCGGCCCGCGGGGCCGGCCCGGACCGCCGGTGGTCAGCTGTTGCGGCGGCGGATCTTGTCGCCCAGCCAGACCAGCGGATCGTACTTGCGGTCCACCGCGCGCTCCTTGAGCGGGATCAGCGCATTGTCGGTGATCTTGATGTGCTCGGGGCACACCTCGGTGCAGCACTTGGTGATGTTGCAGTAGCCGAGGCCGTGCTCCTCCTGGGCGGACCGCTTGCGGTCCAGGCCCGACTCCTCGGCCGCGTCCAGCGGATGCATGTCCAGCTCCGCCACCCGCATCAGGAAGCGCGGGCCCGCGAAGGCCTTCTTGTTCTCCTCGTGGTCACGGACGACGTGGCAGGTGTTCTGGCACAGGAAGCACTCGATGCACTTGCGGAATTCCTGCGAGCGCTCCACGTCCTCCTGCGCCATCCGGTACTCGCCCGGCGCGACACCCTTGGGCGGCACGAACGAGGGGATCTCGCGCGCCTTCTCGTAGTTGAAGGACACGTCCGTCACCAGGTCCCGCACGACCGGGAAGGTGCGCATCGGGGTGACCGTGACGGTCTCCTCGCGACTGAAGACCGACATGCGGGTCATGCACATCAGCCTCGGTCGCCCGTTGACCTCCGCGCTGCACGAACCGCACTTGCCGGCCTTGCAGTTCCACCGCACCGCCAGGTCGCCCGCCTGGGTGGCCTGCAGGCGGTGGATGATGTCGAGGACGACCTCGCCGTCGTGCACCTCGACCTCGTAGTCCTTGAGCTCACCGCCGTCCGCGTCACCGCGCCACACCCTGAAGTGCCCCGAGTACGTGCTCACCGGTCCAGCTCCTCGTCCGTCAGGTACTTCAGCAGCTCGTCCTTCTCGAACAGCGCGAGCAGGTCGTCACGGATCGGGACGGACTCGCGCCGGTCGACCGAGACCTCGCCGAAGGCGTTGGCCGGATCGGCGAGCCGGCACACCAGATTGACCTTGCGCCAGCGCCGGTCCATCTCCGGGTAGTCGTCCCGGGTGTGCCCGCCGCGCGACTCCGTGCGCTGCAGTGCCGCCCGCGCCACGCACTCGCTGACCAGCAGCATGTTGCGCAGGTCGATCGCCAGGTGCCAGCCGGGGTTGAACTGCCGGTGCCCCTCGACACCGGCCCGCCGCGCCCGCACCCGCAGGGCCGACAACCGGGTCAGCGCCTCCTCCATCTCGTTCTGCTTGCGGATGATGCCGACCAGGTCGTTCATCGTCTGCTGCAGTTCTTGATGGAGGGAGTACGGGTTCTCCGCGACCTCGTCCGCGACCTTCTCGGCCTCCGCGCTGAACGGGCGCAGCGCCTCCGCCGCGGCGGCGTCGACCTGCCACTCCGCCACCGCGGGGCGGGCCGCGCCGAGCCCGGACGCGTACTCGCTCGCGTGCAGGCCCGCCCGCCGGCCGAAGACCAGCAGGTCCGACAGGGAATTGCCGCCGAGCCGGTTGGAGCCGTGCATGCCGCCCGCGACCTCACCGGCCGCGAACAGCCCCGGCACCCCGGTGGCCGCCGCGGTGTCCGGCTCCACGTCCACGCCGCCCATCACGTAGTGGCAGGTCGGGCCGACCTCCATCGCCTCGGCGGTGATGTCGACGTCCGCCAGCTCCTTGAACTGGTGGTGCATCGAGGGGAGTTTGCGCCGGATCACCTCGGCGGGCAGCCGGGTGGAGACGTCCAGGAACACACCGCCGTGCGGGGTGCCGCGACCGGCCTTGACCTCGGAGTTGATCGCGCGCGCCACTTCGTCGCGGGGTAGCAGCTCGGGCGGGCGGCGGTTGTTGTCCGGGTCCTCGTACCAGCGGTCGCCCTCCTCCTCGCTCTGCGCGTACTTCTCCTTGAAGACATCCGGGATGTAGTCGAACATGAACCGCTTGCCCTCGGAATTGCGCAGCACCCCGCCGTCGCCGCGCACCGACTCGGTGACGAGGATGCCCTTCACCGACGGCGGCCAGACCATGCCGGTGGGGTGGAACTGCACGAACTCCATGTTGATCAGCGGCGCCCCGGCCAGCAGCGCCAGCGCGTGCCCGTCGCCGGTGTACTCCCAGGAGTTCGACGTCACCTTGAAGGACTTGCCGATGCCGCCGGTGGCCAGCACCACGGCCGGCGACTCGACCACGAAGAAGCGCCCGGACTCCCGCACGTAGCCGAAGATCCCCGACACACGGTCGCCGTCCTTGAGGACGCGGGTGACCGTGCACTCCTGGAAGACCTTCAGCCGGGCCTCGTGGTCGCCGTACTCGGCCTCGTCCTCCTGCTGCAGCGAGACGATCTTCTGCTGGAGGGTGCGGATCAGCTCCAGGCCGGTCCGGTCGCCGACGTGCGCCAGCCGCGGGTACTCGTGGCCGCCGAAGTTGCGCTGGGAGATCTTCCCGTCCTTCGTGCGGTCGAAGAGCGCGCCCCAGGTCTCCAGCTCCCACACCCGGTCCGGCGCCTCGCGGGCGTGCAGCTCCGCCATCCGCCACTGGTTGAGGAACTTGCCCCCGCGCATCGTGTCGCGGAAGTGCACCTGCCAGTTGTCGTGCGGATTGACGTTGGCCATGCTCGCCGCGATGCCGCCCTCGGCCATGACGGTGTGCGCCTTGCCGAAGAGCGACTTGCAGATCACGGCGGTGCGCATGCCCTGCTCGCGCGCCTCGATGGCGGCCCGCAGCCCCGCCCCGCCCGCGCCGACCACGACGACGTCGTAGGCGTGCCGTTCGACTTGCGTCATCAGAAGAACCTCGGATCGTCGAACGCCCCACTGGCGACCAGATAGACGTAGAAGTCGGACACCGCCACGCTGATCAGCGAGGCCCAGGCCAGCCCCATGTGGTGACGGTTGAGCCGCCCCACCCAGGTCCAGGCGCGGTACCGCACCGGATGCCGTGAGAAGTGCTTCAGCCGTCCGCCGACGATGTGCCGGCAGGAGTGGCAGGAGAAGGTGTACGCCCAGATCAGGGCGATGTTCACCAGCAGCACCAGGGTGCCCAGGCCCATGTGGCCCCACGCGCCCCGCCCGTCCCGGAAGGCCAGGACGACGTCGTAGCTGAGGATCGCGGCCACCGGGATCGCGAAGTAGAAGAAGTACCGGTGGATGTTCTGCAGGATCAGCGGGAAGCGGGTCTCGCCGGTGTACCCCGCGTGCGGCTCGGCCACCGCGCAGGCGGGCGGCGAGGCCCAGAAGCCCCGGTAGTACGCCTTGCGGTAGTAGTAGCAGGTCAGCCGGAAGCCCAGCGGGAAGATCAGGACGAGCAGCGCCGGGGACAGCCCCCACCAGTCGCCGAAGATCGGCCAGCGGGCGCCCAGCGGCATGTCCACGCAGTTCGACCCCAGGCAGGGGGAGTAGAACGGCGAGACATACGGCTCCGCGTAGTAGTGCGCGTTGGCGAAGGCGCGCCACGTCGAGTAGACGACGAAGGCGGTCAGGCCCAGCGCGGTCAGCAGAGGTTGCAACCACCACCGGTCGGTGCGCAGGTGGCGGGCGGGAATGGCCGCGCGCCCGGCGGACAGGACGCCGTGGCGCGCGGGTGGAGCGGGTGGAGGCGGTTCGGTTCCGGGTTCGGTTCCGGTATCTGTGGCCAAAGGTGGCTCCCTAGGGCGCTCGGCGGTCCGGCGCCCCCAGCCCTTCGTCCTCCGCGCCGGACCAGAATGAGGGGTCGTACGGCGTGTCGGGGATGGTCACCATCTCCGGGCGCGGCTTCTGCCCCGTGTGGGTGGTGCTGACGCTGTCACGCAGCAGTGCGAGATCGTCGCTCAGGTGCTTGGTGTCGGCGCGTACGCGCCGCATGTCAAGGCTGTCGCCGACCTGCTGTTCGAGCCGGGACACGGCTCTGCCGAGCTCGTCCAGCCGACGCTGTACCGATGTCAGATCGTCCTGCAGGGACATGGCTGTCCTCACCTCCGCCACGGTGCGGTGCACGGCGCTAGCGCCTGCCGAGTGTTGCGCGTCACAGTCGCGCTTGGGAAGAGATCTGCCGTGATTCTCACACTCGTGGGGGGCGTACGCCCGGCGCCGCGCGCCCCGTTGGGCCGGTCGGGTGGGAGCGGGGAGGCGTGCGCCGTGTCGGGCACGAGGCAGCGTGATGATCGCTTTCAGTGAGGTGCGATAAGCGGCAAATACGCCACATGGTGATGGCCCCGGTTCGCGGAGGTACGCAACGATGGCCCGCAGCGCCCCCCTCTCCCCTCCCGCGCTCGCCACCGCGCTGGCCCTCGCACTGGCGACGCTCGCCGGGTGCTCCGCAGGCCGTGAGGACCCGCTCGCCGGGACCGACCTCGCCTCGGCGCCGCGCGACGCGGTGCGCGACGGAGGCACTCTGCGCTGGGCCGTCGACACCGCGCCCGCCACGCTCAACGCCTTCCAGACCCCGGCCGACGACACCACCGACCTGGTGGCCGCGGCGGTGCTCCCCGCGACGTTCCGGCTGGACGGCAGCGGACGGCCGCAGCGGGACGCCGACCTGCTGGAGTCCGCGCAGGTCGTGGAGCGCGAGCCGCGGCAGGTCGTGTCGTACAAGCTCAACCCGAAGGCGGTCTGGAGCGACGGCCGGGCCGTGTCCACCGCCGACTTCGCCGCCCAGTGGAAGGCGCTGCGCGGCAAGGACGAGGCCTACTGGGCCGCCCGCAACGCCGGCTACGACCGCATCGCCTCGGTCGCTCAGGGCAAGGAGCCGGGCGAGGTCCGGGTCACCTTCTCCCGTCGCTTCGCCGACTGGCAGTCGCTCTTCACCCCGCTCTACCCCAAGTCCGTGACCGGCACCGCCGCGGCCTTCAACGACTCCGCCCGCCGCGCCCTGCCGGTGGGCGGCGGTCCGTTCACGGTGCAGAAGGTCACCGCCAAGGACGTCACCCTGGTCCGCAACCCGCGCTGGTGGGGCGACCGGGCCAGACTGGACCGGGTGGTGCTGACCGCCGTGCCGGCGCACCTGCGGGCCGCGGGCCTGGCCGACGGCACGCTGGACATGGCGAAGGTCGACCGCACCCCGAAGATCAAGAACGTGGCGGTGTACCGGACGCGCTCGGCCTCCTACACGCAGCTCGCCCTCAACGGCGCCGACGGCCCGCTGGCCGACGAGCGCGTCCGGCGCGCGGTGGCCCGCGCCGTCGACCGCCAGGAGATCGCCCGCTCGGTGCTCAAGCCGGTCGGCCTGCCCGACGAGCCGCTCGGCAACCACCTGCTGCTCGCCTCCCAGGCCGGGTACGCCGACCACAGCTCCGCCCTCGGCGAGTCCGACCCCAAGGCCGCGCAGGCGCAGCTCGCCGACGCGGGCTGGCACCGCACCGCCCTGGCCCCCGCCGGTCCGGCCGAGCGCAACCAGGCGGCCTCCACGCGCAAGGTCCGGGTCACGGTCGTCGAGCCCTCCACCACCGTGCTGCGCAAGAACGGCAAGGCGCTCACGCTGCGCTTCGTGCTGCCGGAGTCCAACAAGGCCCTGGACGCGGTCGGCGACCGCATCGCCGCCATGCTCTCCGGGATCGGCGTGCGCACCGAGATCCAGAAGGTCTCCGACGAGAGCTTCCTGCGCGACCACCTCGCCGCCGGCGACTTCGACCTGGCGCTGTACTCCTGGCCCGGCACGGCCTTCCCGGCCACCGACACCCGGCCCATCTACGCCAAGCCCGAGGCCGGCCCCGACGGGAGCCTGGTCGTCGCGCAGAACTTCCCCCGGGTCGGCACCGACCAGATCGACCAGCTCCTCGACCAGGCCTCCGGCGAGCTCGACCCGGGCACCGCCCGCGACCTGGCCGCCCGCGCCGACGCCCGCATCTGGGCCGTCGCCGGCTCGCTCCCCCTCTTCCAGCGTCCCGAGCTGGTCGCCCTGCGCTCCTCCGTCCGCAACGCCGGAGCCTTCGGCTTCGCGACCCCGCGCTTCCAGGACATCGGCTTCAAGAAGTAGGGGCCCCGGCCCTGGGGGAGGGGCAAAGGGGCGGTCTCAGATGTTCCTCAAAGGGCGGGAGCGCCCCGGCACCGCGGGGAACCATCGTCGCGACCGCACCACACGACGGGGACATCACGAGTACGGGGGGACGCCATGAGGCGTTGGACAGCGGGCTGCGCGGTGATCGCGGCCATCGCGGCCACGGGTGCGTGCACCGCCACGGAACCGGCTGCGGGGGCGCGCACCGCGCCCCCGCAGCCTGCGAACGCGGCGGCGGCACAGCGCGGCTGCGAGGACGGCCGGTACACGTGGTTCAACATCGAGCGGCCGCTGCGGCTCACCGGCCTGGCCGCGCCGGAGAAGAAGGGGAAGGACGGCGGCGCGCTGCGCCACCCGGTGCGGCGCCTGTCCACGCCCGTGACCTTCGTCACCGCGGTCGGCCCGGAGCTCTCCTCACGTGACGTGCTGTTCTCCCTGGCCCTGAGGATCGGCGAGGCCGCGCCGGGCGACGCGGCCGGGACCCTGACGTTCACGGAGGCGGGCCGGGGGCCCGACGACTTCGACGCCGTCGCGACGACCCCGTCGGGCGCGGGACGTTTCGTGCGGTGGGCGGACGTGCAGGCCGTGGAGGCGGACTTCCGCCACACCTGCCCCGGCGGGAGGACCACTACCGGGCACGCCGAGAGCTGGACGGTCGAGGGCCAGGGTCTTCTCGACTGCGACCAGCACGTCGACAGCGACAGCGGGAGGCCGGGCTCACACGCCCTGGCCCGCAAGGCCGCCCGCCTGTCCTGCGGACCGGACGCGGCGGCCGCCCGGTCCTGACCGCGGTCGGGGCGATCACGCCCGGGCGGTCGTTACCGTCCGGGCCCCGTACCATGGGGTGAGGCCGTGGCATGAGTCGCCCGGCGGCAGGTGTGCCGAGGAGGGTATGCCGCCACACCCACCAACCCGGGAGAAGCGCCCCAGTATGCCCACGCGCAACGACATTCGTAATGTCGCCATCGTCGCCCACGTCGACCACGGCAAGACGACGCTGGTTGACGCCATGCTCAAGCAGGCCGGAGCCTTCGCCGCGCACCAGCATCTGGACGACCGGATGATGGACTCCAACGACCTGGAGCGCGAGAAGGGCATCACGATCCTCGCGAAGAACACGGCCGTTAAGTACCACCCCAAGGGTGGCGGCGACCCCATCACGATCAACATCATCGACACCCCCGGCCACGCCGACTTCGGTGGCGAGGTCGAGCGCGGCCTGTCGATGGTCGACGCGGTCGTGCTGCTGGTGGACGCCTCCGAGGGCCCGCTGCCGCAGACCCGCTTCGTGCTCCGCAAGGCGCTGTCCGCCAAGCTGCCGGTCATCTTGTGCATCAACAAGACCGACCGCCCGGACTCCCGGATCGACGAGGTCGTCAACGAGACGTACGACCTGTTCCTGGACCTGGACGCGGACGAGGACCAGATCGAGTTCCCGATCGTCTACGCCTGCGCGCGGGACGGCGTGGCCTCGCTGACCAAGCCGGAGAACGGCACCGTCCCGGCCGACAGCGACAGCCTGGAGCCGTTCTTCTCCACGCTGCTCGCGCACGTGCCCGCCCCGGCGTACGACGAGTCCGCTCCGCTGCAGGCGCACGTCACCAACCTCGACGCCGACAACTTCCTGGGCCGCATCGCGCTGCTCCGTGTCGAGCAGGGCGAGCTCAAGAAGGGCCAGACCGTCGCGTGGATCAAGCGCGACGGCTCGATCGCCAACGTCCGCATCACCGAGCTGATGATGACCGAGGCGCTCACCCGCAAGCCCGCCGAGAAGGCCGGCCCGGGCGACATCTGCGCCGTCGCCGGCATCGCCGAGATCACCATCGGCGAGACGCTGGCCGACCCGGAGAACCCGATCGCGCTGCCGCTCATCACGGTGGACGAGCCGGCGATCTCCATGACCATCGGCGCCAACACCTCGCCGCTGGTCGGCCGCGGCCCCGGCGGAAAGGGCGCCGACAAGTCGGCGGTCAAGGACCGCAAGGTCACCGCCCGTCTGGTCAAGGACCGCCTGGAGCGCGAGCTGATCGGTAACGTCAGCCTCCGCGTCCTGCCGACCGAGCGTCCCGACACCTGGGAGGTGCAGGGCCGCGGTGAGCTGGCGCTGGCCATCCTCGTCGAGACCATGCGCCGGGAGGGCTTCGAGCTGACCGTCGGCAAGCCGCAGGTGGTGACCCGCGAGGTCGAGGGCAAGGTCCACGAGCCGGTCGAGCGCATCACCATCGACGTGCCCGAGGAGCACATGGGCGCCGTGACGCAGCTCATGGGTACCCGCAAGGGCCGCATGGACAACATGTCCAACCACGGCTCGGGCTGGGTCCGCATGGAGTTCATCGTGCCCTCCCGCGGTCTGATCGGCTTCCGTACCGAGTTCCTGACCGGCACGCGCGGCACCGGTATCGCCCACTCGATCCACGAGGGCCACGAGCCGTGGTTCGGCCCGCTGGTGACCCGCAACAACGGCTCCCTGGTCGCCGACCGTGCCGGAGCCGTCACCGCCTTCGCGATGACGAACCTCCAGGAGCGCGGTGTGCTCTTCACCGAGCCGGGCACCGAGGTGTACGAGGGCATGATCGTCGGCGAGAACTCCCGCGCCGACGACATGGACGTCAACATCACCAAGGAGAAGAAGCTCACCAACATGCGCTCCTCCTCCGCCGACTCCTTCGAGGCGATCGTCCCGCCGCGCAAGCTCTCGCTGGAGCAGTCCCTGGAGTTCTGCCGCGACGACGAGTGCGTCGAGGTCACCCCGGAGACGGTCCGCATCCGCAAGGTCGTCCTGGACCAGAAGGAGCGCGGTCGCACCGCCTCCCGCGCCAAGCGCTGACGCGAACCCCGGGCACCGGCCCTGCTCCCGTTCCCGCGGGCAGCCGGGACCGGTGCCTTTGCGTCACCGGCTGTGCCGCCGGCGTTACGTACGGCACGGCGTGCATGTGAGCCGGGCCATGCCCGGCGCCCCGTCGGCGGCTGTTGTGACTGATGTCACCGCCGCAACCAACCGTCGTACCGGACCTCGTGGACCGGAACGAAGTGTCGTGGTTACGCCAGTGGCGCGGCCACGACAGCGCGTTCCCTGGCGGTCCGTCAGCACCGTACATTCGCGTGGAATCCACGCGGTTTGAGGCAAGTGTTTTTCAGTTGCCGACGTCCGAATACCGGACAGAGTTCACCGATACTTGTGTTACAAGTCCGTTTCGTCGGTGTCTGTCTACAATCCAAATGTCCGAATTGCGAAACTGTTTTGGACCGGTTGTGACCAAAACGAGATCGTAAGTGTGTGGTTCGCAGGCTCAACGTGACCGATAGTTGGACGCGTTGAGCTCGGGTCAATGGGTCCAAGCGCTTATGGGGAGCGCCGACTCACGAGCACAGGTAGCCGGCAATCCACTGTCAGGGGTGTCAGTGGGTCCGGCGCCTTTCACGTACGGACAGTGACTCCTGAGGAGGCAAACCCATGCGCGGTGCCAAGAGCGCCACCTGGGTCGCAGGTGCGATCATCGTTGCTATGGCTGCTACCGCTTGTGGTGGTGGCGGCGGCGACAAGGGCAGTGACGACTCTGCCGGCGGCGGCTTCAACCCCAACGGCAAGTTCTCCGTCGAGGTCGGTGAGCCGCAGAACGGTCTCGTGCCCTCCAACACGCAGGAGAGCAACGGCGGCATCGTCGTCGACTCGCTGTTCTCGCAGCTGGTGGACTACGACCCCCAGGGCAAGATCGTGATGTCGAACGCCAAGTCGGTCGAGACGAAGGACAACAAGACCTTCACGGTCACCCTGAAGGACGGCTGGACCTTCCACGACGGCACCCCGGTGACCGCGGAGTCCTACGTCAAGGCGTGGAACTGGGGCGCCAACAGCAAGAACAACCAGCTCAACTCGTCGTGGTACTCCGACATCAAGGGCTACGAGGACGTTCACCCGGAGAAGGGTGACCCCAAGTCCCAGGAGATGTCCGGTCTGAAGGTCGTCGACGACAAGACCTTCACCATCGAGCTCGTCACGCCGATCCCGTACTTCGTGTACAAGCTCGGTTACACCGCGTTCTCGCCGCTGCCCGAGTCCTTCTTCAAGGACCCGACCGCCGCGGGCGAGAAGCCGGTCGGCAACGGCCCGTACCAGTTCGTCAGCTGGGACCACAAGAAGAGCATCGTGGTCAAGCGCTTCGACGCCTACAAGGGTGACAACAAGGCGAAGAACGGTGGTGTGACGTTCAAGAACTACACCACCCTCGAGGCCGCCTACGAGGACCTCAAGTCCGGCAACGTCGACGTCCTGCGCCAGGTCGCCCCCAAGGACCTCCCGGTCTACCGTGACGACCTCGGCGACCGCGCTGTGGACCAGCCGTACTCGGCGATCCAGTCCATCGTCCCGGCCTTCTACACGAAGGACTGGAAGAACATCAACCCCAAGGTCCTCCAGGGCCTGTCGATGGCGATCGACCGCGACACCATCACCAAGACCGTGCTTCAGGGCACCCGTGAGCCCGCCACCGGCTTCGTCGCCAAGGGCGTGCTGGGCTACCAGGACAACGTCGGCGGCGACGTGTTCAAGTACGACCCCGCCAAGGCCAAGGAGCTCATCAAGGCGGGTGGCGGCGTCCCGGGCAACAAGATGTCCATCCAGTACAACGCGGATGGCGGTCACAAGGAGTGGGTCGAGGCTGTCTGCAACAGCATCACCAACGCCACGGGCGTGAAGTGCGTCGGCGACTCCAAGGCCGACTTCGACTCCGACCTCGAGGCCCGTACGGCCCACGAGGTCAAGTCCTGGTACCGCAGTGGCTGGGTGCTCGACTACCCGGTGAACGCGAACTTCATCCGTGACCTGTACGGCACCACGTCGGGTGGCAACCAGTCGGGCTTCTCCAACAAGGAGCTCGACAAGATGATCAACGCCGCGGACACCGCGCCCACCCTCGAGGACTCCGTCAAGCAGTACCAGGCGGTCGAGAAGAAGATGGTCGACCTCATGCCGGCCATCCCGCTCTGGTACTACAAGGTCAACGCCGGTTACTCGGAGAACGTGACGGGCGTCAAGTACGCGCAGAACGGTGACCCGATCCTCACCGGCGTGCAGGTCAAGAAGTAACCACTCGCGTAGTGAGCACACCGATGCGGGACTGACGAAGCCGTCGGACGCGCCGGGTGCAGGCAGTGGCTGGGGGGCCCTTCTCCCGTCTTCCGTCAAGTGGAGGACGGGGGAAGGGCCCGTCTCTGCTGCCGCAGCGACTGACATGGAGGCACGATGGGGCGTTATGTCGCACGACGACTGCTCCAGATGATCCCGGTGTTCATCGGGACGACTCTGCTGATCTTTTTGATGGTCTACGCCCTGCCGGGCGACCCTGTAAGGGCGCTGTTCGGCGACAAGGGCGCCGACCCGACGACCGTGGCGCGGCTCCGCCACGACCTCGGGCTCGACCAGCCGATCCTGAAGCAGTACTGGGACTACATGACCGGCATTCTCCTGCACTTCGACTTCGGCAACCAGATTGCCAGCGGTCGGCCGGTGCGGGACGTGCTCGGGGATGCGTTCCCGGTGACGATCCGACTCGCGGGGCTCGCCTTCGTGATCGAAGTGGTCGTCGGCATTGCGCTCGGTGTCTGGGCCGGCATGAGGGCGGGCAAGCTCGTCGACTCCGCCGTGCTGATCTTCACCCTGCTGTTGATCTCGGTTCCGGTGTTCGTCCTCGGCTTCATCTTCAAGCTGGTCTTCGCCTTCCAGCTCGACTGGGTGACACCGAACGTCCAGGACGACACGAACTTCGGGCAGTTGCTGATGCCGGCGGTGGTGCTCGCCAGCCTCTCGCTCGCCTATGTGGCACGGCTGACCCGTACCTCCATAGCCGAGAACCTGCGCGCGGACTACATGCGGACCGCCATCGCCAAGGGCCTGCCCCGGCGTCGTGTGGTCGGTGTGCACCTGATGCGCAACTCGATGATCCCCGTGGTCACCTTCCTCGGTACCGACATCGGTGCCCTGATGGGTGGTGCGGTGGTCACCGAGGGCCTGTTCAACATCCACGGCATCGGCGGCACCATCTACGAGTCCATCGTGCGCCGTGAGGGGACCACGCTGGTCGGTCTGGTCACCGTCCTCGTGCTGGTCTTCCTCGTCACCAGCCTGCTCGTCGACCTGCTCTACGCGGTCCTGGACCCGAGGATCCGGTATGCCTGACGTGACCAAGACCGCCGTGGAGAACACGGACCCCATGGCCACGACCGCAGCGGACGCCGCCGGAGTCGTCGCCGTGGAGCCCAAGAGCGAGAAGGCCCGCAGCCTGTGGGGCGACGCCTGGCGCGACCTGCGGCGCAACCCGTACTTCGTGGTCTCCGCGATCCTGATCCTGCTATTGCTGCTGATCTCGGTCTTCCCCGGCCTGTTCACCGGCGCCTCGCCGACCTACGGCGACCTGCGGAACCACTTCCTGGGCAAGCCCGAGTACGGGCATGTCTTCTCGGCGGAGTGGCTCGGCTACGACGGCCAGGGACGCAGCGTCTACGCCCGCATGATCTACGGCACCCGTGCCTCGATCGAGGTGGGCATCTGCGTGACGATCGTGGTCACCCTGCTGGGCGGTGTGGTCGGGATGATCGCCGGCTACTTCGGTGGCATCGTCGACTCGATCCTCTCCCGGATCACCGACGTCTTCTTCGCCATTCCCTTCCTGCTCGGCGCGCTGGTGGTTCTGAACTCCTTCACCAACCGCACCGTCTGGGTCGTGATCGCCGCGCTGGGCTTCCTCGGCTGGACGCAGATCACCCGTGTCATGCGCGGTTCGGTGATCACCATCAAGCAGGCGGACTACGTGCACGCCGCCAAGGCGCTGGGCGCGAGCACCACGCGGATCCTGATCAGGCACATCCTGCCGAACGCCGTCGCGCCGGTGATCGTGGTCGCCACCATCGCGCTCGGCGGCTACATCTCGGCCGAGGCCACGCTGTCCTACCTGGGAGTCGGACTGCCCTCGACGGTGGTCTCCTGGGGTCAGGACATCTCCGGTGGTGCCGCGCAGATCCGTACGGCTCAGCACATCATGCTGTTCCCGTCGATCATGCTCAGCATCACGGTGCTGGCGTTCATCATGCTCGGCGATGCGGTCCGCAACGCCCTCGACCCCAAGCTGCGCTGAGGGAGGCGTACGTGACCATCATCGACAAGAACGCGGAGGTGCCCGCTCCCCGAACAGGGGACGCCGGTACCCCCCTGCTGGAAGTCCGTGATCTGCACGTGGAGTTCCACACGCGTGACGGCATCGCCAAGGCCGTCAACGGTGTGAACTACACCGTGTCGGCCGGTGAGACGCTCGCCGTGCTCGGTGAGTCCGGCTCCGGCAAGTCCGTGACCGCGCAGGCGATCATGGGCATCCTCGACATGCCGCCCGGCAGGATCCCGCAGGGCGAGATCCTCTTCCGCGGCCAGGACATGCTCAAGATGTCCGGCGAGGAGCGCCGGAAGATCCGTGGCCGCAAGATCGCGATGATCTTCCAGGACGCACTGTCCTCGCTCAACCCGGTACTCACCGTCGGCTACCAGCTGGCCGAGATGTTCCGCGTGCACCAGGGCATGTCCAAGAAGGACGCCAAGGCCAAGGCCATCGAGCTGATGGACCGGGTCCGCATCCCGGCCGCCAGGGAGCGGGTCGACGACTACCCGCACCAGTTCTCCGGCGGTATGCGCCAGCGCATCATGATCGCGATGGCGCTGGCCCTGGAGCCGGACCTGATCATCGCCGACGAGCCGACCACCGCGCTCGACGTGACGGTGCAGGCCCAGGTCATGGACCTGCTCGCGGAGCTGCAGCGCGAGTTCAACATGGGCCTGATCCTGATCACCCACGATCTCGGTGTGGTCGCCGACGTCGCCGACAAGATCGCCGTGATGTACGCGGGCCGCATCGTCGAGACGGCGCCGGTCCACGAGATCTACAAGCGGCCGGCCCACCCGTACACCAAGGGCCTGCTGGCGTCGATCCCGCGCCTGGACCAGAAGGGCCAGGAGCTCTACGCGATCAAGGGCCTGCCTCCGAACCTCCTGCGCATCCCCACCGGTTGCGCGTTCAACCCGCGCTGCGAGATGGCGCAGGACATCTGCCGTACCGAGGTCCCGAAGCTCCTCCCGGTGACCGAGCGCGACGGCGGCGATCTGCCGGGCCGCGGCAGCGCGTGCCACTTCTGGAAGGAGACGATCCATGGCTGACGTCACCAACAACGGCGAGGCCGTCTCCGACGAGGTGGCCGCGGTCGAGGCCGCGATCGCGAAGCCGGTCGAGCGCGGTGAGCCCATCCTGCAGGTGCGCAACCTGGTCAAGCACTTCCCGCTGACCCAGGGCATCCTGTTCAAGAAGCAGATCGGCGCCGTCAAGGCCGTCGACGGCGTCTCCTTCGACCTGTACCAGGGTGAGACCCTGGGCATCGTGGGCGAGTCCGGCTGCGGCAAGTCCACGGTCGCCAAGCTGCTGATGAACCTGGAGCGCGCCACCGCGGGCGAGGTCTTCTACAAGGGCCAGGACATCACCCGGCTGTCCGGGCGGGCGCTCAAGGCCGTCCGCCGGAACATCCAGATGGTCTTCCAGGACCCGTACACCTCGCTGAACCCGCGTATGACGGTCGGTGACATCATCGGCGAGCCCTTCGACATCCACCCCGAGGTGGCTCCGAAGGGCGACCGGCGCCGCAAGGTGCAGGAGCTGCTGGACGTCGTGGGTCTCAACCCGGAGTACATCAACCGGTACCCGCACCAGTTCTCCGGCGGCCAGCGGCAGCGCATCGGCATCGCCCGCGGCCTGGCGCTCAACCCGGAGATCATCATCTGCGACGAGCCCGTCTCGGCGCTGGACGTCTCCGTGCAGGCGCAGGTCATCAACCTGATGGAGAAGCTGCAGGACGAGTTCAACCTCTCCTACATCTTCATCGCGCACGACCTGTCGATCGTCCGGCACATCTCCGACCGCGTCGGCGTGATGTACCTGGGCAGGATGGCCGAGATCGGTACCGACACCGAGATCTACGACCACCCCACCCACCCGTACACCCAGGCCCTGCTGTCGGCGGTGCCGGTGCCGGACCCGGAGGCCCGCGACCACCGCGATCGCATCATCCTCAGTGGCGATGTGCCCTCCCCGGCCAACCCGCCGTCGGGCTGCCGGTTCCGCACCCGCTGCTGGAAGGCGCAGGACAAGTGCGCCACGGAGGAGCCGCTGCTGGCGATCCCGGAGCGCTTCAAGAGCTCCGAGACCCCGGCCGCGCACGACTCGGCGTGCCACTTCGCCGAGGAGAAGGACGTCGTCCACGCGACGGTCTGAGTCCGGCCCGTAGCGTCCGAAGGGCGCCCACGCGATCACCGCGTGGGCGCCCTTCCGCATGCCGGGGAAGTGCTCGCCGGAACGACTCCGCCCCGCCGGCGCGGGAGCGCCGGCGGGGCGGAGTCGGGACGACTGCCTTACTTGGTGTAGCCGATGTTCTCGTAGCGCAGGTCCTGGAAGCCGTAGGCGCCGATGTTGACCAGGTTCTTCTGGACCGCGTAGATGTCGGGGCGCTGGTACAGCGGCAGCAGGTTGGCCTGCTGCCAGATCAGCACGTCGGCGGCGTTGGCGTCGGTGATGGCCTGGGACGGGTCGGTGTCCGCCGCGGCCTTGTTCATGGCCGCGTCGAGCTCGTCGCTGCCCACGCCGGTGTAGTTCTGCTGGATGTTGTCACCGACGGGCTTGGCGTAGATCGACTTGGTCGACGACACCGGGAAGGCGGTGCCGAGCCAGGAGAAGGCCGTCAGGTCGAAGCTGCCGGTGTTGACGTACTTGTCGAAGAACTCCTGCACCGGGACGGTCTTGATGTTCAGCTTGATGCCGACCGCCTTGAGCATGGGCTGCATCAGCTTGCCCTCGTTGGCGGAGGTGCTGACGTTCGCCGGGATGACGAAGTCCAGCTCGAGGGTCTTGCCGCCCTTCTTGCGGAACTCGCCGTCCTGCTTCCAGCCGGCCTCGTCGAGCAGGCTCTTGGCCTTGGCCTGGTCGAAGACGCCGACGCCGGCCGCGTTGTCCGCGTACCCCTTCTGGTTGGTGACGAAGAAGTGGTTGTTCAGCGGCTTGGGGTCCCAGTCGAGTCCCTGCAGGTCGGACTGGGCGATGGCGTCCCGGTTGAGGGCGGACATGATCGCCTGCCGCACCTTGACGTCCTTGAGGTTGGCGTGGGCGCCGTTGAAGGTGATGTGGCGGTAGTTGGGGCCGGCCGCCTTGCGGATCTCGGCGCCCTTGACCTCCTGGGCCTGCTTGTAGGCGGCCGAGTCGGGGCCGACGTTGAAGAAGCCGATCTCGCCGTTGGCGAAGGCGCCGGCCTGGGCGTCGGCGTCCAGGGCGCGGAAAATGATCTTGTCGAGTATGGCCTTGCTGCCCCACCACTTGTCGTCGCGGACGACGGTGAGGGTCTTGGTGGTCTTGTCGATGCCCTGGAACTTGAACGGGCCGGCGGTGACCGGGATCTTGCCGAGGTAACCGGTGTTGAAGCCGTCCGGGGTGCCGATGACCGAGGCCGGGTAGAGCGGGCTGAACAGGCTCTTCCAGTCACCGAAGGGGCTGTCGAAGGTGACCACGACCTCCTGGTCGGTCTTGCCCTTCGCGACGCTGGAGATCAGCTCGTAGCCGGTGCTGGAGGAGATCTTGTACTTGGCGTCCTTGCCGTTCAGCGCCTTCCAGCTGGCCTCGAAGTCCTTCCAGGACATCGCCGTGCCGTCCGACCACTTGGCCTTGGGGTTGATCTCGTAGGTGACGACCTGCTTGCCGGAGCTGTCGTCCACCTTCGCCGAGGTCAGGTAGTCCGGGTTGGGGGTCACCGTGCCCGTCGCGTCCGACAGCATGGTGATCGGGATCAGGGAGCGCTCGACGTCGAAGCCGTCCGCGAGCGTGCCGTCGATCTCGTTGTAGTTGAAGTTCTCGGCGATCTCCGCGACCGGCCAGTTGAGGGTGCCGCCCTCCTTCAGCTGGTCGCGGTCGGTGGCCCGGATGTTGTTGGCGTTGGACTTGGGCACCGAGTTCTTCTTGGCCGCGGCGCTGTCGCCGCCGTCGTCGCCGCCGCACGCGGTGAGGACCAGCGCGCCGGCGGTGGCCAGCGCGACCATGACTGCGGACGTACGTGTTCTGTTCAACGAACTCTCTCCTCTAACGGGTTGGGACAACGAGGGGGTCAGACGACAGTGACCGCGGCGGCGTAGTGGCATGCCGCGTTGTGGTCGCCCGCCAGGGCGGAGGGTGACGGGTCCTCGTCGCGGCAGCGGCCGCGCTGGAGCTCGTCGAGGGCGGCGAACTTCGGGCAGCGGTTGCGGAAGCGGCAACCGGTGGGAACGTCGGTGGGACTGGGCAGGTCGCCGGTGAGCAGCACACGCTTGCGCTCGCGCTCCCTGCGGGGATCGGGCAGGGGGACGGCCGAGAGCAGGGCCTGGGTGTACGGGTGCGAAGGGGCGCCGAAGACGGCCTCCGCGGAGCCGATCTCGACGATCCGGCCCAGGTACATCACGGCGATCCGGTCGGCGATGTGCCGTACGACGGACAGGTCGTGGGCCACGAACAGATAGCTCAGCCCCAGGCGGGACTTGAGCTCGTCGAGCAGGTTGAGCACACCGGCCTGGATGGAGACGTCCAGGGCGGAGACCGGTTCGTCCAGCACGACCAGCTTGGGTTCCAGGGCCAGGGCGCGGGCGATGCTGATGCGCTGGCGCTGACCGCCGGAGAACTCGGCGGGGAAGCGGTCCACGTGGTCCGGGTCGAGACCGACCTGGGACAGCAGCTCCGGCACCCGGGCGGCGATGCGGTCCCGGGACCAGCCGTGGGTCTTCAACGGCTCGGCCAGGATGTCACCGACCGGCATGCGCGGGTCGAGGGCCGCCATCGGGTCCTGGAAGACCACCTGGAGGTCGCGGCGCAGGGCCTTGCGGCCGGCGCCCTTCAGCCCCCGGATGTCCTTCCCGAAGACCGTGACGGCACCGGACTGGCCGGAGGGCAGGTCGAGGATCTCCAGCAGGGTGGTGGTCTTGCCGCAGCCGGACTCGCCGACCAGGCCGAGGGTCTCGCCCTCGCGGATGTCGAAGGTGATGCCGTCGACCGCCCGCACCTCGCCGACCCGGCGCTTGATGACGGCGCCGTGCATCAGCGGGAAGTGCTTGACCAGCCCGCGCACCTCCAGCACGGAGTCGCGCAGATCGCGGGGCACGTCCGCCGCGGGGGCCGGCGGCAGTTCCGGCACCGGGTAGACGGTGGCCGGGTCGAGGGAGCCGCCCTCCTCCAGCTCGTGGCTGCGGTGGCAGGCGGTCGGGTGGTTGCCGCCCTCGCGCACCTTCAGCTCCGGCTCGACGCGCCGGCACACATCGATCGCCACGGGGCAGCGCGCGGCGAAGGGGCAGCCGGGCGGCAGGGAGACCAGCGAGGGCGGGTTCCCGTCGATGGGGGTCAGCGCGTGCCGACGGCCGTCGTCCAGCCGCGGGATGGAGCCCAGCAGACCGATGGTGTACGGCATGCGGGGGGAGTAGTAGACGTCGTCGACGGGGCCGGTCTCCACCGGGCGGCCCGCGTACATCACCTGGACCCGGTCGGCGAAGCCGGCCACCACGCCCAGGTCGTGGGTGATCATGACGATCGCGGCGCCGGTGACCTCCTGGGCCTTCTTCAGGACGTCCAGGATCTGCGCCTGGATGGTGACGTCCAGGGCGGTCGTCGGCTCGTCGGCGATGATCACCTCGGGGTCGTTGGCGATCGCCATGGCGATCATCGCCCGCTGGCGCATGCCGCCGGAGAACTCGTGCGGGAAGGCGTCGGCGCGCCGGTCCGGGTCGGGGATGCCGACCAGGTCCAGCAGTTCGACCGCGCGCTTGCGGGCGGCGGCCTTGTCCAGGTCCTGGTGGATGCGCAGGGCCTCGACGATCTGGTCGCCGACGGAGTAGACCGGCGTCAGCGCGGACAGCGGGTCCTGGAAGATCATCGCGATGTCCTTGCCGCGGATCTTCGTCATCTCCCGGTCGTCCAGGCCCAGCAGCTCACGGCCGTGCAGCTTCACCGAGCCCTTGACGTCCGCGGTCTCCGGCAGCAGGCCGAGGACCGCGAGGGAGGAGACGGACTTGCCGGAACCCGACTCGCCGACGATGCCGAGGACTTCACCGCGCCGCACCGAGAAGGAGACGCCACGTACGGCCCCGACCGGCCCGGCCTCGCTCGGGAAGGAGACGTGGAGGTCGGTGACCTCCAGGGCGGGGATCTCGGTCACGACGTGCGTCCTTCCTTGGACGTGCTCTTGGGCTTGCGGGGGCCACGGGCCTTGGCCCTGCTGGAGTTGGGGTCGAGTGCGTCCCGCAGTCCGTCGCCGATGAAGGCGATCGACAGGCAGATCAGCACCAGGCAGCCGGCCGGGAAGTAGAACAGCCACGGGAAGGCGGGTGCGGCCGGGGTGCCGGTGGCGATGAGGGTGCCGAGCGAGACATCGGGGGCCTGCACACCGAAGCCGAAGTACGACAGGCTGCTCTCGCCGATGATCGCGGCGCCGACCTGGATCGTTCCGTCGATGATCAGCATCGAGGCCATCGACGGCACGATGTGCCGGAAGATGATGACCGGTGCCGGGACGCCCATGTACTTGGCGGCCTTGACGAATTCACGGTCCTTCAGGGTGAGCGTCATGCTGCGCACCACCCGGCCGGTGATCATCCAGCTGAAGAGGGCCAGCAGGAACACGAACACCAGCCAGGTACTGCCCTGGAACAGCGGGGAGAGCACCGCGATGATCAGGAAGCTGGGCATGACGAGCAGCAGGTCGACGACCCACATCAGGGAGCGGTCGACCCAGCCGCCGAAGTAGCCGGCGCTCGCCCCGACCGTGGCGGCGACCACCGTGCAGATGACGCCCGCCAGGATGCCGATGACCAGGGACTTCTGCATGCCGCGCATGGTCATGGCGAACAGGTCGGTACCGGTCTGGTCGGTGCCGAACCAGTGGCCCCCCGAGGGCGGCTTCTGGAACGCGGTGAAGTCCAGGTCCGTGTAGCTCCACTTGTAGAACAGCGGGGAGCCGTAGGCCATGACGAAGAGCAGGACGATCATGCACAGCCCGAACAGCGCCAGGCGGTTGCGGGCGAAGCGGACGGCGGTGAGCCGGGCCCGTCCGCTGCCGCGGCGCCGGGCCGGCGGGGCGGTGAGGGTGGCAGGCTGGACGGAGGGGGTCTGGACAGCCATGAGTGAGGGCTCCTGAGGACGCGGGATCGGGGCTGCGGCAGGGTGCGTCGGTGCTCAGCGCACCCGTACGCGCGGATCGAGCGCCGCGTAGAGCAGATCGGAGAGGATGCCCGCGATCAGGACCACCAAGGCCGTGAACATGCCGACCGCGGCCACCGCGTTGACGTCATTGGTGTTGATCGAGTTGACCAGCCATTCGCCCATGCCGTGCCAGCCGTAGATCTTCTCGGTGAAGGTGGCGCCGGTGAACAGGAGCACGATGTTGTAGACCAGCAGGGGGACCACCGGCAGGACGGCGGTGCGCAGCCCGTGCTTCATCAGCGCGGCCCGCCGGGAGAGGCCCTTGGCCCGCGCGGTGCGCAGGAAGTCGCTGCCCAGCACGTCGAGCATGGTGCTGCGCTGGTAGCGGCTGTAGAGCGAGACCTGGATGAGGATCAGGGTGAGGCTGGGCAGAAACAGGTGCTGCACCCGGCTCAGGAGGATGTCGCCGGTGCTGGTGAGACCCGGGTCGTACTCGTTGGTGTATTTGATGAGCTTGAAGCCGAGGGCGTCGTTGAGGTTGATCGACCACAGCATGAGCGTGACCGCGATCACGGGGACCGGCATGGCCAGGATGAAGAACGAGGCCAGGGTGTTGACCCGGTCCGACGCCCGGTACTGCCTGATGGCTCCCCAGGCGCCCACCAGGACACCGCCGATGGATCCCAGGATCGTGGCGATCAGCAGCAGCCGGGTGCTCACCCCCACCCGTCGGGCGAACTCGTCGTTGACCTGTCCGCCCGTCACGGTCCGTCCGAGGTCACCGTGCGCCACTCCGCCGGCCCAGTGCGCGAAACGCACCACGATCGGGGTGTCGGGGTTCAGGTTGTACTCGTTGAGGGTCTGCGTCACCGATGCGGCGGCCACCGGGGGATTGCGGCCGGCGAAGTTGGCCCTCGGGTTCAGGCTCAGCGCCGCGAGGGCGTAGGTGAGGGAGGCCGCGATAAGGACCAGCGCCAGATAGTTGACGAGTCGGCGCAGCAGATAACGGCCCACGAGTCACACACTCTCACTCGGTTCGACATAATGAAGAAAATTAAACGTTACGTTTCAGCCGGCTCTGGCATAGTTGTGTAGCGCGCCTGAAACATTGGGCGCATCCGTCTCCGCAGGTCGTGCGAGTGGGGTGCGCGGCCCTTGCGGGTTGAGTGGGACTTTCGCAACGGAATTACACCCACGTCAATGAAGGCCGGTTCGTCGTGATCGATCCTTTATTTTCTTGATCGAAACTTAACCCGACGATCGGGAAACCCCTTATTGGCGGGAGGGGACCGAGGGATAACCCTTCATCGTCGTGGCGGCCCCGGGCGGTCCGGTGAGCCGCAGTGCACAATGTCCCACTTTGCGGTCTGATGGGGGCTCAGGTGTCCTGTGTGGCGTAGAGCTCCCTGAGGAGGCATCCGATGCGACGGAGCGCGGCGGGTTGGGCCATCGGTGCGACGGCCCTCGCCCTGGCGGCGACGGCGACGGCCTGCGGGGGCGGCGGGGGCGGCGGCACGGGCGGCGAGCCGGACGCCAAGGGTGTGCTCAGCGCTTCGTGGACCGACCCGCAGAACCCGTTGGAGCCCGCCAACACCAACGAGGTGCAGGGCGGCAAGGTGCTCGACATGATCTTCCGCGGCCTGAAGCGCTACAACCCGAAGACCGGGGCCGCCGAGAACGTCGTGGCCGACTCGATCTCGACCGCGGACTCCCAGACCTTCGAGGTCAGGCTCAAGGACGGCTGGACGTTCAGCAACGGTGAGAAGGTCACCTCCGACTCGTTCATCAACGCCTGGAACTACGCGGCACTGGTGACGAACAAGCAGATCAACGCGCCTTTCTTCACGTACATCGACGGCTTCGAGAAGGTCCACCCGGCCAGTGGCGCCCCGGCGGCCAAGGTGATGTCCGGCCTGGTGCGCAAGGACGCCCTGAACTTCACCGTCAAGCTCAACCAGAAGTTCTCCAGCTGGCCCGACACCCTCGGCTACAACGCCTTCATGCCGCTGCCCAAGACCTTCTTCACCGACCACGCGGCCTGGCTGAAGAAGCCCGTCGGCGACGGCCCCTACCAGGTCGAGTCGTACACCAGGGGCCAGGCCATGAAGCTGCGCACGTGGAGCGGCTACAAGGGCGCGGACGCGGCGGTCAACGGCGGCGTGGACCTGGAGGTCTACACCGACAGCAACACCGCCTACACCGATCTGCAGGCCGGCAACCTCGACCTGGTCGACGACGTCCCCGCCCAGCAGTTGAGGCACGTCCGGTCCGACCTCGGCGACCGCTACCTCAACACCCCGGCCGGCATCATCCAGACCCTCGCCTTCCCGCTGTACGACAAGGCCTGGTCCGGCCCGGACTCCGCGAAGCTGCGCCAGGGCATCTCGATGGCGATCAACCGCGACCAGATCACCCAGCAGATCTTCCAGAAGACCCGCACCCCCGCCAAGGACTGGACCTCACCGGTGCTCGGCGCGCAGGGCGGCTTCGACGACACCATCTGCGGCGACGTCTGCAGCTACGACCCGGCCCGGGCCAAGAAGCTGATCAAGGAGGCCGGCGGCATCCCCGGCGGCACCATGAGGATCACCTACAACGCCGACAGCGGCTCCCACAAGGACTGGGTCGACGCCGTCTGCAACAGCATCAACAACGTCCTGGGCAACGACAAGGCCTGCGTCGGCAACCCCGTCGGCACGTTCCCCGACTTCCGCAACCAGATCGTCAACAAGCAGATGAAGGGCCCCTTCCGGGCCGGCTGGCAGATGGACTACCCGCTGATCCAGAACTTCCTGCAGCCGCTGTACTACACCGGCGCCTCGTCCAACGACTCGCACTTCGGCAACCCGCGGTTCGACCAGCTGATCGACCGGGCCAACGCCGAGACCGACCTCGCCAAGGCCGTCGAGACCTTCAAGGAGGCCGAGCGGATCCTGCCGCAGCAGGTTCCGGCCATCGCGCTCTGGTACCAGAACGGCAGCGCCGGCTGGTCGGACCGGCTGTCCGACGTGGCCCTCAATCCGTTCAGCGTCCCGGTCTACAACCAGATCAAGGTCAGCTGACGCCCCGTGGGACGCTATGTCGTCCGCCGGCTGCTGCAGATGATCCCCGTGTTCATCGGCACCACCGTGCTGATCTTCTTCATGGTGTACGCGCTCGGCGACCCGGTGCAGGCCAAGTGCGGGGACCGCGCGTGCGACCCCGCCACGGCCGCGCAGATCCGCCACGACCTCTACCTGGACCACCCCCTGTGGCAGCAGTACCTGCACTACATGGGGCAGATCTTCCAGGGCGACTTCGGCACGGCCTACAACGGCCAGGCGGTCACCGAGCTGATGGGGAGCGCCTTCCCCGTCACCCTGCGCCTGACGATCATCGCGATCGTCTTCGAGATCGTCATCGGCATCAGCCTCGGGGTGCTCACCGGGCTGCGCCGCGGCCGTCCCGTCGACACCGCGGCGCTGCTCGCCACGCTGATCGTCATCTCGGTCCCGACGTTCGTCTCCGGGTACGTGCTGCAGTACCTGCTCGGGGTCAAATGGGGCCTGATCGCGCCCTCGGTCTCCTCCGAGGCGCCGTTCGGGGAACTGGTCATCCCGGGCCTGGTCCTGGCGCTGACCTCGCTGGCGTACGTCACCCGGCTGACCCGCACCTCCGTCGTGGAGAACGCCCGCGCCGACTACGTGCGCACCGCCACGGCCAAGGGGCTGCCGCGCCGCCGGGTGGTCACCCGCCATCTGCTGCGCAACTCCCTCATCCCGGTGGTCACCTTCATCGGTACGGACATCGGGGCCCTGATGGGCGGCGCCATCGTCACCGAGCGCATCTTCAACATCCGCGGCGTCGGCTTCCAGCTCTACCAGGGCATCCTGCGGCTGGACTCGGCCACCGTCGTCGGCTTCGTGACGATCCTGGTCATCGTCTTCCTCGTGGCGAACCTCCTCGTCGACCTCCTGTACGCGGTGCTCGACCCGAGGATCCGCTATGCGTGAGCCGGGCGGCGGCGACCCGGAGCGAACCGGCAGCCCCTCCCGCCCGAGCCGAGGAACCACCATGCCCGAACCCCGCAACCACCCCGACGAGGCCCTGGAACCGGCCGGTGGCACCGGCGCCGCGATGGAGCTCGGGCAGGACGAGGCGCGCAGCCTGGAGGAGCCTCCCGCCGGGCACCTGGGCGGGCCCGGGCCGTCCGTCGCGGACAAGCCGCGCAGTCTGTGGTCGGACGCGTGGCGGGACCTGCGGCGGAACCCGGTCTTCCTGCTCTCCGCGCTCGTCATCGTGTTCCTGGTCGTCATCGCGATCCGGCCGCAGCTGATCGCCGACGGCAATCCGCTCAGCTGCGACCTCGCCAACTCCCAGAAGGGATCGTCGCCGGGCCATCCCTTCGGTTTCGACAACCAGGGCTGCGACGTCTACACCCGGGTCGTGTACGGCGCCCGCGCCTCGGTCACCGTCGGCATCTGCGCCACCGTCGGCGCCGCGCTGCTCGGCAGCCTCCTCGGGGGCCTGGCGGGCTTCTTCGGCCAGTGGCCGGACGCGGTGCTGTCGCGGGTCAGCGACATCTTCTTCGGCATCCCCATCGTGCTGGGCGGCCTGGTCTTCCTGTCGGTGATCACCAACTCCACGGTCTGGCCGGTGGTCGGCTTCATCGTGCTGCTGGGCTGGCCGCAGATCGGCCGTATCGCGCGCGGCGCGGTCATCACCGCCAAACACAACGACTACGTGCAGGCGGCCCGGGCGCTGGGCGCCGGCAACGGGCGCATCCTGCTGCGGCACATCGCGCCCAACGCGGTGGCGCCGGTCATCGTCGTCGCGACCATCGCGCTCGGCACGTACATCGCGCTGGAGGCCACCTTGTCCTACCTCGGCGTCGGCCTGAAGCCGCCCACGGTGTCCTGGGGCATCGACATCTCCCAGGCGTCGACGCAGATCCGCAACGCGCCGCACATGCTGCTCTGGCCGGCCGGCGCGCTGAGCGTGACGGTGCTGGCCTTCATCATGCTCGGCGACGCGGTCCGCGACGCCCTCGACCCCAAGCTGCGCTGATGGACGGAGGCGTGATGGCCGACCCGGTCGAGGAGCGGGAGCCGGCGGACGGCGGGGCGCCGCTGCTCGACGTCCGCGACCTGCACGTGGAGTTCCGCACCCGGGACGGCGTCGCCAAGGCCGTCAACGGCGTCAGCTACTCGGTGCGGTCCCACCAGACGCTCGCGGTGCTCGGCGAGTCCGGCAGCGGCAAGTCGGTGACCGCGCAGGCCGTGATGGGCATCCTGGACTCGCCGCCCGGCTACGTCACCCGGGGCGAGATCCTCTTCCAGGGCCGGGACCTGCTGACGATGAGCGGCGAGGAGCGCCGCAGGGTCCGCGGCGCCCGGATGGCGATGATCTTCCAGGACGCGCTGTCCTCGCTCAACCCCGTGCTGACGGTGGGCGACCAGCTCGGCGAGATGTTCCGGGTGCACCAGGGCATGTCCCGCAAGGCGGCCAAGGCCAAGGCCGTCGAGCTGATGGACCGGGTCCGCATCCCGGCGGCGAAGGAGCGGGTGGGCCAGTACCCGCACCAGTTCTCCGGCGGCATGCGGCAGCGCGTCATGATCGCCATGGCACTCGCCCTCGAACCCGACCTGATCATCGCGGACGAGCCGACCACCGCCCTGGACGTCACCGTCCAGGCCCAGGTGATGGAGCTGCTGGCAGAGCTCCAGCGCGAGTACGGGATGGGCCTGATCCTCATCACCCACGACCTCGGCGTGGTCGCCGACGTCGCCGACCACATCGCCGTCATGTACGCGGGGCGCATCGTGGAGTCCGCCCCCGTGCACGAGATCTACAAGCGCCCCGCCCACCCGTACACCAGGGGCCTGCTGGCGTCGATCCCGCGCCTGGACCACAAGGGCCGGGAGCTCTACGCGATCAAGGGCCTGCCGCCGAACCTGCTGCACATCCCGCCCGGCTGCGCCTTCCACCCCCGCTGCCCGATGGCCCGCGAGGTGTGCCGCACGGACGAACCCGAGCTGTACCCGGTGAGCCCCACCCGCGGCAGCGCATGCCACTTCTGGAGGGAGTGCCTCGGTGGGCACGAGCACTGAACCGATTCTCCAAGTGCGCGGGCTGGTCAAGCACTTCCCGCTGACCCAGGGCATCCTGTTCAAGAAGCAGGTCGGCGCGGTCAAGGCCGTCGACGGCGTCGACTTCGACCTCCGCAAGGGCGAGACCCTGGGCATCGTGGGGGAGTCCGGCTGCGGCAAGTCCACCGTCGCCCGGCTGCTGGTCAATCTGGAGCAGGCCACCGCGGGCCGCATCCTCTACAAGGGCGAGGACATCACCCGGCTGTCCGGGCGCGCCCTGAAGGCGGTGCGCCGCAACATCCAGATGGTCTTCCAGGACCCGTACACCTCGCTGAACCCGCGCATGACGGTCGGCGACATCATCGGCGAGCCCTACGACATCCACCCCGAGGTCGCCCCCAAGAGCGAACGCCGGCGCAAGGTGCAGGAACTGCTGGACGTCGTCGGCCTCAACCCGGAGTACATCAATCGCTACCCGCACCAGTTCTCCGGCGGCCAGCGGCAGCGCATCGGCATCGCCCGCGGCCTGGCACTGCGCCCGGAGATCATCGTCGCCGACGAACCGGTCTCGGCGCTGGACGTCTCCGTCCAGGCCCAGGTCGTCAACCTGATGGAGAAGCTGCAGGACGAGTTCGACCTGGCCTACCTCTTCATCGCGCACGACCTGTCCATCGTCCGGCACATCTCCGACCGCGTCGCGGTGATGTACCTCGGCCGGATCGTCGAGACCGGCGACGACACCCAGATCTACGAGCACCCCACCCACCCCTACACCCAGGCCCTGCTCTCCGCCGTCCCCGTGCCCGACCCGGAGGCCCGCGAACACCGCGAGCGCATCCTGCTCTCCGGCGACGTCCCCTCCCCGGCGGACCCGCCCTCCGGATGCCGCTTCCGCACCCGCTGCTGGAAGGCCGAGGAACGCTGCGCCCTGGAGGTGCCCGAACTCGCCGTCCCCGCCGTCTTCCGCGGCCTGGACTCCCCGGCGGCGCACGCCAGCGCCTGCCACTTCGCGGAGGAGAAGACCGTGGTGCCCGCGGACCCCGCGGGCGAATGAGCCTTAACACGCGGGCAACCCGGCCGACCCGCCGGCGATATACGCGCCCGCCAGGCTGAGCGCCGTACGGCCGTGCGGGTGCCGTCCGCCGGCCGGGGTGGCCTCGCGCCGCCCCGGCCGGCCACCGCAGGACCCCGCGTTGAACGCGGGGCGGTCGCGCCACGTATCCCCTGGGAACGCAAGGACACTGCTGCCGGAGGGGCCTGGGAGGTGGCCATGCGGCAGACGTATCGGCTCGGAGGCGTGATCTGTGCTGCTCTGGCAGCGGCCGAGGCCGTCTGGGTGGCGCAGGACCTCACCCAGTTCCGGGCGGAGGGCGCCATCAGGGTGTGGACCGGGCTCGGGGTGCCGGTCGGCGGGGCGCCGATGATCACCTCCACCGTGGACCTGCTGCTGCTCGGGCTGTACGCGGCCGGCGCGGTGGCCGCCTTCCGGCCCGGCGGCGTGGGGGTCCTCGGGGCCGCCGCCGTGATCACCCTGGCGCTGCGCACTCCCGCGGCGCTCCTCCTGGCCCCCGCCTCCGGCGGCGTCCTGCGGGGCCTGCAGGGGCCGTTGCTGCTCACCGCGGGCGGGCAGGTGGCCGGGGCGCTCCTGCTGCTCCTGGTGGTGCGCCGCAACGGCACGGACGCCCCCGCGCCGCCTCGGCCCGCCGCCGGGGTGCTCGCGGGACTGCTGCTGCTGGTCGCCGCGGCGATCACGGGCATCTGGGAGTTCACCCGCACCCACGGCGATCCGGCCGCCACGCCCCTGCCGCCGAGCTTCCTGTTCCGCACGGCCGTCGGCGGCTACCTCGTCAACTCGCAGCTGGGCGCGCCCTTCGACTGGCAGGCCTGGGCGAGTGCGGCCCTGGCCGCTGCCGCCGGGACGGCCGCGCTGGCGCGGGCGCCGTTCTCCCGGCCGCTGGGCATCTCGGTCGCCTGCCTGCTGGGCGCCGTCGCGGCCCCGGTGCTCGTCACCTTCCGGCTCCAGACGCTGTCCGGCGCCGACTTCGCGGCCGGCTTCTCGGCGGCCGCGGCCGTGGTGGCCGTCCTGCTGCTGATCCCACGGCGGCCGGACTGGGACGGGGTGCCGGAGGGCGACCCCTTCGCGGACGCGGAGGTGGTGCCGGCCGCCGACAACCTGAGCATGCCGCTGTTCGACCGGACGGCCGTCCTGCCCGTCGTCGACGCCTACGGACCGCCCCCCGGCATGCCGCCCGGGGAGGCCCGGGCGGCGTACCTGCGCGAACCCCCGTACAGCTAGGCCCTGGTGTCCAGCCCCAGGGCCCGCTTGAGGAAGGCGACCTGGAGCAGCAGCAGGTTCTCGGCGACCTGCTCCTGCGGGGTCATGTGGGTCACCCCGGACAGCGGGAGGACCTCGTGCGGGCGCCCGGCGGCCAGCAGGGCGGAGGACAGCCGCAGGGTGTGGGCGGCGACCACGTTGTCGTCCGCGAGGCCGTGGATGACCATCAGCGGCCGCACGCGCTCCGCGGGGGCGGACAGCCCGGCGTCGGTGACGAGGGAGTTGGCGGCGTACACGGCGGCCTGCTGTCCGGGGTCGCCGAGGTAGCGCTCGGTGTAGTGGGTGTCGTACAGCCGCCAGTCGGTGACCGGGGCGCCGGCCACGCCCGCGTGGAAGACGTCCGGACGGCGCAGCACCGCCAGCGCGGCGAGGTAACCGCCGTACGACCAGCCGCGGATGGCGACCCGGCCCAGGTCCAGCGGGTAGCGCTCGGCGAGTGCGTGCAGCGCGTCGACCTGGTCGTCGAGGGTGACCCCGGCGAAGTCGCCGGCGATCGCCTTCTCCCAGGCGGGGGAGTGCCCCGGGGTGCCGCGGCCGTCGGCGACGACCACCGCGAAGCCCTGGTCGGCGAGCCACTGCGCCTGCAGGTAGGTGCGCTGGGCGTGCACCACCATCTGGCCGTGCGGGCCGCCGTAGGGGTCCATGAGTACGGGCAGCGGGCCGTCGCCGTCCCGGTGGCCGGAGGGCAGCAGGACGGCCGCGGGGATGTCCCGCGCGCCCGCGGTGGTGAGCGCGGGGCGGGCGGTCAGTACGGGGGTCTCGGCGTAGGAGGCGATCACGGCGACCTCCGCCCCGTCGCGCAGCACGCGCGCGGTCGCGCCCGGCTCCTCCAGCGAGGCGGATGTCAGCACCGTGACGGCGCCCGAGCGCACCGCCGAGTGGACACCCGCCGTGCCGGTGAGCCGGACCGGGCCGCCGGGCCCGCCGTCCGCCCGGTACACGTGGATCTGGCCGGTTTCCGGGTCCTTGGCCGCGGCCCCCGCCGAGGCGGTCAGGAGGAACCCGTCCCCGTCGCTGCCGAGCACCGAACGCACGTGCAACTCCGGTCCGGTGAAGGCGTGTTCACCCACGACCAGACATCGCGCGCCGCTCTCGTCGGTGATCCGGACCAGGCGCTCACCGCTCGCCCAGACCGGCACCCCACCGAAAAGATCAAGCCAGATTTCATCCCGCTCGCGGTGCACCTCGCGGGTGCCGCCGGTGGCCGTGTCGACCGCCAGGTACACCTGCTCGCGCTGGTCCCGTGCCTGCACCAGCAGCAGCGGCGGGCCGGCCGCCGACCAGTGCACCCGCGCGAGGTACGGATAGCGCTCCCGGTCCCACTCCACGGGCGTGGCAGCGCCGTCCAGGGTCAGCAGTACCAGCGTGACCTCGGCGTTCGGTGTTCCGGCGGCCGGGTAGGCGACCTCGGCCGGCTCCTGCCCGGGGTTGGCGGGGTCGGCGATCCACCACCGCCGCACCGGGGCCTCGTCCACCCGGGCGGCGAGCAGGGCGGCGCCGTCCGGTGCCCACCAGAAACCGCGGCCGCGGGACATCTCCTCGGCGGCGACGAATTCCGCCAACCCGTACGTGATGCCGGGGCCCTCCGGCCCGGCCAGCGCGCGGTCCCCGCCGCCGTCCGCGTCCACCACGCGCAGCGCGCCGTCCGCCACATAGGCCACCCGGCGGCCGTCGGGCGACGGGCGGGGGTCCGCCACCGGGCCCGGCACCGCGATCTCCCGGGCGGTGCCCGCGGTCAGTTCCGCCGTGAACAGCCGCCCGGACAAGGCGAACGCGGCCCGTTCCACCGCGTCGTCCGTCGCGTACGCCACGATGCCCGCCGAACCCTCACGGCTGCGCTCGCGCCGCGCCCGCTCCTGCGGCGACAGTTCCTCGTCCGCACCGGCGAGCAGCGCCGCCGGGTCGGCCGCGACCCGCTCGGCCGCGGCGCCGTCGCCGGACAGGTCCAGCACCCACAGCAGGTGCGAGCGGTCGGTGCCGGAACGGGAGCGCAGGAAGGCGATGCGCCCGCCGTCCGGTGAGACGGAGAAGGCGCGCGGGGCGCCGAGCGAGAACCGCTGCGTGCGGGCGTACTGCCGCGGGAAGGAGAGCGATTGCGTCATGAGGGGGAGTCTCCCACCGGGCCGGTCGGCGGGCCCGGCGCGCGCACCCGCGAGAACCGGCCATGCGCCCCCGCGTGCTCCCGTGCACCGACCTATGCGGTCCACCACAAAGTTATGATCCATTGCCGAGAGTGGGTAACAACCGGTTGGCAACTGCTGTCGCGACCCTGAGGCCCTGGAGGTGAGCCGCTGTGGCACTCTCGATTTCGGCGGTGCTGCTGCTGCTGATCGTCGTGTTCCTGCTCGTCCGGAAGTCCGGGCTGAAGGCGGGGCATGCGGTGGTCTGCGTACTGCTCGGCTTCTATCTGGCGAGTTCGTCGATCGCCCCGACGATCAGGGACCTGACCAACAACGTCGCGGGCATGATCGGGGACTTCAAGTTCTGAGCCGTAGGCTCTTCCCATGACCGCGACGCCCGCCCGCCGACTGCTCCTCGTCCACGCACACCCCGACGACGAGTCGATCAACAATGGCGCCACCATGGCCAAGTACGCCGCCGAGGGGGCCCACGTGACGCTCGTGACGTGCACCCTGGGCGAGGAGGGCGAGGTGATCCCGCCGGAGCTGGCCCACCTGGCCGCCGACCGGGACGACACCCTCGGCACCCACCGGATCGGTGAACTGGCGGCCGCCATGAAGGAGCTGGGCGTCACCGACCACCGGTTCCTCGGCGGTCCCGGCCGGTACCGGGACTCGGGGATGATGGGCGTCCCGCAGAACGAGCGGCCGGACTGCTTCTGGCAGGCGGACCTCGACCAGGCGGCCTCGTACCTGGTGGAGGTGATCCGCGAGATTCGGCCGCAGGTGCTCGTCACGTACGACCAGAACGGCGGCTACGGCCACCCCGACCACATCCAGGCGCACCGGGTCGCCACCCGCGCCGCGGGGCTGGCCGCGGATCCGTCCTTCCGGCCCGACCTCGGCGCCCCGCACACGATCGCCAAGGTCTACTGGAACTGCCTGCCCCGGACGGAGGTCGAGGAGGGCTTCGCGCGGCTGCGCGCGGCCGGCAGGGACCGCCTCTTCGAGGGCGTCGCGACCGCCGACGACGTGCCCGGCGTCGTGGACGACTCCGAGGTGACCGCGCGCATCGACGCCGAGGCCCGCTACGCCGGGCTCAAGGCGGCGGCCATGCGGGCGCACAGCACGCAGATCGCGGTGGACGGCCCGTTCTTCGCCCTCTCCAACGACCTCGGGCAGCCGCTCTTCGGCGCCGAGTACTACCGTCTGGTCACGGGCGGGCCCGGGGTCGCCGACGGCCTCGAGGACGACCTGTTCGCGGGGGTGGGGGCATGAGGCTTCTCGGGTACGTCGTGCTGGCCGTGCTGGGCGCCGTGGTGGCCGTCGCAGGGGGGCTGGTCCAGGCGGCCTGGTTCCCCGGCGGGCTGATCCTGGCGCTGGCCGGCTGCGCGGCCCTGTTCTGGGGCGGCGGCAAGCTGACCGGCGGGCGGGTGGGGGCTCTGGTGCCGGCGGCGGTCTGGCTGCTCACCGTGATCTTCCTCAGCTCCGCGCGCCCGGAGGGCGACTTCCTGTTCGCCAATGGACTCAGCCCGTACATCTACTTGTTGGGCGGTGCGATGGCCGGCGTGATGTCGGCCACGCTTGCCCAACCCGGGCCTCCCGGCGGCGGATCACTTGCGGCACGATAGGCGCCACGTTCCGTCCGTTACGATGCGCGCGTTGACCGCTCACGAACCGCGTGTCGTCCGTTTTGGTGGATGACGTCGCATACATCCCGTTGGTACGGGCGGTCTCCCCCCGGCGGCAGGCGACTCCTCGGCGGTGCCCAGTATGGTGGTGCGCGCCGCCGGGCCGCCCGCGGAAGGCCGTGACGGGTGGCGAAGCGAACCGGGAGAGCCTGCATTGAGTCGTGAAACTGACCGTCCGTCCCCCGGCCACCAGGGCCGGGGCGGAGCCGCGTATCCCTCGGGCACCCCGCCGTACGGGACCCGCCCGTTTCCGTCGCTGCATCCGCAGGAGGGCCCACGGGACGAGGCGCCCGCCGACGGGGAGACCCCGGGCGCCCCGGCCGCGGGAGAGCCCAGGACCGAGACCACGCTGACCACGCGGATCCGGATCAACATCCCCGGGTCCCGGCCGATTCCGCCCGTCGTGGTCCGTACGACCGTCGACGGCGCCGCGGAGGGCGAGGCCCCCGCCTCCCCGGCCGCCGGCCCCGCCGCGGAGCCGGCGCAGCCGCCCGCGGGATGGACCGCCGCCGGCGGCAACGGCGCCCCGGGCACCGGGCAGGGCGAGCCGGTTCCCGCACCCGCCCCGGCCCCCGAGCCGGAGATCCCGGCGCAGGGCGGCGCGAAGCCGACCAGCGACTGGTTCGCCCCGCGCAAGGCCACGCCCGCCCCGCAGACGCCCGAGGCGGCACCGCCCGCCCCGGCACCCGCCCCCGGGCCGGGCCAGGACTTCGCCGCCCCGGAGATCACGCAGCCGATGCAGCTCGGCGAGCTGCCCTCGCGGCCCACCGGCCAGGAGCGCGGTCCGGGCCGTCCGGGTGGCCCCGGTGCGCCCGGCGGCGCGCCCCGGCCCGGCATCCCGTACCTCACCGACGGGCCCATGGGCCCGGGCGGTCCCGGTGGTCCCGGTGCTCCCGGCCCCCGGCCGTTCCCCGGCCAGGCCGGTCCGGGTCCCGGCGGGCCCGGCGGCCCGTCCGGTCCGGGTGCTCCCGGCCCCGGTGGCCCCGGCACGCCCTTCCGCAGCTTCCAGCCCCCGGCCGGCCCCACCACGGGCCCGATGACCGGCGACATGCGGATCCCCCCGGCCGGTGCCCCGCACACCGAGCCCTTCCCCGGCGCGTTCCCGCCCGCGGGGGAGCGGCTGTCCGGTGACACGGTCGTCAGCGGCATCCCGGCCGTGCCCCCGGCGGGCCCCGCGGTGACCCGCCCGGTCCCGGCCGGCGGCGACGCGTACCACTTCCAGGAGGACGACGAGCCGGCCCCGAAGCCCAAGGGGCGCTCCAAGCTGATACTGGCGGGCGTGGCCGTGGTGGTCCTGCTCGGCATCGCCTACACGGCGGGCCTGCTGATGGACCACTCCGACGTCCCGGCCGGCACCACCGTCTACGGCGTCGACATCGGCGGCAAGTCCAAGGACGAGGCCACGGCGGCGCTCGACGCGCAGCTCGGCCCGCGCAAGGACACCGCGATCACCGTCACCGTCGGCGACCAGACCCGGAAGCTGAAGCCCTCGGCCGCCGGTCTCGTCCTCGACACCGACGCGACCGTCCGCAACGTGGCACGCCGCGACTACAACCCGGTCACCGTGATCGGCTCGCTCCTCGGCGGCACCCGCGAGGTCGACCCCGTCGTGGACACCGACAAGGACAAGCTCCGCGCGCAGCTGGAGAAGCTCTCCGCCGGGCTCGGCGGAGCCGGCTCCGAGGGCAAGATCACGTTCGTGTCCGGCAAGGCCGTCGCCGTCGCCGGCAAGCCGCACCAGGCCATCGACGTCGACGGCTCGGTGGACAAGGTGACGGCGGCCTACGCCACGCAGGTCGCCAGCGGCAAGCCCGGCCTCGTCACGCTGGCGGCCACCACGGTCGAGCCCAAGGTCACCCAGGCCGCGCTCGACGCGGCGGTCAACGGCTTCGGCAAGACCGCGATGTCGGGCTTCGTGTACGTGAAGGCGGGCGGCCAGAAGATCCCGTTCAGCCCGGAGCACTCGCTGTCGCAGGTCCTGTCGATGGTCCCGGACCCGCAGGGCAACCTGACCCCGAAGATCGACCTGGACGTGCTCAAGGGCCTGTACGGCGGCGCTTTCGACGGCGTGCTGGTCACCCGCGGGGACGGCAGCAAGACCGCCGTCACCCCGCAGGACGTCGCCTCGGCGATGCTGCCCGCGCTGCGGACGGACGACCCGGCGAAGAAGACGGTCACCGTGGAGGGCACCTCCTGACCGCCTGACCCTTCCGTCGCGGGTGTGGCCCCGGTACCCGTACCGGGGCCACACCCATGACATCTGTCATGCGCGGAACGGGACGCCGGGCACTGCCGCGCGCACCCCCGCACCGGCGACTCTGCTGCCATGACCGCCATCGCGTTCACGCACGTGACGAAGAGCTTCGGCCCGGTACGGGCCGTCGACGACCTGACCCTGACCCTCCACCCGGGCGAGACCGTCGCCCTCCTCGGCCCCAACGGCGCCGGCAAGTCCACCGCCCTGGACCTGCTGCTGGGCCTGCACACCCCCGACTCCGGCACCGTCGAGATCTTCGGCCGCTCACCGCGCCGCGCGATCTCCGACGGGCTGGTCGGCGCCGTGCTGCAGAGCGGCGGCCTCATGGAGGACGTCACCGTCCGGGAGATCGTGCGGCTCGCCTGCGACCTGCACCCCCGCCCGCGCCCCGTCGCCGAGGTGCTCGCGGACGCCGGCCTGGAGGCGATCGCCGGACGCAAGGTCAACAAGCTCTCCGGCGGCCAGGAGCAGCGCGTGCGCTTCGCCCTCGCGACCGCGGGGGCGAGCGACCTGCTGGTGCTGGACGAGCCCACCACCGGCATGGACGTCTCCGCGCGCCAGGCCTTCTGGGACGCCATGCGCGGCCAGGTGCGGCAGGGCCGCACCGTGCTGTTCGCCACCCACTACCTGGAGGAGGCGGACGCGGTCGCCGACCGCGTGCTCGTCCTGCAGGGCGGCCGGCTGCTGGCCGACGGCACCGCCTCGGAGATCAAGGCGCGCGCCGGGGCCCGGCGGATCGTCTTCGACCTGGACACCGCCTGGGACGAGGCGGTGCTGCTCGCCCTGCCCGGGGTCACGGCGGCCGAAGTGACGGGCTCCACCGTGCGCCTGCGCTCCACCGACGCCGACGCGACCGTGCACGCCGTCTACGCGGCCGGGCTCTACCCCCGGCACCTGGAAGTCGCCGGGCTCGGCCTGGAACAGGCCTTCCTGGCCATCACCGCCGGCACCGCCGGCACGGCATCGGCGGCGCCGAAGGCCGCGTCCAAGGACGAGGATGTGGCGGCCCGATGAGGACGCTGGTCAAGCTGGAGATCCTGCGCGTCCTGCGCAACCGCAAGTTCATGTTCTTCTCGGTGCTCTACCCGGTGCTGCTCTTCCTGATCCTGACGGCAGGTCAGAAAAGCTCCCTGGTGACGTACTACATGGTCGCGATGTGCGCCTTCGGCGCCATGACCGCCGTGCTCATGGGCAACTCCGAGCGCATCGCCCGCGAGCGCGACAAGGGCTGGGTCCGCCAGCTGCGGCTGACCGCGCTGCCCGGCCGCGGCTACGTCCTGGCGAAGATCGCCTCGGCGGCCACCGTCAGCCTGCCCTCGATCGTCCTCGTCCTGATCGCGGGCGCGGCCGTCAAGGGCGTGCGGCTGGACGCCTGGCAGTGGGGCGGCGTGCTGCTGACCAGCTGGGCGGGCAGCTTCGTCTTCGCCGCGCTGGGCGTGGCCATCGGCTACGTCGCGAACGCGGACGTGGCCCGCCCGGTCGCCATGATCGCCTACTTCGGGATGGCGCTGCTCGGCGGCCTGTGGATGCCGTACAGCTCCTTCCCCGGCTGGCTGCGGCACATCGCGGACGTGCTCCCGGCGCGGCCGTACGCCGCGCTCGGCCAGGCCGTCGAGCTCGGCCACGCCCCGCACCTGCGCGACGTGGCGGTGCTCGTGGTCTACCTGGTGCTCTTCGCGGGCACAGCCGCTTGGATGTACCGCAAGGACACCGCGAAGGCCTGAGGGCCGGGAGGGAGCGTGACGTGACCGCGGGAGCGACGCGCCGGCGGGAGGCCGTCCGGGCGGACGACACCACGGCGATCGGCCGGGCACCGGAGAACCGCCGGCAGGCATTCGTGAAGCTGATCTGGATCGCGATGTGGATGCTCTACCTGGGCTCCCCGGTCAGCGATCTGGCCGACGGCGGGCACGGCCTGCTCGCCACCGCGCTGGGCTGGGCCGGCCTCGCCGTGTACGTCACGCTCTACCTCGGCCTGGTCTTCCGGCGGACCAACGCCGACCAGCAGCCGCCCTGGGTGTACGGGGTGCTGGGGCTGCTCGGGGTGTTCGCCCTGGTCCTGGGGCTCACCCTCGGCAGCGCGTTCCTCGTGCTCTTCGTCTACCTGTCGGTCGGCTGCGGCGCGGTCCTGCCCGGCCGCCAGGCGCGCTGGGCGATCCCCGGGGTCACCGCGGTGCTCGCGCTGTGCGCCTGGCCGCACGGCGCGGACGGCATCACGCTCGTCTCGCTCCTCGTGCCGTGCATGCTCGGCGGCTTCGCCATGACGGGCGTGCGGCAACTGGTCCGCACCACCCGGGAACTGCGCGAGGCCCGCGAGACCATCGCGCAGCTGGCCGCCACCGAGGAGCGGCTGCGGCTCGCCCGCGACCTGCACGACCTGCTGGGGCACTCGCTGTCCTTGATCACCCTCAAGAGCGAACTCGCCGGGCGCATGCTGCCCGACCGGCCCGGGGACGCCGCCGCGCAGGTCGCCGACATCGAGCGGGTCAGCCGGCAGGCCCTCGTCGACGTCCGCGAGGCCGTCAGCGGCTACCGGCGGGCCAACCTCCCCGACGAGCTGATCGCGGCCCGCGGCGCCCTGCGGACCGCCGGCATCCGCGCCGACCTGCCCGCCGAGGTGACCGCCCCGCTGACCCCCGAGGCGGAGGCCGCCCTCGCCTGGGCCCTGCGCGAGGCCGTCACCAACGTCGTACGGCACAGCGGCGCCCGGCGGTGCGCTGTCGCCGTCGGCGAGGGCGCGGACGGGGACGGGGGCGGGGACGGCGGAACGGTCTGCCTGACCGTCTCCGACGACGGGCGCGGCCTCGCCGGCCCCGGCGGCGCCGCACGCGGCAACGGCCTCACAGGGCTGGAGGAACGGCTCCTGCTGGCCGGCGGCCGCTTGGAGACGGAGGGCGGACGCGGGTTCACCCTCCGCGCGTTCGTCCCGGCGGGCTACGCTGCCGCCCATGATCCGGGTGCTGCTGGCTGAGGACCAGTCGATGGTGCGCGAGGCACTGGCCGCGCTGCTGGGGCTGGAGGAGGACATCGAGGTCGTCGCCCAGGTCTCCCGCGGCGAGGACGCCGTCGCGGCCGCGCGCGCCGCGGAGGCGGACGTCGCGCTCCTCGACATCGAGATGCCCGGCACCATGACCGGCCTCGACGCGGCGGCCGCGCTCCGGGCCGAGCTGCCGCACGTGCGGGTCGTCATCGTCACCACCTTCGGGCGCCCCGGCTACCTGCGGCGCGCGATGGAGGCCGGCGCCGACGCGTTCCTGGTCAAGGACGCCCCCGCGGCGCGGCTCGCGGACGCGGTGCGCCGCGTCCTGCGCGGGGAGAAGGTCATCGACCCCGCGCTCGCGGCGGCCGCCCTCAGCGGCGGGGCGGATCCGCTCACCGCGCGCGAGCGGGACGTTCTGCGGGCCGCGGCGGATGGCTCGCTCAACGTGGAGATCGCGCGCCGGCTTCACCTCTCCGAGGGGACGGTACGCAACTACCTCTCCACGGCCATCCAGAAAACGGGGGCGCGTAATCGCGCGGAGGCGGTGCGTATCGCGCTCGACCGCGGCTGGCTCTGACCTGGCCTTTCCCCGCCCTCCCGCCCGTGTGCCCTGTGAAGTCAGGCGCCCCGGCGCGTGTTGTGGGGGGTGCCGGGTTCGGGGCCTCCGGGGCCGGCCATTCTGGACAGCACATTTCGGTGCCTCGGGAACTGTTCCTTGATCACCCCGGGTCATGCACCCAAATATGCTCCACAGTCCAGAACGCCCACCCCTCCACCCCCGCCCCCTCTGTCTCGTCATGCGCCTGATCCCCAGTGGGGGGGGTGCCTCTATGTCCTTCGGCAAGCCTGAGCTGGTCATGCGACGGTTGTTTAGGAGAGGCGCGGTTCGTAGAAGGTTCCGTCTCGGAGCA